>NZ_JAPFHB010000002.1:0-469457 GCF_059803555.1 Chryseobacterium sp. TB1-D10 | reverse complement strand
TGCAGTTCGGAGTTTTATTTTAGACTTACGCTCCGACAACAGAACCTTTAGCTTTTTCAAGGAAGCCGCACTCGGTTCCCAGTTCTTCATTTCGCCCTCGTTCTTGAGGGTAAACTCCGCAATCCTTTTAGCATCCACCTTATCATTCTTGCCTCTCTGCAAACCAAGGCTTTTACTCAAATGAAGCGGATTGATGACGAAAACAGAACCTGCAAAATTCTCCAGAACCTCGTATAAATTCCAGTTGTAACGTCCTGTATTTTCCATTCCCAGAACAATATCCTGATTGTTTTTAGTAAAAGGTTTTAAAAATTTCCTGATCGCGGAAATTTCGTTTGCTATTACAAAATATTCCTCCCCAGACTCATTTTTAACACAAATGTCGAGCGTTTTTGAACTGATGTCGATGCCGATTGCTGTTTTTTTCATAATTTTGGATCTATCAATTAAACAAAAGGAAAGAGAAACTTTCATCCAATTCAACTCCTTAATAATGGGCTTCAAATCCCTAATTTCTATTTGAATTTCGATGAAAGAAAGAGCATTTAATTCTAAATCAAGCCTTGGGTTTTTCCCGGAGCGGAGCAAAGTTTAATTAAATGCTTTTCTCTTTCTAAATTTAATATTTTCCCAATCATATTTTATTATTACAAATCTAAAGGAACGGAGCTCTTTTTGTGAGGAGGAACGACGAGCAAAAAAGCGGGAGTGGAAGGCGGATAAGTTGCCCAAATCTTAAGTTTCGAGCGAGTCAAATCATATCAATCTTAAACGGATTTCATATTGTCGCCATCACGGAAATTGAGTCTTCGGAAAACGAATCCTGAAAGAATCGTGAGAAATCCAACAATCAAAAAGGTGTACCGGAAAGCGTTGTGGACTTCGTTCTTTATGAAAGTTGTATCACCTTCAAATATTTTTAGAACAATTAATCCAAAAGCAATCCCAAATCCAACCGCAAACTGCTGATTTACAGAAACCAAAGAATTCCCGCTACTGTTTTGATAAGGTCGTAAATCGGCAATCGAAATCGTGTTCATCGATGTAAACTGTATGGAATTGAAAAAACCTAGAACCAATAAGATCGGAATATACCAATAGATAGAACTCTGAACCGTCGGAATCGCCAGACAGCAAATCAAAATGCCAATCACAAAGGTATTGGTCATCAATGTTTTGCGATAGCCAAATTTGTCCAAAATCCCAATAACATAAGATTTTCCGAACATCGCCGTAAGAGCCATTGGTGCAACGATCCAACCTGAGGTAAGCGCTGATTGTCCGTATGCAATCTGGATCATCAGCGGAACCAAAAGCGGAATAGAACTGATTCCCAACCTCGTAGCGAGATTTCCTAAAATCCCAACACGGAAGGTTCGAACCTGAAAAAGATTCAAGGGAAAAATTGGATTGTTGTCTGTTTTGGCGTGTTTATAATAAAAGTAAAGCATCAGAAAACCTAAGACTAAAACCAATAAAACAGGTGTGATGTTCTGAGCATTCCCAAGTAATTCCAACGAAATGGAAAGAAGTAAAGATGCCATTGCGAAGATTAGAAAGCCTTTCAAATCAAAGTCAATGACTGGCGATTTGTAATTCGGCATATATTTTAAACTGAGCAAAATCCCCAGAATTCCAATCGGAATATTGATGAGAAAAATCCAGTGCCAACTTAGATAATCTACCATATATCCGCCGACCAGAGGTCCCATAACTGGTCCAATCAAAGCAGGAATAATGGCAAAATTCATTGCTTTCAGAAGTTCGTTTTTATTGAAAGCCCTAATTAACGCTAATTTCCCAACAGGCGTCATCAAACTTCCGCCAATTCCCTGAACGACTCTGGAAATTACCAATTCCGTAAGATTATGTGATAACGAACAGAATAATGAGCCTAAGGAAAAGACAACGAGCGAAAGAATGAATATTCTTTTAGTCCCAAACTTATCCGCCAAAAATCCGCTGACGGGCATAAACAAGGCCAAAGTCAAAACATAACTGATGATCGCATTCTGCATATCCAGTGGCGATTCCTGAAGATCTCTTGCTATTGAAGGCAAAGATGTATTCAGAATTGTGGAGTCCAGCATTTGCATAAAAATAGCCGTTCCTAAGATAAAAGGAAGAAACTTTTTGATTTGATCTGTGGCTTGTATCTCGCTCATTATTTACATTTAAACTATTAAAAAAATCCGCTTGTCTGCGGATTTATATTTTAAACCAAAGGTTCTTGCTGACTGAGACAATGGAAACTTCCCAACCCCCAAATAATATCGGTGGAATCTATGCCAACCACTTCCCTTTCCGGGAAACATTTTTGGATAATTTCTAATGCTACTTCATCTTTATCACAATTGTAAGTCGGAACAATGACTGATTTGTTTGCGATGTAAAAGTTGGCGTAAGACGCTGGTAATCTTTGTCCGTCACAATAAACCGGATCCGGCATTGGAAGTTCGATGATATTTAAAGGTCTTCCGTCTAACAATTTCATTTCTTTTAACTGACGAAGATTGGTTTGAAGGATTTCGTAATTGTCATCTTCTTTATTATCTTCAATCACTGTCAAAACGGTGTCTTCATTTACAAATCTGATCGTGTCGTCTACGTGTCCGTCTGTATCATCGCCAATAATGCCGTCGTCTACCCAAAGAACCTGTTTTTGTCCGTAATATTTTTTCAGATAATCTTCAACTTCTTCCTGAGAAAGATGCGGATTTCTGTTTTCATTAAGCAAGCAAGATTTTGAAGTCAAAACCGTTCCAGCACCGTTGAATTCAACAGAACCACCTTCCATAATGATTCCAGGATAAAGAACAGGAAGTCCTTTTTCTTCAGCGATTTTAGTCGGAATCACGTCATCCAATTCGAATGGCGGATATTTTCCTCCCCAAGCATTGAATCCCCAATCTACAATGATCTTTTGAGGTTCTTCTCTGTTTTTATTAATCAAAAATGCGGGACCGTGATCTCTGCACCACGCGTCGTTGGTTTCGTGGAAATAGAATTCGACTTTGGAAATATCAGCGCCGGCTTTGGAAATATGTTCCATTGCGAAAGCCTGCATTTCCTGATCTTTTACATTGATACAGACAAATTCCCCTTTCGTAAGTTCAGCAATGAATTTGGCGTAAGCTGGATAAATCAAATCAATTCTTTCCGGCCAGGATTCCTCTTTGTGAGGCCAGGAAAGCCAGGTTGCTTCGTGCTCTTCCCATTCTGCAGGGAAGGTGTATCCATTTTCTAACGGATTGAAATCTTTATCTATAGTCATTAATCTTCGTCAATAAAACGTTTTGTAATCGGCGAATAGGTCTCGATCCTTCTGTCTCTCAAGAATGGCCAGTGCTTTCTCATATAATCAGTCTGTGCGAGATCAACCTCAGTAACAACCACTTCTTCCTTATCGTGAGAAGCGAGATACAATAATTTTCCCTGAGCATTTGTGACAAAACTTCCACCCCAAAATTTCATTGCGCCATCCTGCTCATAGCCCACTCTATTTACAGAAACTACGGGAAGGCCGTTTGCAACTGAATGAGAACGCTGAATCGTCTGCCAAGCGTTGTATTGATCCTGATTGGTTTCCTCATCTTGCGTTGTGTCCCAACCGATTGCTGTGGGATAAAACATAATGTCGGCACCCATCAAAGCAGTAATTCTCGATGCTTCCGGATACCATTGATCCCAACAAATAAGAACTCCAACTTTTCCAAATTTTGTAGGGAAAACTTTATATCCCAAATCGCCCGGTGTGAAATAAAACTTCTCGTAGAAAGCTGGATCATCCGGAATGTGCATTTTTCTATATTTACCAAGATAAGTCCCGTCTGCATCGATAACTGCAATTGTATTGTGATAAAGTCCCTGCGCTCTTTTTTCGAATAACGACGCAATAATCACAACACCTAATTCTTTTGCAACTGGAGACAACGCGTCGGTTGAAGGTCCTGGAATAGATTCTGCCAAATCGAAGTTATCATAGTCTTCTACATCACAGAAATATAAGGATGTGAAAAGCTCCTGCAAACAAACAATCTGAGCGCCTTTTGCTGCAGCTTCTCTTATTTTTTCAATGGCTTTGTTCAGGTTTTCCTGCTTGTCTGCCACGCAAGACATCTGAACTGTACCTATTTTAACTTTTGACATTTTTAAAAATTTTTACAAAAATACTAAGATTCTAACGAATCAAAAATCCAACCAAAAGATTTAAACCCATATTTCAAAAAATTAATTTGATTAATCATAATTTTTAAATCCTTGAACCCTCAATTTTCCACTAAATTATTACCTTTGCAACAAATTAAAATGCCACAGAATTATGATGAATTACCACACCAGAAAATGGATAAAACCTGAAGATCTCAATCCTAACCATTCACTTTTCGGAGGCAGACTTTTGGAATGGATTGATGAAGAAGCGGCACTTTATGCAATTATTCAGTTAGAAAATACCAGAACGGTTACCAAATATATCTCGGAAATTAACTTCGTAAGTTCTGCAAAACAAGGTGACATTATCGAAATAGGAATTGAGGCAGTTGAGTTCGGGAGATCATCTCTGACCCTGAGATGTGAGGTTCGAAACAAAATGACGCATCAAAAAATCATTACTATTGAAAGATTGGTTTTCGTAGCTCTTGACGAAGACGGAAATCCGAAACCGCACGGCAAAACAACGATTGAGTACGTCGCAGACCGATTGAGTTTGAAAAATACCTCTGAAGAAAATCAGTAGAATCTAGTACATAGGTTCTATTTTTTTTATAATAATTGAAGTTCCGTCCGGTTCAAAAAATTTTCTTTAAATTCGTGACGTTTTACAAATCGATATAATGAAAAGAAAAATTCTTCTATCAGCCCTGTTTCTTCCGGCTGTCATGGCTTTTGGCCAGCAATACGGCGGAATGTGGATCCCGACGGAACTTAACGAAAAAGAAATGAAAGATCTGGGAATGAAAATTTCCGCAAAAGACATCTTCAATCCTGACAAAGCGAGTATCAAGGATGCCGTGGTTCAGTTTGACGGTGGCTGTACAGCTGAAGTCATCTCTCCAAAAGGTCTACTACTGACCAATCACCATTGCGGTTACGACAACATCCAGTCTCACTCTACGGTTGAAAATGATCTTTTAACCAATGGTTTCTGGGCAAAAGATATGACAGGCGAATTACCAAATCCCGGTGTTACAGTTGATTTCATCACAGACATCAAAGAAGTAACTGCTCAAATCCTTCCTGGAACAGAAAACCTAACCGGAGCTGATCTTAACAAGAAAATCACAGAAAATATTGAAGCTTACAAAAAAGCACAAAAAACTGAATCTTATCAGACCATTTCTGTAAGATCTATGTACTACGGAAATAAGTTCTATGCTTATGTGATCGAGACTTTCAAAGATATAAGACTGGTTGGTGCACCACCTTCTGCTATAGGCAAATATGGTTCTGATACAGATAACTGGGTGTGGCCAAGGCATACGGGAGATTTCTCTATGTTCAGAATTTATGCTGACAAAAACAACAAACCTGCGGAATATTCCAAAGACAACATCCCATATACACCAAAACATTTCCTTCCTATTTCTGTGAAGGATAAGAAAGAGGATGATTTCACATTCGTATTTGGATTCCCGGGAAGAACGACGGAATATCTTCCTGCAATCGCCGTGGAAAAGATCATGACAGAAACAGATCCTGCAATGATTGCGGTGCGTGATGTTGCGTTGAAAACTTTGGATGAAAAAATGCGGACAAACCCTGCAACCAAAATCCAATATGCTTCTAAATATGCAAGAGTTGCCAACTATTGGAAAAAATGGATCGGCGAAGTGGAAGGTCTTAAAAAATCCAACGCTGTTGAGAAGAAAAGGCAATACGAGCAGACTTTGATCTCGAAAAATCCGGCAATCAAAACAACTATTGATCAGCTTAATCAAAAATATAATGAGCAGGCACCATACAATCTTCACAGAGCTTACTATTCTGAAGTTGTACGAAACTCTGAAACCTTTACACTGGCTAATATCTATTCCAATTACATTCGGGATTTTGAAGCTGGAAAAGTGGATGCTAAAGCTTTAGAGGCTTTGAAAGGAAGATTAGCTGAATTCTATAAAGATTACGATGCAGAACTGGATGCAAAAGTAACAGCGAGAATCCTTGCGCTGTACTCAAACAGAACACCAAATCAGTTTTTACCAACGGATTTTGGATTATTCAAAGAGGTTAATAAAAATCTTAGCATGGTGGATGCTGTTTCCAGAATGTCTATTATTACCGGGAAAGGAGATATGAACGGAGCAAAAGCGACTGATGTTGATAAGTTTTTTGCAGATCAGAAAGTATTGGTAGAGGATTTGAAAAAAGATCCATTCATCCAAATGTTCGGAACTTTTAAAAGCTCCTACATGGAAACTACAGATGCAAAAGTGACTTCTCTACAAGCAGATATTGATGCACTTCAGAAGAAATTTATGGCGCAGCAAATGGAAACAGATAAAGATAGAAAATTCTTTCCGGACGCTAACTCTACCCTTCGTGTAACTTACGGTAAAGTGAAAGGTTCCGATCCTAGAGACGCTGTTTCTTACGGTTACCAGACGCATCTTGCCGGCGTCATGGAAAAATACATTCCGGGAGATTATGAATTTGATTTACCTAAAAAACTAATCAGTCTTTACAACTCCAAAGACTACGGTGTCTATAAAGATAAAACAGGCGATGTTCCAGTAAACTTCACTGCAACAAACCATACAACTGGCGGAAACTCCGGAAGTCCGGCTTTAGACGCTTACGGAAACCTCATCGGTCTCAACTTCGACAGACAGTGGGAAGGCACAATGAGTGACATTAATTATGATCCGAAATTGTGCAGAAATATTATGGTAGATACCAAATATATCCTTTTCGTGATCGATAAATATGCAGATTCCAAATGGCTGCTGAACGAGATGAAAATTGTGAAGTAAATTTAATAATTCATTAATAAATCTAAAATGCCAAGGCTTATTGCTTTGGCATTTTTATGTTATATTTGGCGAAAACTAATTTATTATGAAACTTAAAAAACAAATTACAGTTTTCGTCATTTTATTATTTTCTTTAGCAGTAAAAGCTCAAGGTGAATTTATTACCATTTGGCAACCTAACAATCCTTCTACCCAGGTTTATGATTCTAATGCAACACCTTTGACTTTGAGTACAAGTAATCAAATTTATTTTCCAGGGAGCGGTTATAATTATAAGATTGATTGGGAAGAAATTGGAAACACAAATCATAAAGGCATATTATCAAATGTCAATTCTTCTTTTGGCAGTCCTATTTTGATAGATTTTGGGAGTTCTACAGCCACAAATCCAAAGTATAAGTTAAAGGTAACTAATGGGTCTGGCAATTTTTACGGAATATACTTTTCAGCATATTATGGGGATCAGGAAAAAATAATCACAGTCGAGCAATGGGGAACTACAAAATGGTCAACAATGAACGGTGCGTTTTCTGGTTGTAAAAATATGGATGTACTGGCAACGGATGTTCCTAATTTATCAAATGTTACATCAACAGTCTTTATGTTTTCAAATTGCAAAAATCTAAAAGGGAATTCCACTTTTAATTTATGGAATACTTCAAATATTACGAACATGGAGTACATGTTTAGCGGAGCAGAAAGTTTTAATCAGAATATTGGAAGTTGGAATACATCTAAAGTGACTCATATGTATCAAATGTTTGCAGGAGCAAAACAATTTAACCAAAACATTGGAAACTGGGATTTGTCAAATGCAGTCAATATTTATGGAATGTTTTCCGGCGCCACCAACTTCAATCAGAACATTGGTAATTGGAATATTTCCAAAGCTACCTCATTATCTTTTATGTTTGATAATGCTACAAATTTCAATCAGAACCTCAGTACTTGGGACACATCAAATATTACCAGTATGACAGGTATGTTTCAATATGCTACAAACTTCAATCAAAATATAGGAAGCTGGAATACTTCGAAGGTTACAAGCATGGGTACGATGTTCGCTCAGGCTTATTCATTCAACCAAAACATTGGGAATTGGGACACATCAAATGTTACAGAAATGAGTGGAATGTTTCAGCGGGCATATAGATTTAATCAAAATATAGGTGGCTGGAATGTTTCTAAAGTTAAGAAAGCAACATTTATGTTTTTAGAAAGTGATTTTAACCAAAATATTGGAAACTGGAATCTAAAAGTTTAACAAACGCAATTTATATTTTTAATCTTTCCAAAATGTCTTGTGATAACTATAATAAAACGCTGATTGGTTGGGCAAATAATTCAGATACACCTAATGGTATTGATATCAGTCCTCTTTCCCCGCTGAAATATTCCTCTACTGATGCAGTAGCTGCGAGAACAAAATTAAGAACAAGCAAAGGCTGGACAATAAGTGGTGATAGTTATAATCCAAGTTGTCTACTCTCAACGAATGAAGTTTCTGAACAATCAAAAATAGAAATCTATCCAAATCCTTCCTCAGAATTCTTTTATTTCAAAAACGCAAAAGAAAATGACTTGGTTTTTTTATATGATATTTCCGGTAAACTTGTCCGAAAAGACAAACTTAATTCGCAGAAACAAGTTTTGGTAAAAGGCATGAAAAACGGAAATTATATAGCTATAATCAATGGCAACTCTTATAAATTAATTGTAAAATAAATTTAAATATTTTTAAAATACCAACTTTGTCAGAGTCCGGTACTTTGACAAAGTTTTTTTTGCATGTAGCAGAAACACAAACCAAGATCAATAGCTTACCTTTGCCACAAATAAGTATTTATGTCATTTGAGTCGTTAGGATTATCAAGCAATATTATCAGTTCTGTTAAAAAATTAGGTTATCTGAAACCTTTTCCAATCCAGGAACAGGCTATTCCTGTAATTTTGCAGGGAAAAGACCTGATGGGAATTGCGCAGACAGGTTCCGGGAAAACAGCCTGTTTTGTGATGCCTATTTTAGAAAAACTACAGAATACGGAAGTTAAAAAAGACCGTAATATTGAGGTTTTGATATTGGTTCCAACCCGTGAATTAGCGATTCAGATAGATGAAGTTTTCAGAGCTTTTACAGATAATCTGAAACGTGAGATCCGCACAATGGCAGTTTACGGAGGTGTTTCAATCAATCCGCAGATGAAAGGCATGTTCGGCGTGGAAGTTTTGATTGCAACGCCCGGACGTTTATTGGATTTGATTGATCATAACGCTTTAAGTATTTCCGGAATTCAGCATTTGGTGATAGATGAAGCTGACAAAATGTTCCAGTTAGGTTTTGGAGAAGAAATGAATAAGCTTTTCGATCTGATGCCTGTAATGAAACAAACCACTTTATTTTCCGCAACTTTAGATGACAAAGTTTCTGAAATGAAGGAACGTCTGTCCATCAATCCGATATTAATCGAAATCAAAAAAGAGGAAGTTGAAATTGATGATATCGAGCAATTGGCTTATCACGTTTCCCCCGAAAACAAAGGTCCTTTTTTAAGATATTTGATTAAAGAAAAGAAAGTTGAAAAGGCCTTAATCTTTGTTTCATCAACAAGATCCGCCGATAATCTGGTTGAAAAACTGAAGAAAAATAAAATAAAAGCGGTAGCCATCCACAGTCAGAAATCCCAGGGTGCACGTAGAAATAATCTGGAAGAATTCAAAGTGAACGGTGCTCAGATTTTGGTTGCAACCGACTTGATTGGTCGTGGAATCCACATTGATGATCTGCCTTGCGTCATCAATTACGAATTGCCGCGCTCGCCCTTGGATTACATTCACAGAATCGGCAGAACTGGTCGTGCAGGTGAAAAAGGGACTGCTATTAATATTTTGACGTATGACGAACTGCAGCATTTCCGGGTGATCCAAAAGAAAATGGGAAAGAAAGTGACTCTGCAAAGAACTGGTGATATAGACCTGCACGGATATTAATCCATTATTTACTTTTCACAATCACATTTCTGTCTTCTGTGCCGTTTGAATGCATTATCCCAAAACGGATAAAGCTTGATGGCCAGATAAACATTCGCAGCGTGAAGCTTCTTCTGCTTAAATAACAAAGGAAATACATTTTCACTCCCAAGAATCAGCGGTCCAAGTCGCAAATAACCGCCAAACTGTAGATTCCGGTATTCTGACAAAGTGGTAGAAATCCCATAACCTAAAGCTTCTTTCTGAATAGAATAATTGGCATTAAGTAAGTTATTTCGTTTCAAAGAATTTTCAAAGACAGGAACCCGCTGAATCCAGTTGAAATTCACGAAATGATGCTCTTTAATCCTTTGGCTGTAATTAATATTAATGCTTGTCGGCAAACCGATTTTGAAACCGTAGCCGGAAAACGATGCATTCTCATTCCCATAAGCTTCCTGGCTTAATAATTTGAGATATTGCTCAGGACTTTCAAATTCCTGATCATCAAAATTTGGGTTATTTTGAAGCCAAATCGTGTTGCCGTTGGCAAAGCTATGATTATTGCCCTGCTTGAAATTTACAAATCCAAGATCCAGAATATTAAAGGAAAATTTAGAATTATATTCCTCTTCACGAGGTTCCTGATCCAGCATTGTAATTCCCAAATCCAGTCCTAGTCCGGAGCCATTCTGTTTATAGTCGTACGTTTTTGTTTCTGAATTATAATTGGTAATGTAATTCGCAGAAACGTTATAATTGGAAGCATAGATGTTCATCAGGTCTGGATTGTCTCCCAATGCCGGTTGCGTTGCAGTAAGTTCTATATTTTGATGGTTGATAACATTGGCAGCATCCAAACCCATTTCGTACTTCAGATTGATCCCAAGAATCCATTGTTTGTCGGCATAAGAAAAGACTGTGGTGGCAGCATTGAAGCCTATCTCGTTCCAGCTCATTGCGTTTGTAGAAAAAGGTTTCAGCTCATACAATGATGGCTGGAAAATCATTTCGTTCCCAAAGCGAAGATAATTATCCAATTTAAGAACCGAAGCCTGCGCTCGCAGACGACTGAATATTCCATAGACATATTTTTTCTCCTTGATATTCGCAGTCATCGAGAATGATGGACCTAAAAGATCCGTGTTGAACATCAGATTGGCGTTTTCTTTATTATAGAAATCAAAAACGTTGGGTTGATTGGTTCCTGTGATGTTCTTTTTGGGATTTGCAACTTCTATTTCGGATGATGGCAAACCAAAAAGATTCTGCTGAGAGATGTAACCATAGTCATTCTGAAAAAAAGCATCTACAGAAATGAGATTAATGTCCCAAGGATTTGGATTGAGAAAAGGCTGCGTTGGAGACAGCACCGCAGAATTGATTCCACTGTAATTATCATTAGAAAAACTAAAATTATTTTGTGCTGTAATTGTTACAAAACAGAACATTATCAGCGAAGAACAGAATAATTTCAGCATCTTAATACACAAGTGAATAGTAAACTCAAATTAATGGAAAATATTGTTACAAATTCAAAAAATATCAAAATAATTTTTATCAAAAAACACAAAAGTACTTTTTAAATTACAATTGTGTTTTTTATAATTTAACTTTAATTTATAATTGGTAGGATTAGATTGATTTAATTATCTTGCTGATGGCAAACTAAATCACATTTAATCAAAATCTTAAGTCTATGTTATTAGCAATTATATTCCCCTTTCTATCCTTCTTCTTCAGAGGGAAGATCATTACTGCAGTGATTTGTTTTATTTTACAGATCACAGTTTTAGGCTGGCTTCCTGCGGCGATTTGGGCGGCGATGTCTTTGAGTAATGAAAGAGCGGAGAAAAGGAATGAGAAGTTGATTCGGGCGGTTAGACAGAACAGGAAGTGAAATGATTTATCCTGTATTTTTTAGTTTAATTATTTATAAATCATATTTCAATGAGTGTTAGCAAGAGACTTTTAGAAAGTAAATCTGACCAGGAATTAGAACAATATATAAAGCCAGAAAGCAAATTTGTAGTGGAAGCTCAAATGTATGCTTATGAAATTTTGAAATCTCGTGGCAGAGAATTCACAAATGAAGAAAGTGAAAGAATAATCTCATTAACAAATCAAAAGAAAACAGAAGAAATCATCATTCATCCAAATCATAAAAAAGCTGCTGACCTAATCTACCTTTCGGGAGCTTTGGGAATTGGAAACATAATCTGGAAATCTGATACTTTAGATAGTGGTATCAAAATTTTTATAGCTGTAATTTCGGTTGTTCTTATTTTCGGAATTGGATATTTTGTAAGTAAAGGTTTAGAATGGATTAAGTATGTACTTGTGATAATATTAGGTTTAGGTATGCTTGGGTTACCTTTTATCATTATTAATCTAAAAAATGATCCTGTGCTCGGTATTATCAATATTATCCAAACAATTTTACAGGTTTGGTCTTTGGTTTTATTATTTCAAATTCCTCGATCTGCTAAAAAATAATTAAGATCATTTTCAATTTTCAGAAATAAAAAAAGGATGAGCCTTAGCCCATCCTTTCTCATTTTATAAACTTATCAGAAATTAGTATCCAAAAATCTCTTCTAGGCTAACTTCCGTAAAAGTTCCCATTTTATTAATGGACTCCATATTCAGGTTTTCTTTTTTCCCGATGATGGCGGTGTTGTAAGACAACGGCTTCACTTCGGTGTTGTAGAAACTGGTCAGTTCCGGTAATGTCAGGGTCTGGATCTCTGCATACACATCTTTTCTGATGTCATGGTCCACGCCTAATTTCTTAAGAGAAAGCTGATTGTAGAAGATTGTTGTTCTGTTGATTCTGTTGGATGCAATCTGTTTCAGGGCAGATCCTTTTGCATTCTCAAACTGAGCTGGGATTTGCGGAAGCTCTACCATCAGTTCGCTCATTGCAGCTACTGCTAAAGGCAATTTATTGGCCTGCGTTCCGATGTAGTTCACAACATAATTTGGTTTGTTGAGTTCTGTTGCATTAGCATAAGAAACATACGCTGAATATGCCAATGACTTGCTTTCTCTGATTTCCTGAAAAACAATGGATGATAATCCACGTCCAAAATACTCATTGAAAACACTCGCTTTCCCGAAGTTCGCCAGGTTTACATTTCCTGCTTTTGCCACTTTGGACATTTCCATCTGCACCATATCGTAACCTGTGAAATATACTTTGCCATCGGTCGCCAACTCTGGATAATCTTTCGCTTTTGCAGGCTGAAGTTTTGTATTTTCCACAAATGGTTTCACAGCTTTTTCCAGACCTTTTTGCTCTTCTCCGTAAAGGAAAACTTCGTAAGGATACTGGTTCAGGGTTTTGATTTTGGACATCAGCTCATTTACATTAATGCTTTGCAAACGCTCTTTGGAAATAATATCCGTCATTCTGGATTCTTTCCCGTATTTGGCGTAATTCGTCAGAGCAGCCATAATTCTGGTTTTGTCTTTCTTGGCAACATCTCTGGATTCAAGGATTGTTTTTACGGTTTGGTCGTAGATGGCTTGATCTGCTTTCACATTATTAATCCAATGATTCATCAGCTCCACGCCTTTTTTCATATTGCTTTCCAGTCCGCTCAAGGCAATGATCATCTGGTCATTGGTCGTTCTGAATTGGTTGGTAATTCCCAATTTGTAGAACTCTTCCTTCAATTGTTCCGGCGTGTATTTGTCCGTTCCAAGATATTGAAGAACCGTTACGCCCAGCGCCAATTCTTTATCGTTATCGGTTCCAAAAGGAAATACATAATTGACCTGAGCCACTTCATTATATTTATTTTTAACGAAGCTTACTTTTTTATCTTTAATGGTTGAGGTCGCAATAGCTGTATTAAAATCAATGAATTGAGGTTTTATGTCAGACGATTTTGCATTGATGATCTCTTTCAGGAACGGCGATTGTGCTTCTCTGTTTAGTTTGATTGGTGTGATACCAGGATTCTGAACACGAACCAACTTGTCATTCACGCCTTTTTCTTTGTAAACCACCACGTAATTATCCTTGAAGAAATCGTTGGCAAATTTCACCACATCAGCTTTCGAAATGCCTTCGTATTGATTGATTTCGTCAAGCTCTTGTTCCCAGGTTCTGTTGTTGATGTAAGTCGAATACAGAGTCGTCGCCAATCCGTCCGCCGTTTCCCAGTTTTTCATTCTCTGGACTTTCATATCATTGATGATCGCATTCAGCATCCAATCGGGGAACTGTCCTTTCTTCACCAATTCGATTTGGTCTAATAACAGTTTCTTTGCATCATCAAAGCTTTGTCCGTCTTTTGGAACCACGCTCAATACGAAAGCACCATAAGTTTTGAATGCCGATTCGTAAGCGCCGGCACCAAGCGTTTTTTGTTTTTGATTGATGTTAAGATCGATCAAACCTGCATCACCATTGTTGCTTAAAATTTCCGCTACAACATCTGCCAATCTTGCATCCTGAGTTCCGTAAGAATCCGTTCTCCAGGCTAAAGTCATTCTTGGTGTGGACGGACTTTTTACCGTTCTGGAAACCACGCTCGTCATTGGCTCTTCCGATACCATTTTCTTCATCGGAAGTTCTTTGTATTTGAAGGTTCCGAAATATTGATCCACCATCTTAATGGTTTTATCAAAATCCAGATCGCCGACCAATACGACTGCCATATTATTAGGCACGTAATACGTATCAAAATATTTGTGGATCGCCACCATAGACGGACTTTTCAAATGTTCTGAAGTTCCGATAGTCGTCTGCTGACCGTTTGGATGTTTCGGGAAAAGGGCTTCCATCATTGCGTAGTTTACCAATCTTCCATCATTATCCTGAGCACGGTTGAATTCCTCGTAAACTGCCTCCAATTCTGTATGGAACAATCTCAAAACCAATTCTGAGAAACGTTCTTTCTCCACTTTCAGCCATTTCTCGAGTTCGTTGGATGGGATGTTGTTTTTGTAAACAGTTTCGTCCAGCCACGTATGGGCGTTGGTTCCTGTGGCGCCAAGAGAAGAGATCGCTTTGTCGTACTCGTTAGCGATGGCGTATTTGGAAGCTTCCTGAGAAACCTCGTCGATTTTCTTGTAAAGTGCTTTTTTCTTTTCCGGATCTTTTTCCGCTTTGTGCTGCTCGTAAAGATCTGAGATCTGCGTCAGCATTGCTTTTTCTTTTTCCCAATCGCTAGTTCCCAAATGAGAAGTCCCTTTGAAAACCATATGTTCCAGGTAGTGCGCCAATCCAGTATTGTCGCTTGGATCATTGTTGGATCCTGTTTTTACGGGGATATAAGTCTGGATTCTGGGAGCGTCATCATTCTTTGCGAGATAGACTTTGAGTCCGTTCTTTAAGGTATAAACACGAACGCCGGATTGATCGTTCTTTACGGTTTCGTAAGTGTAGCCGTTTTTATCTGTGGTGCTTTGTGTTTCAAATTTCTGTGCCATTGCATTCATCATAAATAAGAGTGAAATTGAAATAAATAGTTTCTTCATACTATACTTTTATTTTTCCGGAGCGTAATTTACGCAACATTTTATTAGTTGCCAATTGTTGGGGTTTGTTACTTGGAGGTTGGAATGAAAAAAACACGGATGAGGATCTGTGTTTTTAAAATATTGTAATTTGTAAGAAAGATTTCAAAATCATTCTTAATCTTCCAAAGTTTTTTCAAAACCTATTTCTCCTGCAATATGTAATATATCGAATGTATTTTTAAACTGAAGAAGATCTGTATTTGATGATGGTAAAACCTTATTGAATATTAGTAATAAGTCATCTTCAATTTCTTCATAATCATCTTTTGAGGAGTTTGATAGTTCAGGAGACCAAGATATTGTTAGTACATATATTGGGATTGACCAAGTTGAATCAATTAATTCAAAATATATTTGGAAATTTTTTTTATCGATTGGAATAATTTCTTTTAATGATTCATCAATTTCATCTACTTTTTCAAGCTGAACCATTTGAAATCTAGAAACTTCAATACTTCTGTCAGTATGTATTAAAGGAAATCCTGGAATTGATTCTAGTTCACTTATTATAGTTTTTGAATAGTTTTTATTATTAAATCTATTCATTGCTTTAGATAAAAATTCAGGTATCTCACCTTTATATTCATTGCCTGGAATGGAATCTAACAGTTTATTCTCTTCTAATTTATGTCTGACATTTCCATTCTCAAAGCTTTCCCAATCCATTGCAACACTGTAGATACCCATAAATGGATCAAACATTACAGTTGTTATAGCAATTAGACAGCTTTCATTATTTTCATTTATTATTTGTAGTGATAAATCATTTGTTTGAATAATTTCAACTATTTTATCTAATTCATCTTTGTTACATTCCCAAAGTATCATTTGTCCTTCAATATTTCTTTGATGAACATTATTAATATTTAGAATAGAAGGAGTAATTTCACAACAACCAAAAAATTGTACCGCAATATCTTTTGCGGGATTTACTTGATGATAATAATCCCAACTTCTTGCTCTTCTACTCACTTGGCTGAGAAAACCCGGAGGAAATTTAAAGTTATAATCAAAATCAGATACAAGATTTATATTATCAATTTTGGAATAACTAGTCCAATATGTTAATTCATTAACCCAGGAGGATTTTTCTGAAACAATTTTAATTGGACTAACAATAAATGCTATCCATTCGTTTTGTTTTAATTGATATTTAAAATCCTTTAGTTTTGTTCGTAGGTCTTCTAAGAATTCAGATAAATTTGCTTTGTGCGAACTAACTTTTATCGATGGCAGAATGTAGGATGGATCTAATCGCTTTAAAACTGCCATCCAAGATGGAAGTAATTCAATATAGTTTCCAGATATATTTGATTTTAGGTTGTCATTATCATATATGAAGTCTGAGAAATTATGAAAAGGTATAATTCGATAGTTTGGCATTAAAACAGGTGTAACATCACAAGAAATTGTCGCTTCATCTAATCTTAAAATTTTATGATAGAATTTTCTAACTTCTTCTAAAATAGTTTCCTTTGAATTTTGATTAAATAAATTTTGTTTTGAAACTCTAATTGTAGGATTTTTCTTTTCAAGCTTTGAAGGATTTTCGATAATTTGTTTGGTTGGAACAGTCCAGTAACATACATCAGAATCTTCTTCATAGATAATTAGAAATACAGGAAAGTAACTGGTTAGCCAAGCTTTTAATAAACCAGAACTAATAGACACACTGTAATCACCATTTTGAAGTTCTTTTACATAATCACTATCTTTTTTTGTAGATTTTACCTGACATCTCAGATGATAGTTTGTTCTAATATTATCAATAAAAATATTACAATCTATATCTTCACCGAAATCACTTTTAATTATATCAGCAGTCCATTTAAATTTTCTTAATATAAGTTGAACCATACTTTCTCCAATATCTCCTAAATTTTGGGCGTCTGTTTGAATAGGTTCGTTTCTGCTCATTTTTTACATTATTTTTTTATATTTCTCAAGTGTAGTAGACAACATTTTAGATCCTAAAATTACCACAATTTCCAACATGCTCCACAAAAAAACCACCTCCACCCACTTCAAAAGTGGCTAAAGGTGGTCTGCATAGTATCAAAAGGTGGTTGGTCAAGTGTCAGTCGGCACTTGTGCAAGTGGTCTTAGGCAGTTGCGAAGTACCTGGAGGCACTTGGGTAAATGGTTCCGGATACTTGTGCAAGTGGTTGCAGGCATTTCGGAACCTGCTTCAGACACTTACCCCACCTGTAGCAGGGACTTTGGAACGTGGGATACCCCCCTCCCGAACCACCCCTTACTGGGTTTTGTCAACCTCGGTACTTGGCGGCGGGATGGGCGCGCCCGCAGTAAAGAACTGTTTCATATCTTCATAGATCACTGTGGTGCCTGGCACATTCTCCCCTGCCAGATATTTCACATTGCGGTAGAAAGTGATGGAGTTATGATAATTATCAAAATCCAGAAGAATCTTGGTATCCGAAAGTTGCTCTGTCACTGAGTTTAGTCTCTGCATACGGCTTTCGAGTTGTTGCCTTGCAGCAAAGTCCTTCTCATATTCTGCCTTGTCCAGAAAAACAGGAACGTATTGCGCATACTGATCCATATAGTTTTTGGCTTTGTTGACAAAGAGTTTGTTCTGCTCGGCGATGCTGCCGTACTGCTGTCTCTGCTCGGGAGTCAGATTGATGGTTTTACCTTGTAGTAATGATTCTATCATACTGATAGCATCGTCAAGTTTTTCAAGTTCTGAATTAGTGAATTCTACACTGATTAAATTTTCTAAAGCCATGTGTTGATGGTTTTTTTAAGTTATTAATAAATTATTTTGAGCACACACCAAAGGAATATTATAAGAGTTACCATCGCCCAACGAGACTTCACATCACACCATTATTACATACTGATGGGATGACATTTGAGTCGGAAAGATTTTTGAAAGGTATTTTGCGGGTGTGAAATGACTGCCAAAGAAAGGCAGAATTGGGATTCTGGAATCATAAGAATATCATTTGTGTGTATCACAAATATATTTAAAATATTAATACAACAAATAAACTTACGTTAAAAAAATACGGAATCATACAAATCCGTTTTCTGTTAAAACCAGAGACTTGCAGAGCCTCAGCTTGTGGATTCTCTTTCGATTTTTTACATTTGCTGCATCTTATGAAAGCTTCCCGAACTGCATCTTCCCAAATCACACCGCCTTAGTTTAGCAGGCGACTCACTCTTTCGGTGTCCAAAATCTTTTTTGGGCTGTATTACTGATTTCAAAGCACAAGTTTACCCTCATTATTTCAACAACCAAACCTTGGAATAATCTATAGATATTACAAAAATGGAATATACCTTTTCAAATTTTCAGTCCTTAAAAAATATTAATATAAAAAATGAAGTCCTGGCAGGACTCACAGTCGCAATGACGATGATCCCAGAATCTCTGTCATTTGCCATCCTTGCAGGCCTCTCTCCACTTACGGGCTTGTATGCTGCATTTCTTATGGGAATTGTAACTGCACTTTTGGGCGGCAGACCGGGAATGGTTTCCGGCGGTGCCGGTGCTACGGTAGTGGTTCTCATCGCCCTGGCATCGTCCCACGGTGTCCAATATCTCTTTGCAGCCGTCGTTCTTGCTGGAATGATTCAGGTCTTAGTCGGTGTATTAAAACTTGGTAAGTTTGTGCGGCTGATACCACAACCTGTGATGTACGGTTTTCTGAATGGTCTTGCTGTCATTATTTTTATGGCGCAGGTGGCGCAGTTCAAAGTCGTGAAAAACGGTGTAAGCTCCTGGATGGAAGGTCCTGCACTGGCTATTATGGCAGGACTGACGCTTTTGACCATTGCCATTGTATTTATTTTTCCAAGGATTACGAAGGCCGTTCCAGCATCATTGGTTGCCATCATTATAGTTTCGGGATTGGTTTATTTTCTAGGTACAGATACCAAAAAGGTAATTGATATTGCATCTGTAAGTGGCTCGCTGCCCTCTTTTCACATCCCTAATATTCCATTCAATATAGAAACTCTGAAGATCATCTTTCCGTATGCCGCTATTATGGCTGGTGTGGGTCTAGTAGAATCTCTTCTTACGCTCAATATGGTAGATGAGATTACCAACACGAAAGGAAGTTCTAACAAAGAGGCTTGCGCACAAGGCATTGCGAACATTACCAATGGTTTTTTCGGAGGAATGGGTGGCTGTGCAATGGTAGCGCAGACGCTGGTCAATATCAACGCAGGTGCCAGAACCAGGATCTCGGCAATCATAGGCGCACTGACTATTTTGGTCATCATTCTTGCAGGCGGCCCGGTCATCGAACAAATCCCGATGGCAGCATTAGTAGGCGTGATGATGATGGTTGCTATAAGTACCTTTGAATGGGTGTCATTCCGCATCATTACCAAAATGCCAAAATCGGATATTTTCGTGGGGATTCTCGTGGCAATTATTACCATTATTCTGCATAATCTCGCTTTGGCAGTTCTTGTTGGGGTCATCATTTCAGCACTTGTATTTGCATGGGACAGCGCAAAACGAATCCGGGCGAGAAAGTCTGTAGATGCAGATGGGATCAAAACCTACACCATATATGGTCCTCTGTTTTTCGGAAGCACGACCGCATTTGTAGATAAATTTGATGCAGCGAATGATCCGGAACAGATCATCATAGATTTCAAAGAATCTAGGATCGTGGATATGTCTGCCATCGAGGCTCTGAAAAAAGTCATCGAGAAATATAAATCGAACAACAAAAAAGTCGTATTGAAACATCTGAGCCAGGACAGCATTCGGCTGCTGGATAATGCCAGCGGCTTTATTGAAGTGAATATTCATGACGATCCGACCTACAGAGTGATGCCGGAAAAGTAATTTCAAATTTCACGATAAAAACAAAAATTAATAATCTCTAACTTCTCTGAAAATCAACGAATGATCACAATTAAAAAAGTTTTGTGAACAAACTGGAATATGGATTGCTTATGATAAAACTTAACAAAATTATTTCACCAAATCACAATTCATATGGACGATCAAATCACAAGAAGAGAAGCACTGGACAAATTACTGGATATCGTAACGCCTGAGGAATCTACAGATCATCAGGAAAACCAGCAACAAGAAGCTTTTACAAACCAAGGAGAATCTCACCTGGAAGATCCCACTACAAAACACCCCAAACCACCTTTCAACAAACAGTTCCAGCCATTTCCCGGATTAGCGGCGAAGATGGATCCGGTTCCTGACCATGGCGAAGAAAGCTATGTAGGATCCGGCAGACTTGCTGGCAGAAAAGCGCTTGTTACAGGTGGAGATTCCGGGATTGGACGTGCAGCAGTCATTGCTTTTGCAAGAGAAGGTGCCGATGTTGCAATCAATTACCTCCCGGATGAAGAATCGGATGCAAGAGAAGTTATCGATTTGATTACAAAAGCCGGCCGAAAAGCAGTAGCAATTCCCGGAGACATCCGTGATGAAGCATTTTGCCAGCGGTTGGTTTCAGAAGCCGTGAGCCAATTGGGAGGACTTGATATTTTGGTCAACAATGCAGGACATCAGAAAAGCAATGAATCTATACTGGATATCAGCACAGAAGATTTTGACAGAACGATGAAAACCAATATCTACGCACCGTTCTGGATCACAAAAGCAGCACTGCCCCATTTGAAACCGGGTTCCAGCATCATCGGATTATCATCTGTACAAGCTTATGATCCTTCTGCGGATCTTTATGATTACGCACAGACTAAGGCCGCAACTACGAGCTATGTAAAATCATTAGCAAAACAATTGGGACCAAAAGGCATCCGAGTAAACGGTGTAGCGCCTGGACCAGTCTGGACAGCGTTGGAAGTAAGCGGCGGACAGACGCAGGAAAAGTTGGTAGAATTTGGTGGTGACACGCCATTGGGAAGACCTGGACAGCCAGCTGAATTGGCGTCTATCTTTGTGCAGTTTGCAGATAATACCGGAAGTTTTACAACAGGTCATATATACGGTGCGGCTGGCGGAAGCGGGCAACCTTAGGATAATTACTTCTATTTTAGAATTGAAAAAGACCGTAATATTTGTTACGGTCTTTTGTTTTATTATTGTTTGTTGGATTTTAGCCTATTACAACAAAAATATAGCTAAAGATATGATAGATGCTGTTGTAAAAATGGTTACAAGAAGTTGAAACATATCTTTTCTGTCTGCCTCCAGCAATGTTAATTTCCTTATGATCAGATATAAGCCGTATGAAAAACCAATAGCGATGAAGTCAACGATTACTGTGTATGAAATTTTTGCAATGATGATTTTCGTATAATTTTTTTGTACTGGATCATTTGATAATATAATAAAATTGACACTGACGAAAATGAAAATACATATTGCAAAGACAATAGCAAAAAATAAAAACGTGATGAAATTTTTCAGCATGATTCCAAATTAAATCACACTTAGGAAAGCCATTGTATCGACATTATCCGCATAAGTGTCCAAAGACGGATTCTGCGTTTCTCCAAACCTGATAGATTCTAATCCCAATTCTGGTTTCGCCACAATTGCCTGAATCTCATCTCTGTTATCTTCCACAAATTGTTTCGCATCTTCCAACGTTTCATAACGTGAAAAATTAACGACTGACAACGGACTGAACAACTTCTTATCTTCTCTCAGCATCACAAAATTATTATCCCAGAAAAGGTCTTGGTTTAATAGGTAAACGGCGCGGTTGTAATCGTAATTATTCGCATATTTATTATGATTGATGACATCCTGATATTTAGCAAAATTCTCAAATATTCCGTCAACCTTCATATCCTTTGGAAGTAAAAGTTTGGTTACATTTCTGCAACCCAACCCAAAATATCTGAAAATATCATCTGCCAAAAGCTGAAGTTCTTCTGCGGTTTCATCGCCTTTCAAAACTGCTATGGATGTTCTGTTTTTTCTAATAATACTCAAGTGATTTTTGAAGTAATATTCCAAGTATCTTGCGGTATTATTACTTCCTGTAGCAATCACCGCATCGAAGTTTTCCAGTCTTTCTACGATTTCAAATTCAATTGAGTTATCGGAAAAATCATTCCATAATTCCAATAAAAATGGCAACATCAATTTATCTTTCGACGATAATTTAATGATTGGAATATGATTGCTCAAAACCACCGAGATAATATCGTGAAACCCAACAATCGGAATATTGCCCGCAAGTATTAGTCCTACCCTTTTCGGCGTGCTTGATAATTGATATTTTGACAACCAGTTTTCAATATTTTCTTTCGTGAAAAGTCCTGCCCATTGTTTCAGATTATAGCGTTGATTTTCGATTGTAAACCAAGGATTTTCAATCTCGGAACGCTTCATCAGATAAGCCAATCGTTCTTCTTTTTCGTTATAAGAATCTTCATCTTTTTGAATGAAATCATTAATGAAATTTCCTAATTTTTCGAGTCCCAAAATTTTGTTTTCGTTCAGCATAGCTGGCTTTTTTTTTGTAATTTTGCACAAAATTAAAAATAAAATAGCAATGGCTATCAAGATAACTGATGAATGTATAAATTGTGGCGCTTGTGAACCGGAATGTCCGAACACCGCCATCTATGAAGGAGCAGTAGACTGGAAAGCATCCGAAGGAACCGATTTGAAAGGAATGGTGGTTTTGTCATCCGGACTTTCTGTAGATGCAAATGCTGCGCAGGAACCTGTTGCAGATGATTACTACTTCATTGTAACCGATAAATGTACCGAATGCAAAGGTTTCCACGAGGAGCCTCAGTGTGCTGCAGTTTGCCCTGTTGACTGTTGCGTTCCGGATGAAGACAATGTGGAAACCGAAGAACAACTTCTGGCTAAAAAAGCATTCCTTCACAACGAATAACCAAATATCTACACCAGATTATTACCAAAACAAAATAAACTATAGAATGAAAAAACATAATTTCAGCGCAGGTCCAAGTATTTTACCACAGGAAGTTTTTCAGAAAGCTTCAGAAGCTATTCTTAATTTCAATGGTTCAGGATTATCACTTTTGGAAATCTCTCATAGAAGCAAAGATTTCGTAGCGGTAATGGATGAAGCCCGTGCTATCGTAAAAAGACTGATGAATCTTGGCGATGATTATGAAGTATTGTATCTGCAAGGTGGCGCCAGTCTTCAGTTTTTGATGGTTCCTTACAACCTTCTTTCTGTTGACGGAAAAGCAGCTTATACTAATACAGGAACTTGGGCGGCGGGCGCAATCAAAGAAGCTAAAATGATTGGAAATGTAGATGTAGTTGCGACTTCAAAAGAAGCTAACTATTCTTACATACCTAAAGAATATAAAGTTGGTTCAGAATACGATTATTTCCATTGCACATCCAACAATACGATCTTTGGAACGCAAATGAAAGAATTCCCGAAAGTTGATACGCTTTTGGTTTGTGATATGTCCTCTGATATTTTCAGCAGAGAACTGGATTTTTCTCAGTTTGATTTGATCTATGCAGGTGCTCAGAAAAATATGGGTCCGGCTGGAGCAACTTTGGTTGTGGTAAAAAAATCAATTCTTGGAAAAACAGGAAGAACGATTCCAACTTATTTGGATTATGCTGTTCATATCGACAAAGAATCAATGTCCAACACGCCACCTGTTTTTGCAGTTTATGCATCTTATCTGACTTTAAAGCATTTGGAAGAAAATGGTGGAATTGCAGCTGCTGAAACCAGAAACAATGCTAAAGCTAAATTGCTTTATGACGAAATAGATAACAATCCAAACTTCCAAGGCGTTTCTGCCATCGAAGACCGTTCTTTTATGAATGTGACTTTCACTTTGACAGACGAATCTAAGCAAGACGCTTTTGATGCAGCCTGGAAAGCTGCAGGAATCAGCGGACTGAACGGTCACAGAAGTGTTGGCGGTTACAGAGCAAGCATCTACAACGCAATGCCAATCGAAAGTGTGCAGGTTTTGGTAAATGTGATGAAAAGTATTTAATATTTCTCAATATAAATTATAAACGTCTTCAATTTGTCTGAAGACGTTTTTTTGTTAAATGAATGTTAATTTAATAAAATATCGTATCTTAGCACACCTTGAAATTTAACTCAAAAAAATTCAAGGGAAACCAATTATAAAAGCATTTTTGAATTAATCATGATTGTATTAGCCAATGATGGGATTTCCGAATCTGGAATTCAACTTTTGAAGGAAGCCAATATTACGGTTCTTGAAAGCCGTGTGTCGCCGGAACATCTCAGTAAATTCATTAATGAAAACAATGTGGATGTTCTTCTTGTGAGAAGCGCAACGCAGGTAAGACAAAAACTGATTGATGAATGCCCAAACCTCAAAATAGTTGGACGTGGCGGAATCGGTATGGATAATATTGATGTGGAATACGCCATAGATAAAGGTCTTTACATTATCAATACACCTAATGCTTCCTGCAAATCTGTTGCAGAATTAGTTTTTGCACACTTCTTTTCGTTAGCCAGATTTCTCCACGAAAGCAATAGATTGATGCCTTTGGAAGGTGAAACCCATTTCAATGCGCTTAAAAAATCATTCAATAATGCTTCTGAACTTTCCGGAAAAACGCTTGGCGTTGTCGGGATGGGAAACATAGGAATCGAGGTCATTAAGATCGGTATTTCTTTGGGAATGAAAATCTTAGCTTACAACAGAACTCCGAAAACAAGCAATATCGAAATTAGTTTCTTCGATGGGCAAACCGTGAATTTCGAAATTAAATCAGTAGCTTTAAATGAAGTTTTAGAGAACTCGGATTTCATAAGCCTTAATACAGGGAAAACTGAAAAATACATTATCGATACAAATGAATTTGCAATGATGAAGGATGGTGTTTTCATCGTGAATACTGCAAGAGGCGGCGTCATCAATGAAGTCTCGATGATTGATGCAATTGAAGATGGAAAATTAGCCGGAGCTGCTTTGGACGTTTTTGAAAAAGAACCAACGCCGGAAGTAGAAATCCTGATGAATCCTGCAATGTCGCTTTCTCCGCATGTTGGCGGCAATACGATTGACGCTCAATACAGAATCGGAGAAGAACTCGCAATACAAATTATTAAACTGAAAGATCAAATATAAATATGCCAGTATTTAAACCTTTTAAAGGAATCAGACCGAACCACGATTTCGTTGATATTTTTCCTACTTATTCTTTGGATAATTTTACACAGGAAGAAATCAACAAAAAATCCCAGCTGGACAATTCTTATATCCAGATGATAAAACCTGCAGTGGTAAGCAAATCTAAAGATATTGACAGAAATCTCAGAAAAATAAGGTCGAACTATGAGGAATTATTAGAAGAGAAAAAACTGACTCAGGATGATTCTGCCTACTACCTTTACGAGCAGACATTATCTGATAAAACAACTTTCAGAGGGCTTTTGGGACTGGTAAGTGTAGATGATTTCTGGGACGGAAAGATCAAAAAGCACGAATCTACCATCACAGAGCGCCGGATGAAAATGGCGCATTACCTGGAGAAAGTTAACATCCAGGCAGAGCCTGTTTTACTGACTTATCATTCCAATTCTAAAGTGGAACTGCTGATGAATCACGAGCAGAAGAATGTTCCGATCATTAATTACAAAGACGAAAAAGGCGTAAAGCATAAGATCTGGAAAATCGATAACCGACTGAAGCTTCAGCAGTTCAAAGAAGTGTTGGATCCTATTGATTCTTTTTACATCGCAGATGGGCATCACAGAATAGGCTCTGTTGCAGAGTATGCAAAAAAACAAAGAGACAAGTACAAAAGATCTCACGGAACGGAGCACTACAACTTTGTTTACAGCTTCATCGTCTCCAACCAATCTATCAAGATTAATGACTACAACCGTCTTCTGAATGATCTTAATGGTCTTTCGAATGAAGAAATTCTTGAAAAATTAAAAGAAGATTTCCAGATTCACGATAAAGGAGAAGCACCATATTTCCCTTCTCAAAAATTCCATATCAGTATGTATCTGGGTGGCAAATTCTACAGTCTGCACGTGAAACACAACATTCGTGAAGACCACAAAAACGAAAACGACCTGGATCACCACTTGGTTGACAAATATATTTTCGAAAAGATATTCGGAATAGAGAACGCCAAACATACAGACAAAATTACCTATCTGAAGGGAACCTCAGACACAAAAGGAATTATTGACATCAAAGAAAAAGTAGATTCCGGAGAGTTTAAAGTTGGATTTGGGATCTACCCTATCAGCTTCAACGACTTACTGAAAATTTCTGATAAAGAAATAAAAATGCCTCCAAAATGTACATTGATTGAACCAAAACTGATCACTGCATTAATGATGTACGATATGAAGTAATAAACTACAATATATTCTAAAAGACGTCTATTCAAACAGATGTCTTTTTTATTTTTAAATTAGAAATTCCAGTTATAATTTATTTAATTTCAAAAGATTATATGATAGTAATCTACAAATAAATGTGATCTAAAACATAAGCTAAGCTCATATTTTATTCATATCTTTGCAAAATTAACATAAGTATATTTTTTACTTTGTTTTTAAGTTGATTATTATTAAAAATACAGTGAAAAATTATGTATCCCAAGGAATATATAAACTGCGATCAGGAACCGATTCATATCTGTGGAGAAGTTCAGGAATATGGATTTTTGATCGGAGTAAAAGATTCTAAAATAGCTTTCTACAGTGAAAATATTTTAGATTTTTTTTCTCAAGATCCTAACACAATTTTAGGAAAGGAAATCAAAGTTTTATTTGACGAACTGGAACTTGATATTAATTGGAATAATTTTTCCGACAATCAGGAACTTGCCATTCAGCACATTACCTTTCATCAAAACGAATATACGCTTGCAATTCATACACACAACGGATTTACTTTTTATGAGATAGAAAAAGTATTCCCAAATCACAAGATCAATCAGGAATACAAAGCTATACAGAACATTCTTAAAATGTCTGATGTTGAGAATATTTGGAAAATCCTATTGAAAGAAGTTCAGAGCATTATAGATTTTGACCGTGCGATGATCTATCAATTTTTGTACGATGGCAGCGGTGAAGTAATAGAAGAATATGTAAAACCAGGTTTGGAAAGTTACCTTCATCTCCACTATCCCGAATCTGACATTCCGGCGCAGGCGAGAGCACTTTATCTTAAAAATACAGTGAGAATCACCTCTCACGTTTCCGGGAAAACCTACCCTGTTTTTGGATATCAGAAAGAGAAAATAGATCTGACTTACAGCACTACCAGATCCTCTTCCCCTGTTCATCGCCAATATCTTAAAAATACTGGTGTAGAATCCAGCTTCAGCACTTCTATTATCGTCAATGGGCAATTATGGGGAATGGTTGCTTGTCAAAATGCCGGGCCAAAACATTTGGATCTGCAATCCAGATTATTGGTAGACACACTTACCAAAACTGCTGCCAATGCCTATAGTTCTTACAGGTCTCTGCAAACGCTGGAGGATTATCAAAGGAGCAATCTAAGCAATATTTCGCTTCGTCAAAATCTATTGAGCGAGGAGAATTTTGCATTAGCCCTGGAAAATAATATCGAAGATATTATGAAAACCTGTGCTGCAGAAGGAATGATTATTAAAATTAATAATGAAATTCTGACCCACGGAAATGTTCCGACTCATTCTGATATTGAAAAGATTATCAATTGGAGCAAAGACAATAATCAGGATTTTGAAGAAAATATTTTCATATCAGATACATTCTGCAAAACCAGCGGATTAGAACTGGACAATTCGGAGATTAGCTGTGGCATTATCATCAGCGTTTTGGGAAATAATACTTCCGATATGCTGATCTGGATGAGAAAAGAGCAAGGGCAGAAAATAAAATGGGCAGGAAATCCTGAAAAGGAAACGATTTCCGAAATCAAAGATGGTGTTGAAATCATTAAATTTTCGCCTAGAAAATCATTCGAAGTGTGGAAAGAATATGTGAAAGACACAGCTCTCCCCTGGAAAACAAGAGAAATAGAATCTGCAAAATGGATCACCTCTGTCATCCTGAAAGCATCTCATACCAAATCTTCCCAAATCGTTGATCTTAACAATCAATTAAAGGAACTGAATGAAGAATTGGATTCTTTCTCCTACACGATTTCTCACGATCTTAATACGCCTCTGACGGTGATCAAACTGAATGCACAGCTGATGAAAAGACTGCAGCAGCCAGATGAAAATTCTCAGAAATTTTTGGATACGATCATCGGTCAGGTCGATTCTATGAGTGATATGATCAAGAATGTTCTGGAACTTAGTAAAATAAAAAAATCAGAGATTGAACTCAACAAAATTGAAGTTGATACCTTAATAAATAAATTAGCAGAAGACTCCAAAATAAGTTTCGATTCGCCTCATACAGAAATTATTATAGAAAATACGCCAGAAGTTTTGGGAGATCCAACAATGGTCTATCAGGTATTTGGGAATGTGATTGGGAATGCCATCAAATATTCTTCAAAATCTTCAAAACCTAAGGTTAAAATTATTGGGGAAGTTTCTGAGAATAAAGTAATGTACAAGATTTCTGATAACGGCATAGGTATTAATAAAGAAGATGATGACAAAATGTTCAAGATCTTCAGCAGAATGAGTAATGCAAAAGCTTTCCACGGCAATGGCGTGGGACTGAGTATTGTTCAACATCTGATGGAGAAGATGGGCGGTGAGATCACCTACGAAAGTGAAACCGGAAGAGGAACGACTTTTATATTAAAATTTCAAAAACCTGATTATGATTTCAGTATTTCTTAAGGAACAAACGAAACAACAACACGATGATACGGAAGCAAAACTAAAATCTCAAAAGATCTTCGACAAATCCTACACTTTGGATGATTACAAAACGCTTTTGATCCACAATTATAAATTAATCAGCAGATACGAACCTCAGATTCAGGAAAATCTTAAAAATTATCCGGAATTGAAATTAGAATTAAGAAGCAAAATTAATGCTCTTAAAACTGATTTAAACAATCTGAATATCAAAACAAAAACTGAAGCTCCAACTCAAAATCTGGAAAATGAATCGGAAGCTTTTGGTGCATTGTACGTGATGGAGGGTTCCACACTAGGCGGAAATGTGATTGCAAAACAATTGAAAAGAAATCCGGAGTTTGAGGATGTAGAATTCAACTATTTTGGTCTTTATGGTGAGAATACAGGACCTTACTGGCAGGAATTCAAATCTATTATCGATGAGAACATTACCGAAGAAGATTATCAAGATTGTGTAACCGGAGCAAAGAAAGCTTACCAATTGCTATCATAACATTCAGAACATACTGTATAAGAGGGGTGAAATTAGTTTTTTACTCCTCTTTTTATGGACTGTAGCCTTCTCTTCCATTCCAATGGCTAAAAAGTTATCTATATTAGAGCTCGTGCAAGTTCTATTAGATACGTACAGACTTCTATTAGAGAATGACAAACCTGTATTAGATCTCGGTGAATCTCTACTGGAGAGTTACCAGTCTCTATTGGAGGTAGACGAACCTCTATCAGATAGCGATGAACCTCTACTGGAGAGTGGCGGACTTCTATTAGAGAGATTGATTTTTTTTCTTATCTTAGTTTTTAATAAAAACCAAACATATGTTGAGAAGAAAACGCGGCGATCTTACGCCCAGACAGAGCAGTATTGTACTAAATCTAAAACCTATAATGACTGCAAGGCAAGTTATTTTTCCACATGCTTTTCTTAGAAAGATCGGTATCAGCAGCAATTCTGTGAATAAAATGCTGAATGGCGAGGCTGTTCAGGTTAATTTTCGGCAACTGACTGCAATGTGTCTTTCGCTGAATTGCACACCCAATGATCTTTTTTCTCTGCGCGAGATGCAGCAGCACTTACCGGAAAATCATCAGCTTCACAAACTGCAGGACATCAATGAGCCAATTATAGAACTTCAGGATTTCTATAAGGACAAAAGTCTGGAAGAAATCCGGAAAATGAATGAAAGTTAAAGATCAGCTTTTAAATTAAAAAGGAGTGAAAAATTAATTTCACTCCTTTTTTTATGATTAAATCTAAGCTTAGATTATTTTTGAATACTTACCAATTCAACATCAAAAACCAGCCAAGAGTTTGGTGGAATTACACCGCCTGCTCCTCTTTCTCCATAGCCTAAAGCTGGTGGAATAAGCAATGTCGCCGTTTCACCTTCTTTTAATAAAAGGATACCTTCGTCCCAACCTTTGATCACTTGTCCAACGCCGATTGGAATATCGATTGGTGCATTTCTTTTGAAAGAGTTGTCAAATTCTTCACCATTTATCAGCTTGCCAGCGTAATGTACAGCAACTGTTTGTCCCGCTGTTGGCGCTGCACCAGTTGTAGTTTTAGTGATTTTATAATACAAGCCTGAAGGTGTAGATTGCATTCCGGCTTTCATATCATTGACTAATTTTTCTTGGTTCGCAGCAAACTCAGCAAGTTTTTTGGCTTTTTCTTCTTCAGCTTTTGCCAAATACGCTTTGTTCTTTTCCTCGATTTTTGCCTTACCTTCAGCGAAGATTTTCGCAGCATCGTAATGTTTGTAAGCATCACCTTTACCGAAAACCGCCACTTTTGTCAAAACAACATCAGTTTTAGGCTTGTCCTGAGGTCCTTTTTCTACGTTTGCAATAGAATCAATAGTCGCTACTCCTCCTACAACTTTTCCGAAAATCGTGTGTTTTCCGTCTAGCCAAGGCGTTGCGATTTCTGTAATGAAGAACTGAGAACCATTGGTGTTTGGTCCCGAATTCGCCATAGAAAGGATTCCTTTTCCTGTGTGCTGAAGGTCGTTTTTCTCATCAGCAAATTTATATCCAGGATCTCCCATTCCGGTTCCCTGCGGATCTCCACCTTGGATCATAAAATCTTTGATCACTCTGTGGAAGATGGTTCCGTCATAGAATGGCTCTCCTTTTTTCTTTGCTTTGTTCTCGATTTTACCTTCTGCAAGACCTACGAAATTGGCAACAGTTACCGGAGATTTCTCATCTTCGAATTTTACCAAAATATCTCCTTTGCTTGTTACAAAATTTCCATAAAGCCCGTCTGGCAGACTTTTATAAACTTCTTTGTCTATTTCCAATGTTTTACAATTTAATAATGTTAATAATGTTATAGAAAGTGCTATAATTTTTTTCATTGTTTATAATAATCGTTTGTTATAATACTTTTACTTTGATAATGAGAGGCATATCATTCGATATTTTTTTATTGTCTCCGTAAGTTCCGTAAGCCAAAACCGAAGGAACAAGAATTTCCGCTTCCTCTCCTTTTTTCAAATATCGGATCACATCTTCTACTGCATCCATTTCTGCAAAATGCCCAAATTCTACATTCTCATTTTGAATAGATGAGTCATACAGCTTTGTTCTGTCAAAATCGTAGATGTCATATTTGTAAGAGACTTTTTCACCATTATTTTTGCGGGGAAGTTTTTCCAGACCTTCAATATTCACCCAATAGTTCATTCCCATCGGATAATATTTTACATTCTGCGATTTGATCCAATCCAGAATTTGATTTCTTTCCATCGTATTCAGTTCTTTCGTTCTGTTTTTGGAAACTTCCATTTCACTTTCGGATATAAACTGCTCGCCTGGATTTTGCACAGGATTCTGCTTAGCACAGGCCGAGATAGCAAAAATAGAAATGATGTATATTATTTTTTTCATTTTATATAAGTTTTTCTAAAAGACAGAGAAAACCATTCCTGAAAAACTTTTGCAAAATTAAGAAATTTCAAACACTTAAACGTCATTAATACAAAAACCGGAAGAGAATTTCCGGTTTTTGCTTTTCAATTTACTTTTTATTTAATTCTTATAAGCTATAGACATTTTCTTCTACCAAAACCCTCCATCCAAAAGGATCTTCTGCATTATTGGTTTGGATATTTACGAGATCATTTTTCAACTGCTCTGCAAAACTTTCTTCCGGCGAAAGTTTTGGTAACATCAGATGTTCACCCTGATAACCTAATGCCTCAAAAATGCTGGTCACCACTGCTGTACCTACGCCCCAAACTTCTTTCAAAGTTCCATTTTTTTGAGCCTCCACAACGTCTGTTACTTTCACATTCCCAATCACAACCTCTATACCTCTTCTCTCAGCCAGTTTCAGAAAACTGTCTCTGGTGATTCCGTCCAAAATTTTGTCAGATGTTTTAGGTGTATAGATTGTATCATTGATTCTTACAAAAACATTCATAGTTCCACTTTCTTCGAAGTACTCGTGAGAACAATCGTCTGTCCATATAATCTGATCATAACCTTCTTCTATTGCCAATTGCGTAGGGTAAAAAGATGCTGCGTAATTTCCGGCCGCTTTCGCTGCACCTACGCCTCCACTTGCTGCCCTGGAATAGTGGTCAGCAATTTTCACTGACACCGGCGCTGTGTAATAACTTTTTGCCGGAGTTGCAACGATTGCAAACATATATTTTTCTGCAATTCTTGCTTTCAGAGCTTCTTCGGTTGCAAATAAAACCGGTCTTAGATACAATGACATTCCTTCGCCTTGCGGAATCCATTCTCTGTCTATATCCACAAGAGCTTTTAACCCATCCAGAAACATCTCTTCAGAAATCTCAGGAATAGCTAATCTTTTTGCGGATTTGTTAATACGTTCAAAGTTCTTTTCCGGACGGAAAAGGAACACCTGACCATCATTATCCTTGTAAGCCTTCATTCCCTCAAAACAAGCTTGACCGTAGTTGACCCCCATCATAGCAGGGGTGAAACCGATTGGACCATAAGGAATCAACTGAAGATCCCCCCATTTTCCGTTCTCGTATTCACAAATTATCATATGATCTATAAAAGTATTCCCGAATGAGAAATTATTAGGATCAAATGTGGAAATTCTTGGGTTGGTAGATTTTTGAATTATCATTTTTTAAATTTTAGTTGAGGTATTACAAATATATAATAATTATTTAATAATCAAAATTTATGTTAAATTTGTAAAAAAATACTTTGAAAAGGCAACTAATAACCACAAGCGACGGTAGTAAAACTTTATTAATCAATGGATTAGAAGAAACCTACCATTCAAAACACGGCGCTTTGCAGGAAGCCAAACATGTATTTATCAATAATGGACTAATGTTGACAAATCAATATGAAATTAACATTTTAGAACTCGGTTTTGGAACAGGTCTTAACGTTTTAGTAACATTTGATGAATATTTGAGAAATATTGAAGATCACAAAATCAATTATTTTGGAATCGAAAAATATCCGATTTTTTTAGAAGAAGCCTCAGAATTGTCGTACTCGGATTTATTTTCGAATGATTTGGTAAAAGATTTGTCACTGAAAATCCACGAGTTAGATTGGGAAATATCTCATGAACTGATTAAGGATTTTAACCTTACAAAAATTAAAAAAGATTTTTTTGACCTAAAAAACACAGAATTACCACCAATTGATCTTGTTTATTTTGATTGCTTCGGAGCAAGAGTCCAGCCTGATCTTTGGGAAATGGAACTTTTGGAAATTGTTGCATCCAAAATGAAGTCCGGAGGTTTACTGACCACTTATTCCTCAAAAGGAAGCGTAAGAAGGAATCTGATAGAATTAGGCTTCGAAGTGGAGAAAAAACAAGGTCCGCCAGGAAAAAGAGAAATGATGATTGCCTGGAAAAAATAATTTTCCATAAATTAGACATTCCAAACCACAGCTATGATAGATAAGATCAACATTCGCGTTTACGCACTTTGTATTCAAGACAAAAAGATCCTTGCCCTTCACGAGGAATATGCAGGAGATTTCTTAATAAAGTTACCAGGCGGAGGCTTAGAATTCGGGGAAAGCACGATTGAATGTTTGAAAAGAGAATTCCAGGAAGAATTGAATCTTGATATTAACGTTACAGAACATTTCTATACCCAAGACGATTTTTTAGTTTCCAGATTTAGAGATAATGAGCAATTAATTACAATTTATTATCTGGCTGAAATACTGAATGAACAGGATCTTCTAATCCTTGATCCTTGTATCGAAAAAACAGAATGGTTCCCTCTGGACGGAGAAAATCCATTCCCATTACCGATAGATAAACGTGTTTTCGAATTTGCAAAAGAAAAATTCCTGAAGTAATTTTCAGGAATTTGTTTTAAGATCCATTGTACTTCTACAAAATTAACGTCTCCGTTATATTTATTATCGATAATCAATATCATCGCAGGCTGAGAGATGTATGATTGATTTTCGCCAACAACTTTTCTATATTTAATTTCGAGAATATTAGCATTTTTCCTGATAGAAACTGGTTTCAGCTCAACTTTCTGATTTGATGGATCTTCTATCTGAGCTACTACAAATTCCTTAGAAAAATCAATTGTTGTTGGCTTTCCGTTTTCGCCCATCGTAGTTGCCATTCCGAAAACCTGATCAAATTTCTGTTGGTTTTCAAACTTTGGACTATCAATAGCTGCATCAATATTATTTTTCACAAAATAATTTTTCGCTTCTTTGTAAGGAACTGCCGCATTCAAAACAGCGTCTCCAGATTTTACAGAATTACAGGAAATTGAAATTACAGTTGTAATAGCCAATAAAAAAATATTTTTCATAATTTATTGATCAAAATGTGTTTATAAATTCCAAAGCAAATCTTCATATTTCTTCAGGATAATATCCTTAGAAAAACGTGATTTGATGGAGGTTTTAATATCATCTTTGTTATTATTTCTATGCACGGCGTGTTTGATCTTCTCAGCAAAATCATCATAATTTTCAATATTTGATATTTCACCGTTTACCTGATCAATAATAATTTCATCAATTCCGCCGGGGCAATTATTCGCCAGAGAATAAACACCACAAGTTCCGGCTTCCAAAAGTACATTTGGAAAACCTTCGTATCTGGATGATAGAATGAAAAGATCTGCAAATTTGAGATACTGATATGGATTGCTCTTTTTGCCATGAAAAATAACATGATCAAGCCCCAGCATTTCTTTCATTTGTAGAAGCAACTCTCGGTCTTTTCCGTCGCCCAGAATATGAAGCAGAATATTTTGATTTTTAAGTCTTGAAAAAACTTTCAGAAGATTATCAAAACCTTTTCGGGAAGAGAGATTTCCTATTGATACAACGTGTTTGTATTGAGGGGAAAACTCCGTTGGTTTCTCGGATTGTTTTAATTTTTCCTCTATGAAATCTATGTCAACCGGATTATTAATTTTAATTAATTTATTTTTTCTGATTCCAAAATTATTGATCAAATCTGTCTGCATATCATTGCTTTGCGCGATGATTCTGACATAATTATTATAAAATTTGTAGAAAAACCTGATCTCTTTTCTAGTCACATGCTGTGAAACTACGTTGGTTTCTCTTGCAATGAATTTAGTTTTCGGAAAAAGCTTGATGAATAATGATAAATAAGCATTCACTTCTCCAAACCCGGAAAAGACGATGTCCGGCTTTCTTCTCTTGATTTCCAGAAGAATAGGTTTTAAAGAATTTCTGATTCTTGGTGTCTGGATGTCTATGATCTCAACATCGGGTTTTAGAAAATCAAGATAAGCGCCTTCTTTCCTTAGTAAAAGAATTGACGGTGAAAATCTATTTCTGGGAAGATGGTTTGCAATTGTTGTGATGATGCGCTCTGCACCACCGGTTTCCAGATCTGGCAATATGAAAAGAATTGATTTTTTCATTCTAAAAATAATTCCGGAAATTGTTCTGCGTGATTGTTCAAAATGTGATTGACGAGAAAACGATGGTCTTTTCTGTCAAAGAAAATATACCAAGATGTGTTCTCGTTAGCCTTGAATTTTATATAAAATTCTCCGAACTTTCGGAAATTCTTGGGTGAGAATCTTGAGATTCGTTTATCAATATTTTTAATGATGAAATCGTATATTTTATCGCCATATTCCAAAGCAGATTCCTTGAAACCCAGATAACCCTTTTCATATAATACATCAATAATATCATTGATTTGATCCTCAAATTCAAAAGAATAAAGAATTACATTTTCCAAGGTAAACCACTAATATATTCTTTCGTTCTTCTTCTCATTTCTTCGTGAGAAATACCTTTTGCCCACCGTTCTTCAAAATCATTTTTCAAAGCATATTCGGTTTTTGGTTCATTTACAGAGTCGACTGGAGCCAGATTATTTTTTAGTTCCAATAATTCTGAAATAATTTCTCCGTCTTGCAAATCGGAAATCCACTGAAGAATTTCTTTTTTTTTATTAATAAAATCAGAATTCATCTCTTTTTGATTTAAATCAATTCGCAATATCACTAATAAACTTAATCCTTAAGATTCTAACTTCCTCATCCGTCAAATCATCTCCGTATTCTGCAAGAAGCGTTTTCATACTGTCGCTTTCAGAATTTTTCATAAAATCCATAAATTCTTCTACTGTGTCTTCGTCAAAGTTTTCGTTAACGTAATAGTCGATATTCAGTTTTGTCCCTTGGTAAATGATACTTTCCATCTCAGAAAGAAGTTCCGTCATCGATATGTTTTTTGCTTTCGCAATATCTTCCAGATCAATTTTCTTATCCGTATTCTGAATGATGAAAACCTTGTGACTGGACTTGTTAGCAACTTGCTTTATGACAGTATCCTGAGTTCTTTCGATCTCGTTTTCTTCAACATATTTTTTGATAAATTCGGCAAAGTCTTTACCATATTTTTTCGCTTTACCCTCGCCAACGCCATAGATTTTGGCCACTTCTTCGACAGAAACTGGATATTGAACGGTCATATCTTCAAGACTTGGATCCATAAAAACCGTGTAAGGCGGGATTCCGTATTTTTTGGCGACCGTTTTTCTAAGTTCCTTCAATTGCCCGAATAATAACTGATCCAAACCGCCTCCAGCCTGGATTTGAACCTGCTCATTGTCCGCCTTTGTTTTGGATTGAGCAAGATCATACTCTCTGTCTTCAGCAATCTGGAAAATGTTTTTTGATTTTCCGCTGATGACTTCTTGTCCTTTTTCAGAAACTTTCAGAACTCCGTACGTTTCGATGTCTTTTTTAAGATAATCCTGGACTGTTGCCTGTCTGATGATGGATTTCCAGTAGTTATCACTTTCAGATTTTCCAAAGCCAAAATATTCAGTTTGTTCCAATTTATAAGATTTGGTAACTGCAGATTCTTTTCCGGTAATCAATGAAATTAAATCTTTGGTTTTGAACTTTTCACCCAAAACTTTTATCATTTCAAGGACTTTTTTCAGGTCTTTGGTTGCATCTTTTAAAGTCGGTGGATTGCGCGAATTATCGCACATCAAAGCACCATCACCTGTGACAGGATCAAAAATTTCCCCAAAATAATAAAGCAAATACTGTCTTCTGCTCATGGATGTTTCGGCGTAACCAACAACTTCATTCAGAAGCTGAAGACCAATTTCTCTTTCGGACACAGGTTTTTGAGCCAAGAATTTTTCAAGCTTTTCAATGTCTTTCGGATCGTAAAATGCGAGACAATAGCCTTCTCCTCCGTCTCTTCCTGCACGGCCAGTTTCCTGGTAATAACTTTCCAGAGATTTTGGAATATCATAATGGATAACAAATCTTACATCCGGTTTATCAATTCCCATCCCGAAAGCAATAGTTGCAACGATGACATCCGCCTCTTCCATCAAGAATTTGTCCTGATGAAGAACTCTTGTTTTCTGATCCAAACCTGCGTGATAAGGCAAAGCATTCACGCCATTCACCTGTAAAAGCTGAGCGAACTCCTCTACTTTTCGTCTGCTAAGACAATAAACGATTCCTGATTTCCCTTTATGCTGATTGATAAATCTTACAATCTCCTTATCGACGTTAACTTTCGGACGGATTTCGTAGAATAGATTGGCTCTGTTGAAGCTTTCTTTGTAAACCAAAGCATTGTTCATCCCCAAGGTTTTCTGAATATCATCCTGAACTTTCGGTGTTGCAGTGGCGGTAAGTGCAATTACGGGAACATCTGCAATTTTATCAATAATACCTTTCAGATTTCTGTATTCCGGGCGGAAATCGTGTCCCCATTCGGAGATACAGTGAGCTTCGTCTATCGCTACAAAAGAGATTTGTACATTTTTAAGAAAATCAACATATTCTTCTTTTATCAATGATTCCGGCGCTACGTAGAGTAATTTGGTTTTCCCGGCAGTGATGTCGTCCATCACCTGTTTTGTCTGGGTTTTATTAAGTGAGGAATTAAGAACATGAGCAACGCCTTCGTCGGATGACAATCCGTTTACAGCGTCCACCTGATTTTTCATCAAGGCAATCAATGGTGAAACTACGATTGCCGTTCCTTCCGAAATAAGTGCAGGCAACTGATAACAAAGTGATTTTCCGCCACCAGTCGGCATCAGAACAAAGACATCTTTACCATCTAGAAGTTCAGTTATTATTTGCTCTTGCTGGCCTTTGAATTTAGAAAATCCAAAATATTTTTTAAGTTCGGCAGATAAGTTGATGTCTTTTGTGTTCATCCTTTAATATTGTTTGCTAAATTTGCATATTATTGAAGGTTATACAAATTATTGATAGTAATTTCTTAGCTTTTATAGATAAAAAAATGAAGCCTAAAAACTTCATTTCTTGATTTCAAATTATTGAAGTGAAGATACAAAATTAATATTATTAAACAAAATAATTAAACATTTTAAAATTTTGGATCCGAAAGAAATTCTGTTTAATGCGCATCAGGCGCTTGATATTGAAATAAGTGAACTTACAAACCTTCGAAACCGACTAAATGACAGCTTTATCAAAAGTGTTTTAACAATCAATGAAGTCAAAGGAAAGTTAATAGTTGTCGGCATCGGAAAATCTGCGCACGTGGCCAATAAAATAGTTGCTACGCTCAATTCCACAGGTACACCTTCTCAATTTCTTCACGCGGCAGAAGCCATTCACGGTGATCTTGGAGTGATTCAAAAACAGGATGTTGTGTTGTGCATTTCGTATTCCGGAAACTCGCCGGAGATTGTCAATCTTCTGCCATTTTTAAAAGAATATTCCACCGCACTCATCGCAATGACAGGAAATACCGAAAGTAAACTGGCAAAAGCGGCTGACATTGTTTTAAATACCCACGTGGATAAAGAAGCCTGTCCAAATAAACTGGCTCCGACAAGCTCTACAACTGTCCAAATGGCTTTGGGTGATGCACTTGCTGTTTGCCTTATGGAACTGAAAGACTTTAAAGAAATTGATTTTGCAAAGTTTCATCCGGGTGGAAGTCTTGGAAAAAATCTTACGGCGAAAGTGGAACAGTTCGTTTCTAACAATAAACCTGAAATTACATCGGAAGCATCAATAAGAGATATTATTATCTCTGTAAGCGGATCCAAACATGGCATTACTGTAGTGGTAGAAAATAATGAAATAATCGGCGTCATTACAGACGGTGACATTAGAAGAATGCTACTGAATCAGGATGATATCTCGAAAGTGAAAGCTGCTGACATCATCAGTAAAAATCCTAAAACCATCGATAAAAATAAACTTGCAAAAGAAGCAATGCAGATTTTAAAGGAATATAATATCGGGCAATTGGTAGTTACAGACGAAAATCAATATTTTGGTATCATAGATATTCATAAATTGCTGGACGAAGGAATTAATTAAATTCTAGCTTTGGAGAGTTTTAGAATATTAGGTTGCGAATTAAAAAATTAAATTTAAAATCATTTATCAATAATCATTTATCTTTTATAAATAATAATGAGTGAAGAAAAAGAAATGTCCTTTCTTGGGCATATTGGGGAGCTAAGATCGCATCTGGTAAGGTCGATTCTGGCAATCGTTGTTTTGGCGATCATCGTAGGATTCAATATCAATTGGGTAATGGATCATATTTTTTTTGGACCTACAAGGAGTGATTTTTTCACTTTCAAAGTAGTCAATCATTTTTCCAGAGAACTTACTGGCGCAGATAGTTTTATAATGCCTGGTAAATTCAGTGTTCAGCAGAAACAATTGTTTCAGCAGTTCAACGTGATGATGGCAGTTTCTATATTTTCCGGAATTGTTTTGGCCTTTCCATACATCGTGTGGGAAATCTGGAGATTCATAAGTCCAGCGCTATTGCCTGCAGAAAGAAAAAACTCCATTTTCTATATCAATTCTGTGTGGATTCTTTTTATGCTTGGCGTTTTGACCGGTTATTTTTTGATTTTACCTTTCGCGATTAATTTCGGGTTACTCTTTACCGTTTCGGACAATATTGTTCAGCTTTTCGATTTATCAGATTACACGACTTTATTTCTTCAGGTCACGATGGGAATGGGTGTTGTTTTTCTTTTCCCGATCGCAGTTTATATCTTAACATCCATTGGAATTTTGACACCAAAGTTTCTACGGACTTACAGAAGACATGCCATCGTTTTGATTATGGTTGTCGCGGCAATTATAACACCGGCAGATGTTCTGAGTATGATGGCTGCAGCACTTCCATTGGTTTTACTTTATGAAATCAGCATCATAATGTCGAATGTGATTTACAAAAAAATACAGAAACAAAACATAAATAAAGATCTGACCAAATCTTAATTTTATAAGAAAGTAAAAAAAGAAAATCAGCAATAATTAATATTGCTGATTTTTTATTTAACGATATAATAGGTTTAGGCTTTTACAATTTCTTTCCTTATTCTGCTGAGAGAAGTATCAGTAATCCCGAGATATGACGCCATATTTTTAAGCGGAGCAAATTTCAGCACGTCGGGTTTAGCTTGAATCAGATCCAAGTAACGCTCTGTTGCTGATTTGGTTATAACTTCTACAGAACGCTGCTTCAGGTAAAATAATTGATACGACATCCACGCTCTTCCCCATTCTGCAAGTGCTGGAATTGTTAAGAATAATTCCTGAAAATCATCATAATCAATCTTCCAAACAACACAATCCGTTTCTGCCTGAATATTTTCCATCGAAGGAATTCTTTGAAAAATTGAAGACGCTTCTATAATAATATCGGATTCTGTAAAGAAATTAATGGTAATATCATTGTTATCGATATCAAAAACAAAAGAGCGCACAACGCCGGATTCCAGGACAAAATACGCATTGGAAACCTCATTCTCTTTCAGGAAAAAATCGCCTTTTTTAAAAGATAATTTTTCGTGCTTATCAAAGATTAATTTCAGATCTTCTTCTGAAAATGCGGGATGCTGGTAAATATTTTTCAAAACCTCCATAAAATAAAAAAAAAAACGGAAAATCTAAAATAATAGATTTCCCGTTATAATGGATGATTTATTTTTAAAATTATTTCAAAGCGTTCACTGCTCCTTCATAATTTGGCTCCTGTCCTATTTCCGGAACTTGTTCTGTATAAATAACTTTTCCGTTTTCATCCAAAATTACTACAGCTCTGCTCAGCAATCCTTTCATTGGAGAATCTATCAAAGTCACGCCATAATCCTCACCAAAATTCCCTCTGAAATCTGATAATACTTCTACATTTTCAAGGCCTTCCGCTGCACAAAATCTAGTCAGTGCAAAAGGTAAATCTCTGGAAACATTGATGACAACAGTATTTTCCAAAGCGCTTGCCTCTTTGTTGAACGCTCTTGCAGATGCTGCGCAAACACCAGTGTCTATGCTAGGAAAGATGTTCAGCAGGATTCTTTTCCCAGTGAAATCTGCCAAATGCTTTTCTGAAAGATCCGAACTAACTAATGTAAATTCCTGAGCAACAGTTCCAATTTCCGGCAACTCGCCAACGGTATTGAAAGGATTTCCTTTAAGTGTAATCTGTGACATTTTCTTTAAATATTTTTTTCAAAGTTAATGGTTGCTTAATGAAATGTCAAAACTTTGATTCTACTTTAATAAAATTTAACTTTTACTATTAATTAATATGTTATAATCGACATTACAACAAAAATCATAGTATTACTGCCATAAATTTACTATAAAATACGTATTTTTGTGACTCAAAACGAAATAAAATCAACTAAATAATGTCAGAAAAATCAAAAATTATTTACACGCTTACGGACGAAGCACCGATGCTTGCAACGCATTCCTTTTTGCCTATCGTAAAGGCTTTCACATCTGTTGCAGACGTCGACATTGTTGCTAAAGACATTTCACTTGCAGTCAGAATTCTTGCAAATTTCCCAGAGTATCTTTCAGACGATCAAAAGATTGGTGATGCGTTGGCAGAATTAGGACAACTGGCTACGACTCCGGAAGCAAACATTATTAAATTACCAAATATCTCTGCATCTGCGCCTCAATTGGAAGAAGCAATCGCAGAATTACAAGCTAAAGGTTTTGCGTTACCAAACTACCCTGCTGAACCTAAAAATGACGAGGAAAAAGCAATCAAAGCTAAATATGCAAAGGTTCTTGGATCCGCAGTAAATCCAGTTCTTAGAGAAGGGAATTCTGACAGACGCGCTCCAAAAGCAGTTAAGAATTATGCAAAAGCAAATCCACACAAAATGGGCGCCTGGGCATTTGACAGCAAAACCGATGTTGCCAATATGGAACAAGGCGATTTCTACGGAACAGAAACTTCTACAACAGTAGAAAGTGATTCCAAATTCAAAATCGTTTTCTTCGGAAATGACAGTTCTGAAAAAGTTTTGAAAGACCTTGCGCCACTTAAAGCTGGTGAGGTAATTGATTCTTCTGTTTTGAATATCAATTCATTGAAAGCGTTTGTTCAGGAAGCGATTGAAGAAGCTAAGCAAAGAGGTGTAATTCTTTCTGCGCACCTGAAAGCGACAATGATGAAAGTTTCTGACCCGATCATCTTCGGAGCGATCGTTGAGACTTTCTTCAAAAATGTTTTTGATAAATACAAAGAGACGTTCAAGGAATTGGACATCAACCCAAATAACGGATTGCAAAATCTTTACGATAAAATTGCCGGAATTCCACAAGAAGCTGATATCAAAGCTGACATCGACAAAACTTTGGCCGATGGTCCTAAAGTAGCGATGGTAAATTCTGACAAGGGCATTACCAACTTCCACGTTCCTTCTGACATCATCGTTGATGCTTCTATGGCAGCATTAATCAGAAATGGCGGAAAAATGTGGGACAAAGCTGGCGCTGAAGAAGATACAGTGGCTATTATCCCAGACCGTTCTTACGCAGGATTCTACCAAGCGGCAATCGATGATATGAAGAAAAACGGAGCGCTTGACCCAAAAACAATGGGTTCTGTTCCAAACGTAGGATTGATGGCTCAAAAAGCTGAAGAGTACGGATCTCACGACAAAACCTTCCAGGCAGAAGCAGATGGAACAATCAAAGTTCTTGACGAAAATGGAAACACTTTGCTTGAGCAAAAAGTGGAGAAATTTGACATCTTCAGAATGTGTCAGACCAAAGATGCACCGATCCAGGATTGGGTGAAATTGGCTGTCAACAGAGCAAGATTGTCTGATACACCAGCAATCTTCTGGCTAGACAAAGCAAGAGCGCACGACAGAGAAATGATCAAAAAAGTGGAGAAATATCTTGCTGATCACGACACCACTGGATTGGATATCAAGATCCTGGATGTGAAAGATGCGATGACAGAAACTTTGGAAAGAGCAAGAGAAGGTAAAGACACGATCTCGGTTTCTGGAAACGTTTTAAGAGATTATTTGACAGACCTTTTCCCAATTCTTGAGCTTGGAACTTCTGCAAAAATGTTGTCTATCGTTCCATTGATGAACGGTGGTGGTTTGTTCGAAACCGGAGCTGGAGGTTCTGCCCCAAAACACATCGAGCAATTCATCGAGGAAGGATATTTACGTTGGGATTCTCTTGGAGAGTTCCTGGCGTTGCAGGCTTCTTTGGAACATTTGGCTCAGACTCAGAACAATACAAAAGCTCAGATTTTGGCTGATGCATTGGACGAAGCTAACGCTAAATTCCTGGCAGAAGACAAATCTCCGGGAAGAAAATTGGGAACTATCGATAACAGAGGTTCGCACTTCTACTTGGCAACTTATTGGGCAGAAGCTTTAGCAAATCAAACCAAAGATGCGGAAATCGCTGCTAAATTTGCGCCTGTTGCAAAAGCATTAACAGAGAATGAAACCAAAATCAATGAAGAATTGATCGGTTCTCAAGGTAAAGCTCAGGAAATCGACGGTTATTACAAACCGGATTTCCAAAAGACAGATGTTGCAATGAGACCTTCTGAAACACTTAATACAATCGTGAACGGAATCTAATCCGTGTTAAATATTATATAAAACCCTCGGCAAATGTTGAGGGTTTTGTCTTTTAATTATATTTTTGGGCAGCTTAATCCGTCTTCCGTCCCCAATCTTTTTTCTAGCGCTTTTCCCAGCGCAAAAAAGGATTTCCACTCAAGCCGGGCTGCAGTGATTCAATGGTAATAAAATATTGTAAATTATTCATTCATAATTTATAAATCATAATTAATTATAAGCTTTTTGGTATGAAAAAAATCTTCATTTTTTTTCTTTATGTTGTTGGGATGTCACAGCTTACGGCTCAGGACAAAATAGATAAAGCAGTCCAGAATCTGGAACAGAATTATACGCAGGAAAAAGTCTATCTTCTTCTGGATAAAGACAAATATGTTGTTGGGGATAATATCTACTTCAAATCTTTTGTCTTCAATGGCTACGGCCGTTCAACCATTTCTAATACACTTTTTGTTGAATTGTATGACCACAACAAAAATCTGGTGGACAAGAAAAACGTCTATCTGAAAAATGGTGAAGGCGACGGAACATTCGTCCTCAATGATTTTCTGAATGAAGACATATATTTCATAAGAGCCTATACAACCTGGATGGCGAATTTTCCCGAGGAGTTCAACTATGTGAAACAGGTTCCGATTTACAATCCGAATTCTGAACAGAAATTAGTTCTTGATAAAAATCTTAAATGGACCGCCAACGTTTTTCCGGAAAGCGGAACTTTCATCGATAATATTCCTACCAAAGTTGCTGTCAGATTGTACTCGCAAGGGATTCCGCCAACGAGTTGGAGCGGCTACGTCATAGATTCTGAAAAACCGAATGAGAAATTAGCAACTTTTAAAAATCTTGATCAAAATGTAAGTGTATTTACAATCACGCCTAAAACCGGGAAAACTTACAAAGCAATTATCGAGGATAATAAAGGCGTTAAACAAACTATAACTTTGCCTACAGTAGCAAATTCAGGAATTAATCTTCAATTGGCAGGCGATCCTAAAGGTATTAATTATAAACTAAGTGGAACTGATCTTCCTCAGGGATTGCAAGGCTACAGTATTATTGGAACCATTAATAATCAATTGGTTTACAGAGCAAATATAAAAACTACTACAAGTGAAGCTTCAAGCAATATCCCGAACAAGGTAAGTAATGATGAGACTGCGGTTTTAAATATTACCATTTTTGACGATAAGCAAAATCCTGTAGCACAAAGGCTCTTTTTCGTCAACCCAAAAAAATTAAATCTTGATGAACCAACTTTGGCTTTGTCTCTGAATAATGAGCCAAGAGCTTTCAATAGTTTTGATATAGAACCAGACGAGGATTATTCAAATTACACAGTTTTGGTAAGAGAAAATAACCCTTCTGAAAACACAAATGAAAACACAATTCTGAGCATAAAGTGGCTGACCGGAGATTTCACTTCTTCCATCTACAATCCGGCGCAATATTTTGAAAAAACGGCTAATTCGGATGCGCTCGACGCCTTATTAATCTCAGAAAAATGGAAACGTTATGACTGGGAATCTCTTTTATCAGGTAAAGTTCCAGAATTCAATTACAAACCGCAGAAAAACCTCTCCTTTAAAGGAAAAGTAACTAATAACGGAAGATTTATCCCAAATAAAAATATCAATCTTTTACTGAAGACAGAAAACTCAGATAAAAACTTTGTTCCCGTAATTACGGATGATAAAGGTTTTATTTATTTGGACAATATCTATTTTGATGAACCTCTGACGGTTTCTTATTACCTTAATAAAGACAAAAACCAATCCTCAGATTCTGATAACCTGAATATTAGTTTCGAAGCTTTGGTAAACAGTATTCCGTACAAATCTGCATTGCCACCTACCAATTATCGCTTAGTAAATGATAAAAATATTGTACAAGATCCGGCAATTGCAAAAGCGCTACAGAATAGAAAGAACAATAAGGGAATTGATGATTTTAACAAAGAAACATTGATTGAAGAAGTAAAAGTAACTGCCAAAAAAGTAGATAAAAAAGCAGAACTTGACAAGGAACTTTCAAGTGGACGATTCAGCAGTATGAATGCTACCATTTTTGATCTGGTAAATGAAAACCAGGATGCACAAACTTCGCAAAATATATTGCAATGGCTGCAGGGTCGCGCTGCCGGATTGACTTTTACAATGGACAGCTCCGGAAATTACATTCCTAGTATCCGTGGTTCACAGGCGAGTTTGTTTCTTGACGAAATGCCCGTAGACGCAAGTATGATCAGTTCGCTCCCGATCAGCAGCATTGCAATGGTGAAAGTTTTAAAAAATGATGGTTTGGTAGGTAATGCCGTTGCAATCTACACACGACGTGGAAATATGATTGCTGAAGAAGATAAAAATGTGGAAAAGGTTAACAAATTAGTTCTTAAAGGTTATGATAAATCAATCGAATTTGAATTGCCGGATATCACAAGTGATGCCTACAAAAAAATAACGAAAGATACACGCGAAACATTATACTGGAATCCGTCATTGTCCGAAAACGGCGGACTGGCTCCGAGAGCAAAATTCTTCAATAATGATGAAGCAAAGAACAGACAAATCATCATTATTAGTTTTGATAAAAATGACAAAATGCTTTATTATAATGAAATTGTGAAGTAGTGTTAATTAAAATATAAAAAAGGTTTTCTCAGCAGAAAGCCTTTTTTTATGGTGTGATGTTTGGTTAAAGATATTCAAATATTAATATAAAAAATTACCATTATGCCTTACATCACAAAAGACATTGACAAAAATTACAGTATTTATTACGAAGATTTCGGACAGGGACAACCTGTTATTTTGATTCACGGCTGGCCATTGAGTGGAAAATCCTGGGAGCCACAAGTCGGCGCATTATTAGATGCCGGCTACAGGGTTATTACTTATGACAGAAGAGGATTCGGAAAATCACAACCATCTCTGGATGCATATGATTACAATGGTTTGACTGCAGATCTTGAGGAATTGATTTCAAATTTGGATCTTCAAAACGTTGTATTAGTCGGATTCTCAATGGGTGGCGGAGAAGTGGTTCGTTATCTTACAAATAATGGCGCAGACAATGTTGATAAAGTAGCGTTGATCTCATCCATCATTCCTTTGGTAAAACAAAAAGACGATAATCCAGATGGTGTTCCGGAAAAAGACCTGAACGAAATTCTTAAAAATTTGAAAAAAGACCGTGTAACATTCCTGGAAGGTTTCCATAAGAATTTTTACAATTACGGAATTTTATCCCAATCCGTAAGTCAGGCACAACTAAACTATGACTGGAGTATTGCGTCCCAAGCCACTCCTATTGCAACGATAAAATGTGCAGAAAGCTGGGCCAACACAGATTTCCGTCCGGAACTTCAAAATGTGACTGTGCCCACATTGATTGTTCACGGCGATGATGATCAAATTGTACCGATAAAAACTGCCGGTGAACAAGCCGCAAAAGGAATTGTAAATAATCAATACCACGTGATTTCCGGCGCACCGCACGGACTGAATGTAACGCACGCCGATGAACTGAACGAGATTTTGATTAATTTTCTTAAAAGCTAAAATGCTGTTACAAAAAATAAATACATTGTAATAATAAAGACTTTCTGTAACTGGAAAGTCTTCTTTTTTGCTACCAACTCACTTTCTCCTTCTCCTCAAACGGAACTTCAGGATTCAAAATTTCTGCAATCAGGTTTCTGATAGAATCTTCCACTTCAGAATCTTCAATATCAATAAAATTAAGATTTTGTGGACCATTATTCACTTCGGCGAAAGACCAGATTGCAGTTTCTACATTTTCCGGTTTTATTTTCAGAGAATTGGTGATGCAGAATTTATAAATTGATAACTGCAACGCTTGCTTATAATCGTCTCGGAAAAATAATTCCGGAAGTTTTTCTTCTTTATTTTTGCCAAGATTAATAGTCAGATTTTTCGGTTTCGCTGTTTTATAATCAATAACTCTGGTGATGCCGTCGAGTTTGTCGATTCTGTCGATGAAACCGTAGAAACTGATTTTGTCCTTTCCGTTTTTATCAAGATAAAAATCAGAGTTGATTTCTTTTTCAAGGTCGATGATTTCCAAAGCCGAACCATTTTTTACCAATTCCAGATCGTACTCTACAATGTTCCGCACTACCCTTTTGGCGATTTCTTTGTGGATGAAATTCATTCCGCGTTCATAGAATTCGGATTGGTGTTTTAGCTTTTCGATGGCATCTTCTATCGATTCATCCACTTTTACAAGTAAATCTTCTAAATCGTTAATGGATAATATTTTACCTTTGATTGGCTCGTGTAAAAACTGTAATGCGTAATGAACGAGATTTCCATAATTTCTTTGAGAAAGTTCCTCTTCGATTTCGTTCGTTTCCCTTGTTTTAAGGATTTGATTGAGGTAAAAATCGATTGGATTATAAAGATAAGTCACGAGATGTGAAGCAGAAACGCGGTTTTTCCATTCGTTCAGAAGTTGCATTACGGCTTCATTTTTTTCAATCTTCATTAATTTCTGAGAGATCGGTTCGGATGTATTTTCGATGATGATATGTTCGATGTTATGCGGGCTTTCCATTTCCAATTGCGTAATGAAACGGCTTTTCTCTCCAGTGTTTACACCCGAACTCAACGCATTGAAAAGCAGATGGACATTCTGAGAATCCTGAATCAATCTGTAAAAGTGATAAGCGTAAATGCTATCATTTTCAAGGAAAGTATTCAATCCAAAATTTTTGCGGACATCAAACGGAATGTATGTATTTTGCGTATTTCCTAATGGCAATTTTCCCTCATTCACAGAAAGTAAAATGATATTTTTGAAGTTCAGAAGCCGGGTTTCCAACAATCCCATAATTTGAAAACCAGCCAACGGTTCGCCCACAAAATCGATGCTTTCTGTATTTACCAACTGATTGATCAGAACCTCTAAAGTTTCAATTATGATTTCAATTTTATAAGGCAATAACTGATTCTTGATGACTTTGAAAACTTTCTCAAAATGTGCGATATTTTCATACTGAATATCATCCAGTTCTTTGAATTTCAACTCGTAACAGAATTTGATTAATAAATCCAAAAAGTTTTGAGTAGATTCCGGTTTTTGAAGAAGCTGAAAATAACTTAGGTTTCCCAGCAATTCCTGCAAGAGATTTTTTGAAATATAAACGATATTGCGTTGCTCAATCTTTGCAATGAATTCCTGAATGATTGCACTGTCTATCTCGTCATTTGGCAATTCTTCCAATATTGGTAAAACGTCGGCGTAATAATAGCTGGAAGACTTTTTCTCTTGTTGTTTCTGAAGGTAAAACAGTTTTTTGATGGCGTTGCTGAATGATAGATTTTTTAAAGGAAAACCCATCGTAATATTCACACTTTCCACGGAAGTCAAGCTGTCTAAAACAGCTGGCAGAAGATTTTCGTCCAGCAAAACCAAAGCAGTTTCTGACAATTCTTCTTTCGGAATTTTCTTCAGAATTTCGGGTAAAACTTTTGCCTGAACGATATTTCCGGAAACTTCATAGGTTTTGATATTTTTTAGTTGAGAAAATTGATCATCAATCCAATTAAAGTTTCTATAAAGATCAAATTCTTTCCACTTTATCGTATCTCTCAGAAACTTTCCGGATTCCTGTCTTTCATCATTAATATAATATTGATCGGCTTGGAAATAGGTTTCGGCTTTGTTCCATTGCAAGAGTTTTCTTACCAGTTGCTCCTCAACTCGCGACAAAGCATTGAAACCGCAAAAGACAAAATAATTTTGAGTGGATTTTGCAAACTTCTCCAATTTTGAATAGGTTTCCTGGTAAATCATTCCGGCAGTGGCAAGGTTTTCTTTCCTTAAATCTGATTTCAAAAGTGGCAGAAACTCATTCATTTTCCGCCAGAAATTGAGGTTCCTTTTTCTAGCGTTGTCATCATCGCCAAGATCTTCGCCCCAATTTTTGATGCGCTCTTCGTCCAGCATCCATTCCAGGATTTTTTGGTCATTTTCTGAGAATTTCATCATATCGTCCCAATCCTTTTGCAATGTTGGAAACCATTTGAGGAAGCCTGAGAAATCTTCGGAAGAATCTACTTTCTGATAAGTTCTGTAAGCGAAAAGCCAAAGTGCAATTCCTTTGATTTCCAAATCATCTGAAAGTTCCGCAATGAGCTCGTCTATCGTGACAAAATTTGGAAGAAGTCCCTGATATTGCTTTTCCTGCAAGATTCTTTTGATGAAAACCATTGGACGCTTTCCAGGTAAGACGATATCCAAACCCGAGAGATCTTTGTGATTTTCTAATAATTCTGAAATGATTCTTTGAAGAAACTGCATAAAAAAAGCCTTTTGGAGTAAAGGCTCAATTTAATTAATTTTCGTTGACTTTGAAAATATATTTGATAACTGCAGTAAATTTTTAACGCAAAGGCGCAAAAATCTTTTTGGAAATTACTGAAAATATTTTTAAGGTCGCAAAGCGATAAAACTCAGCAAAGCAATAAAAAATATATTCTCGCAGATTTTGCAGATTGTTTTGATTTTTAGAAATCTTAATCTTACGACGAAACCCATAGCCCCGATTGCAGTGGAAATCCTTTTTTGCGTAATCTTCGAGTTCTACTTAATGGAAAAGTCTTTCTGCAAAAAGATTGCAACAGAACGCGGGATTTAGCTACAAAAAACTATTCCACCACCACTTTTTTCTCTAGGAAAGTATTAGCTCCTGCAGCATCTTTTCCAGTGAAGAATTTGAAAGTGTAAGTTCCGGTTTTTACAGGTTTAAAACTGATTCGGCTGCCGTCAACATAAGTTCCGTCTGAACAGGCTTCGTTGGTTTTGTATCCAAAATTAGCAATCGTTCTTACAGAATCATTGGTATATTGATAATCGTAACTGTAAATCCCTTCGCACGTTCTGGTAAATGTAGAATACACTTTGAAATCTTGTGTAACACCCAAAGTCATTGTATCCATCGGAATGGTTACGCTGTCGGTTTTCTGTGCGTAAACATCTGTAATCTCTACATAATCGTCATTGTCTTTGCAAGATGTTGCAGCTAGAGATAACACTGAAATCACTGATAAAATAAATACTTTCTTCATAATCATTTCTTTATTTAGTTGTTAAAATTGCCTTTTGATATGTAAACGACTTTTTTGGTGTCGAAAAATTCTTCTTCGAAATAATTTTTGAGCTGAAAAATCTCACATCTCAATCCTGCCAGTTCCTCGCCAAGATCTCCGCCTTTTAGATAAATCACACCGTTGTGTTTTGGATTGAATTGGTCTTTCTCGAATTTGCCTCTCAGCCAGGTCAGGAAAACCGGCATCTGCGTCACGGCTCTGCTGACTACGAAATGAAATTTCTCTTTCAGCTGTTCAGCTCGCATGTGGTGCGCTGTCACATTTTTGAGACCAAGACTTTCTGCAACGCCTTTAACTACTGTGATCTTTTTTCCGATGCTATCTACAAGCGTAAACTGGGTATTTGGAAAAAGTATGGCTAGCGGAATCCCGGGAAAACCTCCTCCGGTACCGATGTCCAGAACTTTTGTATTGTCTGCAAACTCCATTACTTTTGCTATTCCCAAGGAATGTAAAATATGCTTTTCGTACAGACTGTCTGTATCTTTTCTGGAGATGACGTTGATCTTTTCATTCCAATCTTTGTAAAGAATTTCTAGTTCTGCGAACTGATCTTTCTGCTCGCTGGAGATATCGGGAAAATATTTTAAAATTAATTCTAAAGACATAGAGCGAAATTATGAATTTTAATAGTATTAATAACAAAAAACCATCAAAAATAATTTTGATGGTTTGTAAATTTGATGAATAAGTTTTATTTCAAAACTTTCTTAGTCATTGTTGTATTTCCAGATCTTGCTTTGACGATGTACATTCCGTCCGGCAGATTGGTTTTATTAATCAAGACTTCTTTTTTTGAAGTTTTGGATTCAAAGATTAATCTTCCCAAAGCATCATAAAGGCTTACCTCGTCCAGATTATTAGGAGAATTAACAATAAAATTCTGAATATCTTTATAAATCTGGATTCCTTTTTTCACAGCATTATCTGTTCCTAAAGTTTCCAGAGATTTGTAAACAATTTCGAATCTCTCTTCATATTGTCCTGCACTTGTATAAAAAGTATAAGGATTGTCTGAGATGTTAAATACCTTGTTGAGATATTTGTCTTTCAAATAAATAGTTTGTCCCGAGTTAAAGATTCCCTCTTTATCATTAATTGAAATAGTATAATTACCAGTAACAGAAGCTTTGAAACCTAACGTTACATTATCACTGTTTGTGAAATTTTCATCTTTTGCCTGGATGGCAAGTTTGTGACTGTCCAGAACGTTCCAAAAAGAATCACTTCCGATAGAGAGCAAATCTGCATCATAATCATTATCAAATCCATTGGTAGCCTTGGCGATGTAGCCTATCAGTATTTCGTTGTTGACGTTTGACGGAGACTTTAGCTCCAGCCAGAATCTGTTTTTCTGTGATGTAGTTTTGTTGTAATAATTGGCAGTATCTGCTGTTCTTATACTATTATTGAAGGTTAAAGTTTCATTTTTCCCAGCTGGTTTTGCCTGGATTATAAATCCTTGTCCCACAGAAATGTTACCGTTTGGCTTTCTGTTATTAAATCCGAAATAAGTTGCAGAAGTACCACCCACAGCGGTTTCTATTGCATAATTATTACTGGAGTAGGTACTTCCCTGCTGATACATTACCTGCCCATCATTATTGGTCCAGAAATAAGCAACACCGTAGATTTTGCTACTATTCAGTTCATAAAAACTGTCAAAATTGATATTAGATGGATATGGATTTCCTACCATATTGTAACCGTGGGCCGCGTTTGTCCATTTTAGTTTATAAGTTGCAACGTCCCCATTCTGTGGTTTACCTACAAATTCGAACTTGGCCGGCGTGGTCTCAACAGTTACAGTTTCGGGAAAACTGTTCTTTCCTCTGATGGCATAACCTCTGGCAGGTTCTAATACGGAAGTACTATTAAGTGTGATTTCATTAGCAATAGTGGTTACAAAATAATCATTTGCCTCGTTGTAAACATAGAATCTGTTCCATGGCGTTCCTGTACCAGTTGTAGCTGCCTGATTGTATCCTTCTGAGAATTGGTAAAGATTCTGACCAATCACTGGTGAAGACCAATAATTATAACCCATCTTAGGAATTACGGCCGTTTTCTTTACGGATATATTACCGATATTCTGAGCGTTTCCAGTTTGTAAAATGTTGGCATTATTTTCCACTGAGAAAGATGCTGCTGCCGCGTTATTTACAATTTGACCATTAACTTTAATGTAATCACCTGTGTTGACCGTAAGTGCAGCACCTGCGTTGATTGTCAAATTATTGCTTTCAAAAGTACCATATAGTGAGGTACTGTAGTTGGTATCTATAATTGCATTTTTCGTAGCAGTTGGTGTTCCATTGCTCCAGTGCGGGTTGGAAGAATCCAGCCATATTGTATCGTTCGAAGCATAAACGTAGTTATAAACTATACCATTGATAACCGGTCCGATGCCTTGTGGCAAAAACTGCATTACTAAACTTGAGTTACAGTCATAAAGATACAGACGAAGATATAATTTTTCTTGTGGATTAATCTTTAAATCTGTAATATTAAGAGTGGTTGTGCTGTAAGAAGCGCTGGCAGCAAATGTACCGGATGCTGCAACTACGCTATTAGAAAAATCTATATTTTTAGAATATCTCAGCTCATATTTACCAGGATTGTACCCTCTTGAAATGTAGCTGAAAGATTTAGGTTCAATAGTTTTTTTCGTGCTCGTATTATCCAATACAAATTGTACGTACTTAGAAGTATCCAAACTTGGATTCGAAATTCCGCTGAAAATAAATATTGGTGTCGATTCATTTCCGATTGACTTTGTAACGCCACCATTAGTCGTCATTTCGGTAGAATTGATAAATGACTGGAATGGTGTTCCAAAATAGGTATTTTTATCCCACCAGATAAGTGCCGACTGTGATGGTGCAGAAACATTTACAGCAACTGTAGCATAGTTGGAAACACCATATTCATTAGTTATACGGTACGAAAATGAATCTGCTCCCGTATAATCTTTATTTGGAAGATAATTGATGCTGTTATCACTATTGAGTGTAGCAATTCCGTGGGCAGGTTTCGTAAAAGAAATAGTCCCAACTTTGTTGCTGTAATCATCATTATATAAAACATTGATGTCAATATCATTGTTTATACTCGTGTTAGCTACATCGTTATAAGCTGTAGGAACTGTAGAACTGGATTCAACCGTACCTTTAAAAAGTGGTCCGAAATTCTGTCCGTCTTTTAGAAACAAATGAACAGCATTCCAAGTATTATAAAAATAAATTCTGATATAAAGTGTTTGACCATCAGTTGCAATCGGCGAAGGAAAGTTGGTGATGGAAAAATTTGACATACCGCTGTTTATAGTTGTTTCCGGCAGTACAGTTACAGGACCGGAAAAACTACTGTTGATAGAATAATCTACCCTGATCTTTGCGTCACCGCCCTGTGATGCACAGCTAAAATTAAATTCTGAAAGATTAAGCTTATATCCCTGCGAAGGGCTTACCTTCAATTGTATGTACTTATTTGGGTCGTAAGCCTGATCGTTCTTGGTTGGCCAGTTGTTTGTCTGAAAGGCATTGAATCCACTTATCGATGGATATTGCACATAAGAAAGAGGAACTGTAGCGGTAAGGTTGCTAACTGTAATGTGACTTTGATTAAAACTTGGAGAGTAATTTGAATTATTCCATCTTACCAATTCTGTCTGCGCAGAGAAGATGTTTGCAATGAATATTGCAAACAGGAAAAATAAACTTTTTTTCATCTGTTGTTATCTAATTAAAAATTAACATTGCAAATTTAAACGTTTGTTTAACTATCAAATCTTAACATGTGATAAGAAAACACATTTTTAAACTTTAAAATTTTATGGAAATATTCTTTGAAAATAAGATTTGGTCATCAAAGAAATAATTTGTATATTGGTTAATTATAATGCAATATTATTATTAATTTTATAAAAATAAACTATACTAACGGTCAGGATGCTGATATAGAGGCAAAAACCACCCCTAAGGACAGTCCTGTTTTACAGGATGTAGTAGGTCTGTAGATTAGTTCAGGCTGATTTTTTTGAAGAAATCCTTCCTGTCTTTCAGTTCTAGTATGTTGTAAATATTCTTGATATGATACTTAACTGTACTCTCCGTTATGAATAGTTTTTCAGCAATTTCTTTATTAGACAATCCTTCTGCCATTAGTTTCAATAGAGCTTTTTGTCGGTCTGTCAATTTTTCAGAATGTATAATTGTGGATTCTAAGCTGACAGACTTTTCATTGAAATAATAACTTTCGGAATAGGAAGTCAGATCTTGTTTGATCTGTTCTATTTCTTCTTCCATCCTTTCTTTCTCGATTTTTAGGTTTTTACTTTTGGAAAAAGAATAACCAATCAGAGAAAATAAAACAAAAGCAACAATTGTCGCCGCTATTTTTTCCCAAAAAACAGACTTGTTCAGAAGCGCTTCTTTTCTTTCTACATATTTTTTGTCGATAACATGCATCTCCGAAACTTTGTTTTCCAGGTCTTCAATTTTTCTTAAAGAATCTACTTTCAATCCAACAGCATAAGCTTCTTCCAGCAAGTTATTTTCTTTGTAAATTTTTTCCATTTCAGATGCAGCATAGGTCTCATATTTCAAAATGCCACAGCTTTTCGATATTTTAAGGCTTTGCATATACAGGCTTTTTACCTTTATCATATCTTTTTTCTGATTGTAGAGATCCATCATTCTTATCATTACAATAGGAAGATTACAGTAATTTGCCGATTTCATAATTTCAAAAGCCTGCTCATATTTCAGTTCTGCTCTATCATACTTTTGATCTCTTAAAAAAAGATAGCCTTCCTGCATCAGGATATAGGATTGATCTTCCGGAATAATGTGAGAATAGTTCTGGACAGCGATGCGGTCCATCACTTTCTTTGATTGATCATATTGCTGATTATCGAAATAGGCAAAAGCATATTCATAATCCAGCTTCATTCGCAGGATATTATGCTTAGGAAGCTCTTTTGCAATAGCGGAGGATTTATTAAGGTAATCTATGCAGGTCATATAATCGTTTACACTGCGATATGTTGCAGCCAGATAAAAAAGAACATTAGCCTCTTCTTCTTTGGAGAGATTGCCTGAGAATAATAAATCAGAAAGTTTTTTTTGAGATAGTATTTGTTTTCCCTCCCTGTTATATCTTATAATTTCTTTTTCAAGAAGATTAATATTCAGTTCCTGTGCATTGATAAAACCAAAACAAAGCGATAGAAATACGGCTAGGTAAATTGTAAATTTTTTATTCATGCGTGCTATAAAAGTCTCTTCTAAAATCCATTAATTTCTTTAATTGATCTTTTGTAAGAAAAATTATTCGCAAAAATAATTAATTATGAACATTATTCGTTGAGTATAAATACTTATTTTTAAATTAATTTCAAGAAAACGGTTAGCATTTCATTTTTTGAAAAATTACTATACAATATTTCAAAAACAGCCTATCTTTTTTAGATTAAAAAATTATATTTGTGAAAATTGATCTGATATATTAAAAAAGAGTATTTATGAGTAAAATTTCTGATAGATTGAACAGACTGAGTTATTCTCAGACTTTTGTGATGAGCAACAAAGCGCGAGATATGAAGGCCGCTGGAATCGATGTGATAAGCTTGACTTTGGGAGAACCGGACTTCGATGTTCCTCAGAAAATCAAACAAGCTGCCTTTGATGCCATTAATGAAAATTACAGCCACTACTCGCCTGTTCCGGGATTTTTGGAATTAAGACAAGCCATTTCCGCAAAACTGAAAAGAGATAACGATCTTGATTACAAACCGAATCAAATCTGTGTTTCCAACGGTGCAAAGCAATCTATCATCAACGTTTTATCGGCTATCGTAAATGATGGCGATGAAGTGATTCTTCCTGCTCCTTATTGGGTAAGTTATGACGAGATGGTAAAACTGGTTGGCGGAACTTCAGTATTTATTGAAACTTCTATTGATACTGAATTCAAATTTACAGCTGAACAATTAGAAAAAGCAATTACACCGAAAACCAAAGCCTTATTATATAGTTCGCCTTGTAATCCTTCGGGAAGTTATTACACAAGAGAAGAACTGGAAGCCATTGCCAATGTGGTAGCCAAATATCCTCACGTCACCATCATTTCAGATGAGATCTACGAATTCATCAATTATGAAGGCGAACACGTTTCTATCGCAAGTTTCCCGCAAGTTTACGAGCAAACTGCGGTAATTAACGGAATGAGTAAAGCATTTGCAATGACAGGCTGGAGAATCGGATATTCTGCTTGTCCGGAATGGTTGGCAAGCGCTTGCGACAAAGTTCAGGGTCAAATGACGAGCGGCGCAAATACTGTGGCACAAAGAGCTTCCATCACTGCTTTGCAGATGGATCCTTCTGAGTTGCAATATATGATCACAGAATTTCATAAAAGACGTGATCTTGTTTTTGAATTGATGAAAGACATCAAAGGTTTTAAATGCAATCTTCCAAAAAGTGCTTTCTATTTCTTCCCGGATATTTCTTATTTCATCGGAAAAAACCTGAATGGAACTGAAATTAAAGATGCTGACGACTTCGCAATGTTTTTGCTTGAAAAAGCGCACGTTGGCTGTGTTGGTGGTGTAAGTTTCGGAAGTCCGGAATGTATCCGTTTTTCTTATGCAGCTTCGGAAAAGGATTTGAGAGAAGCAATGAAAAGGATCAAGGATTGTGTAGAGCAATTTTAATTATTCTTTTAAATATTTATCATAAAACATCACGAAAGTGGTGTTTTTTATTTTCAAAATCTTTAAAAATTCTGACTTTGCTCAATTATAATGTTAATTATTTGTTTGAAATTCGAGTAATATTTTGAAACTGAATCATTAGTAATATTATTAATAAGAACATCAATATCAAAAAATCCCTGAATAACACTGTTAGTTTCAAATCTTTCAAATCGATAGATTTTATAAATCGATAATTAATATTCAATTCACAAAATCTTTGTAATTTCGCACTATCAAAAAATAACAATTTAAACTTTAATATTATGTCATTAGTAGGTAAATTATTCCCAAATGTTGCGATTGATGCAATGAGCGAAATGGGTGATGATCTTAAGATCAATGTTTTTGAAGAAGCTTTAAACAATCAGCAAAAAGTTATTTTGTTCTGGTATCCAAAAGATTTCACTTTTGTTTGCCCTACAGAATTACACGCATTCCAAGAAGCTTTACCGGAATTTCAAAAAAGAAATACAGTTGTAATCGGTGCATCTTGCGACACAAATGAAGTTCATTTCGCTTGGTTGAACACGCCAAAAGACAACGGCGGTATCGAAGGTGTAACTTACCCAATCTTGGCTGACACGCACAGACAATTGGCAAACATCCTTGGAATCGTAGATCAGGATTTGGATTACGATGAACAAGGAAACGAGGTTTACACAGGTTCAAACGTAACTTACAGAGCAACTTATCTAATCGACGAAACTGGAAAAATCTTCCACGAATCTGTAAATGATATGCCTCTTGGAAGAAATGTGAAAGAATATCTTCGTTTGATCGATGCTTATGCTCACGTACAAAAACACGGCGAAGTGTGCCCTGCAAACTGGGAAGAAGGCAAAGAAGCAATGAATGCCAACAGAACCGGCGTTGCAGAATACTTCAGCAAAAACTAATTGATTTTCATAATCAATTATCATTTATAATTAATCATTAATAATTGCAAAAATGTACATAGAACTTACAGAAGACAACTTACAACAAATTGTAAGTGAGAATGATAAAGTGATGGTTCAGTATGGTGCAACGTGGTGTGGAAACTGCAGAATTATGAAACCAAAATTCAAAAAACTGGCTTCAGAAAATGATGAGATTCCTTTCTATTACGTAGATGCAGAGAAATTGCCGGAAAGCAGAAAGCTTGCAACTGTTGACAATTTGCCAACGTTTGCAGTATTTGAAGGTGGAAATTTGAAAAGCCAGGTTCAAACAAATAAGGCAGATAGCTTAACTACATTATTTTCAGAAATAAAGAATTAATTAATTTTTAATCATTTAATTTTTTAATTTATATAAAATGAAATTACCCATCATAAGACAGTTTTATCAAAACCAAACGCCGGAAAATCTGGAAGCGACTTTGGAAGTTTTGGAAAGTTTTTCAGAATTTCGAAATGTTTCTGAAAAAGACCTGAACGTTGCAGGAGAATTGATAACAAACATTTGCGGAGCGCTGGAAGTTCACGCAAACGTCAACAACGGAATGAGCGAAAAAGATGCGCTTAACTCATTTGCTCAAAAGGTAATGGGATCCATAGATAAATAGAAGTTAACTTTTATATTATATTAAGGCTTTAGAATCATTTTCTAAAGCCTTTTTTATTACATTTGAATAAATCAAAAAACTATGAAAGATTTTATTGCCGCACTTCCAAAAGCTGAATTACATTTACATATCGAAGGAAGTTTTGAACCCGAATTAATGTTCGAAATTGCCCAAAGAAACCAAATCGAGATTCCTTACAAAACGATTGATGAAGTCAAAAAAGCTTATCAATTCTCTTGCCTGCAGGATTTTTTGGATATTTATTATGCAGGAGCAGGCGTTTTGATCCACGAGCAGGATTTCTATGATTTGGCGATGGCTTATTATCAAAAATGTTACGAAAACAATGTGATTCATACAGAGATTATGTTCGATCCGCAAACCCATACAGAACGTGGAATTACCTTCGAAACAGTCATTAATGGATTGCAAAAAGCCAGAATTGACGCCAAAGAAAAGTGGGGAATCAACTCACTTTTTATAATGAGTTACCTGCGACATTTGTCAGAAGAATCAGCATTTGAAACTTTGAAACAATCACTTCCTTATAAAGATCTCATCACTGCTGTTGGACTGGATTCCTCCGAAATGGGAAATCCGCCAACAAAATTCAAAAATGTGTTCGAAGCTTCCGTAAAAGAAGGCTACATTCCAGTCGCTCACGCCGGCGAAGAAGGTCCAACTGAATATATCTGGGAGGCAATTGATATCCTTAAAGTTGCCAGAATCGATCACGGAAACAGATGTCTGGAAGACGAAGATCTGGTTACTGAAATCGTAAAAAGAGATTTAGCCTTGACGGTTTGCCCACTTTCCAATCTTGAGTTGAGAAACACAGATGTAATGATCAATCATCCTTTAAAAAAATTATTGGACAAAGGCATCAAAGCAACGGTTAATTCAGACGATCCTGCTTATTTTGGAGGTTATATGAATGCAAATTTTGAAGCTGTTCAGGAAGCTTTGAATTTGTCAAAAGAAGACATTATTACTTTGGTTAAAAATTCTTTCAACTACTCTTTCGCAACCGATGAGCAAAAGAAATATTATTTGGAGAAAGTGGATGAAGTTGCAAATAGCCAAGAATAAAAGACCAAATAATCACTGGTTTAAAAGTAAAAAGTCCTGAAAATATTTTTTCTGGACTTTTTGTTTTTTATATTTGATTCATCTCATCCGCTTCTTCCATCAGTTTGAGATAAGTGATGTATCGTGTTTCTTCCAGTTCTCCGGTTTCTAATCCTTTCAGAACGGCACATTTTGGTTCGTTGATGTGCATACAATTGTGATATTTGCAACTCCTACCCGCTTTGAAAATCTCCGGAAAATAATGCTGAATTTCTTCTTTCTGAACATCAATCATTGCAAATTCCCGAACACCCGGCGTATCAATGACAGAGCCTCCAAAATCCCAAAAATGCATTTGAGCAAAAGTCGTCGTATGTTTTCCTTTGAGTTGAGATTCTGATATTTCTCCGGTTCTGATATGAAGATCCGGCTGCATCGCATTTACCAAAGTTGATTTTCCGCAACCGGAATGTCCGAAGAAGACAGATGTTTTATCTTTAATTTTATCAATCAAAAAATTGAGATTGAGTTTGGTGTAAGATGAAATATTCAAAGTGTCGTAACCAATGTTCTGATACATCGCTTCAATGTTTTCTACTATTTGCTTTTCCTCGTCATTCAAAGTATCCATTTTATTGAATAATATCAAAGTCGGAATGTTATAAGCTTCACAACACGCTAAAAAACGATCCAAAAATCCTAAGGATGTTTCAGGAAATTTCAGAGTATAAATAAAGCAGGCAACATTTACATTCGAAGCAATAATATGTGCTTCTTTAGAGAGGTTAACAGATTTTCTGATAAGGTAATTTTTTCTCGGAAATATCTTTGTGATCCAAGCTACATCATCCTGCTCCAAAGAAAATTCTACTTCATCTCCTACTGCCAATGGATTTGTAAGTCTGGTTTTTATAAGTTTGAATTTACCCCGGATTCTGGCTTCGTAAACAGTTTTGTCTGTTTCTTCCAAAACCTGATACCAGCTTCCTGTAGATTTGATGATGATTCCTTTCAAAAAATAGATTTTAATGTTTTACAAAGTTAAAGCTTTTATCGTGTTGACAAATAAAAACCCTTTCAGAGTTTGAAATTCTGAAAGGCCTGGTTGTTTTTATTGACAAAACTTGTTTTTATCTCGAATCTGCAGCCCGACTTGAGCGGAAATCCTTTTTTGCTTTGATTTTACTTTCTATTGAAGACAGATCATCTGCAAAAAAAAATTGACTTCGTCGAGCCACTTCTTTAGGTTTGAGAGCGAAAGGCGGAAATAGCTGCACAAATATTATCTGTCGATCATAATATTATTCTGAACCTCAATACTTTCTTCGTGGATCGCTTTGAAAACTTTCTCAATGAATTCCTGAGACATTCCCGTTTCAGAAGCTTTTTGGTTCGCATATTCTGTGATCACTTTCCAACGTTCCGGCTGGAAGATCGCGATGTTGTTTTCCTTTTTCAGAGTTCCGATCTTTTCAGAAATCTTCATTCTTTGAGAAAGTAATTCGATCAATTGGAAATCCATATCACTGATGAGTGTTCTGTGTTTTCCCATTTCGTCTTCATAACCGGAAATATCTGAATTACGAATCTGAAGATTATTGATCATTTCTGCCAAAACTTCCGGCGTAATTTGCTGAGAAGCATCGCTCCAGGCGTTGTCCGGATCTTCGTGACTTTCTATGATTGCCCCCTGGTAACCAACGTTGAAAGCTTCCTGCGCAACACCAGCCAAGCCGGTTCTGTTACCGCAAATATGTGATGGATCTATGAATAACGGAATATTCGGGAATTGATTTTTGAAATCCAAAGCGATTTGCCAGTTCGGGATATTTCTGTATTTTGTTTTTTGGTAAGTGGAAAAACCTCTGTGGATGGCGCCAACATTCTCAATCCCTTGACCTAACAATCTCTCCAAAGCGCCAATCCAAAGTGCTAAATCCGGATTTACAGGATTTTTCACCAAAATCGGTTTGTTGGTTCCCCTCAAAGCCTGAGCAATTTCCTGAACTGTAAAAGGATTAACAGTAGATCTTGCGCCTATCCAAAGGATGTCAACGTCTGCTTCCAACGCTGCAAAAACGTGGTGTGCATTTGCAACCTCAGTCGCAGTTTTGAAACCATATTCTTCTTTTACTTTTTTCAGCCAGTTAAGACCGATCACGCCTACTCCTTCGAAACCGTTTGGTTTGGTTCTTGGTTTCCAAATTCCAGCACGGAAAGCGGAAATCTGCGCCCCACTTTCTTTTAGTCTTTTTGCAGTTCCAAGCATCTGCGATTCGCTCTCTGCGCTGCAAGGTCCTGCTATGATCATTGGATTTGCGAAGTCGTTAATCCAATCATTTTTTAATTCATTAAGGTTCATATTTTTAATTTTATAAATTTTAAATTAATGCAATAGTATATCTGTTATAAATGTTGATTTATAATTCTTTTCCAAAAAAACGTTTAAAAACTTTAAATGAGTTGCGGAAGTTTGAATTGTTCCACAGATTTTTGAGAAAGAAATTTAGTTAGCTAAACCAATAAAATCGGTAATAGTTTCTAAAATTTCTATAATAAGATCCAAAAAAGCTAAATGATCCACCAAAATACTCGGTAGATCTAGAAGTTGTGAAATATGGAAAATTAGTTGATTCCATTTATTAATGCCTTACTGAAAGGCTTTTTAGCTTGATTGGATTAGATGATTTCAACTATTTTCATCGAAATCTTGAACAAATATATAAATTAATGGGAAATGGGAACGATGATTGTGCAATTAATTTTTCATTTAGTGATAAATGTCTGAAAAAATTAAAATGAAATTTTATTTTGATTTTGTTTCATTCTCAATTTTAACGAGCATCTCTTTCGCGTTGGAATTACCCGGATTGAGTTCCAAAGACTTCTGATAATTCTGTTTGGAAAGCGCGTATTCTTTATTATTAAAATAAGATTCAGCCAAACTGTCGTAGGCGTTTCCAGAGTTAGGGAATTCGGAAACATACAGTTGGAATAGTTTGATGGCTGATGCTACTGCTCCCGTTCTCATCAATTTATAGCCCAAATTATTCAGTTCAGATTCATCAGAAAAGTTGTAAAATTGGGGTTTGTTTTTCTTCAGCTCTTTGTAATAAGCAATTCCGGAATCGATATTTTCAAAACATTTTTTCTCAATTTCTCTTCCGATTAATTTTTGACCAAAAGGTTTCAAATCGTCAATCAGATTTTGGACAGCATTGTATAAATTACCATAGGTATTTTCGCCACCTTGATTTGTAATCACAGAAATACCGATGTTATAATCCGGGAAAACCCAAAACAAATTCTGTGTTCCGAAGGCGCCACCGTGTTTTCTGGCATTTCGACCATTGTGATTTACTGTAACTTCATCCCAAAAATACGCGTTCCAGTAATTTTTATTATTGAGTAAATCTCTTTGTGATTCCTGAACGAGCGGATTTTTTTTATCTAATTCAAATTTCAAAAATGTCGTCAAATCACTTAAAGTTGATTTCAAATAACCTTGAGAACCCCAAAGCGAGTAAGGCAAAAATGGCATCAGAACACCGTTTCCATCATAACCATTGGCGATAGTTTCATTTTGACTGATATGAAGTTTTGTATGATCTAACTTTAATGGAATTAAAATATTTTCCTTCAATAATGTCTCATAACTTTTTCCGTAAACATTTTCCAAAATATGAGCAGTCAATTGCAAAGTTCCATTATTATAATTATAAACCGTCCCTGGCAAAGTCTCTACTTTGATTGATTTCAAATCTTTGAAAAACTGCTCTTTCGTATAAGCTTTTTCCAGTTTTTCAACTTTGAAAGCAGTACTGTCATTTCTTACCTTCATAACTTCACTTCTGTCAGGCAAATCTTTGTTGAAACCGGATTTCAAAGAAACCAAATCCTTGATTGTAACAGGCGTTCCATTGAATTGAAGATTCGGATAAGAACCAGTGATGTATTTTCTGATATCGTCATCCAATGTTATTTTGCCATCCAAAACAGCTTTTGCCACCAAAGTTCCGGTAAACAATTTGGTAACGGAAGCAATTTCAAACAATGTAGAATTATTCGCTTTGTTACCTTTGCCTTTGTCGATTTCGCCGTAATGTCTGGTGTAAGTCTTTCCGTCTTTTACAATTCCGATGGAGAAAGAATTTGCTTTTGAGTTCTTCAAAAACAACTCTGCCTGAGCATCCATTGCTGCATAAATTTGGTTTTCTGTTGTAATTTTCTGAGCAAATGCGGAAATTCCTGATATCAATGTAATAATAAAAAGCAGTCTTCTCATTGTTGAATTTTTGTGGTAATTTATAGTTCTGTTATTAGGACAACTCAGAAACAGGCTTTATTACATTTTAAAATAATTTAAGTCAAATCGAATCTCATCAAATCATCCAGATCTTTCAGAAGCGGATTGATTTCCACAAACTTTTCGAAGATTTTCCTTTTGGTCATCACTTCTTTTTTGATGGTCAAATCTGTGATGTATTCAATTTCGATTTTAAAATTATTGACCTTATGTTTGAAATGGTTGAAGAATTCAATACTCAATCTGTCAAACTCAACTTTGGCTGTTCCGGAAGAATACTTTACGGTAATTTGATGTTCATCCGATTTTTCTAACTTAAAGGTACTGATTGCGTTATAAGCTAAGGTGTTGGTTTTAGAAAGATTTTTCAGAAAAATATCCCATTCCCTATCAATATCGGTTTGTGAAAAATGGTTGGAAGGCAAATTCTCATCTTTGACTTCTGCAAATTCATCCTTTTGAGTTTCCTCTTTTTTTTCCAAAGCCGCTTTGATGCTGAATTTGGAATTAGAAGAACTCCTCGCAATAGGTTCAGACGCTTTCTGAATTACCTTTTTAGGTTCTTCGAAAGATATTTTGGTTGTTGGTTGCTGGTTGTTGGTTGATGGTAATTTAGCTTCTGGTCTTGACTCTTCAGTCTTGATTCTTGGCGCTTGAATAAGATTAGCTTCAAGAAGCGGCGCTAATATTAAGAATTTTTTTTTTTAGCTTCCAAACCTGCAGTGAGACTTGATAATTGCATCAAGGCAATCTCAACAGTCAAACGTTGATTTTTGGAATTTTTATAATTGATGTCGGCGAAATTGCAAATCTCAATTCCGTCTATCAATTCCTGAGCTTTCCATTTTTGGGATTGTTCAGCAAATTTGGATTTGGTTTTTTCTCCAACTTCGATTAGGTTCAGAGTTTTTGGATTCTGAGCCATCATCAGATCACGGAAATGATTTCCCAATCCGGCGATGAAAATGTGCGGATCAAAACCTTTTTTAATAATTTCGTCGAACGTTGTCAAAACGCCAGGAATATCATTTTCTTTCGCCAAATCAGCGATTTTCAGATATTGGTCGTAATCCAGAATATTGAGAACTTCGGCTGCTTTTTCGAGCGTGATATTTTTCTGAGAAAATGTACTCAATCTATCGAAGATTGATAAAGCATCTCTCAAAGCACCATCCGCTTTTTGAGCAATCAGATAAAGTGCATCATCTTCATAAGTAATGCTCTCCTTCTCAGCAATCTTTCTCAAATGCTCCTGAATATCTTCAATTGTGATTCTTTTGAAATCATAGATTTGACATCTGGAAAGAATCGTAGGAATGATTTTATGTTTCTCAGTCGTTGCTAAAATGAAAATAGCGTGTGCCGGCGGTTCTTCCAAAGTTTTCAGGAATGCGTTGAAAGCAGCCTGAGACAACATATGAACCTCATCGATAATATAAACTTTATACTTTCCGACTTGAGGCGCAAATCTAACCTGGTCAATCAATTCGCGGATGTCGTCTACCGAGTTATTGGAAGCGGCATCTAATTCATAAATGTTAAATGCAAAACCGTCATCATCCGCTGCTCCGGATTTCTCATTGATTTTACGGGCAAGAATTCTGGCGCAGGTTGTTTTACCAACACCTCTTGGTCCGCAGAAAAGCAATGCCTGAGCCAATTGACTTTCGTCGATGGCGTGTTCCAAAGTATCGGTAACGTGCGATTGCCCGACAACAGTGTCAAACTCTTGCGGACGGTACTTACGTGCGGATACGATGAAATTTTCCATTGCTCAAAAGTAAGGATTAATTGTGAATTTTGGAAATGGTTTTGAAATAATTGTTGAATGGTTTTGGAGAAGATTTAAACGCAAAGAGCGCAAAGATTCTTTGAACTTATTGCAAATATTTTTAAGGTTCGCAAAGGCGTAAAACTCAGCAAAGAAATACAGTAAATTTAAAACGTAATTTTGTCATTCCGTAGGAATCTCGAAAGTATAGATTCCTACGGAATGACAAAGGTTGTATTAAAGACAAATGTTCAAATTTGCGAAGCTGCAGCCCGACTTGAGCGGAAATCCTTTTTTGCTTTGACTAAAGTTCAATTTAACTGAAATCTTGAGCAAAAAAGATTGGGAGCGGAAGGCGGAAATAGCTGCCCAAATAATAATTATTAAAAAAAAGAGAGCAAAACTGCCCTCTTTTAATTTTATATCGATGAAATTAATTACAATTCCAAAGCTTTTCTTTCGTCGCCATCCATTAGGAATTCTACCGGATTGTCGATTGCTTCTTTTACTGCTACCAAGAAGCCTACGGATTCTTTTCCATCGATGATTCTGTGATCATAAGACATCGCAACGTACATCATTGGACGAATTACGACTTGTCCGTCAACAGCAACTGGTCTTTGGATAATGTTGTGCATTCCCAAAATCGCAGATTGTGGCGGATTGATAATTGGTGTTGACATCATAGAACCAAAAGTTCCACCATTGGTGATAGTGAACGTTCCGCCAGTCATCTCGTCAACCGTAATTTTTCCGTCTCTTACTTTAAGAGCAAGGTCCTTGATGTTAGCTTCAACTCCTCTTAGAGACATATTTTCTGCATTTCTAAGAACCGGAACCATCAAACCTTTTGGTCCTGAAACCGCGATAGAAATATCTGCAAAGTCATAATTGATTTTGAAATCTCCGTCGATAGATGCGTTCACATCCGGGTAAAGTTTCAAAGCTCTGGTTACAGCTTTCGTGAAGAAAGACATAAATCCAAGTCCAATACCGTGTTTTGCAGCGAATTCTTCTTTATATTGTTTTCTGATTCTAAAGATCTCAGACATATCAACCTCGTTGAAAGTCGTCAACATTGCAGTTTCATTTTTCACTGAAACTAATCTTGCAGCGATCTTTCTTCTAAGAACTGAAAGTTTTGTAGTCGATTGACTTCTGTTTCCACCACTTGCGCTTCCCATTGCAGGAACCGAAGCTGTAACAGCGTCATCTTTAGTAATTCTGCCATCTCTGCCAGAACCAGTTACCTGAGAGGCCTGAATTCCCTTTTCATCAAGGATTTTCTTAGCAGCAGGAGAAGGCGTTTGAGCAGCGTAAGTTTCAGTTTTTGCAGCCTCAACTTTTGGAGCAGGCGCCGGTTCTTCTTTTTTAACTTCAGCTTTTTGCTCTTCTTTTGGTTTTTCTGCAGCTGGAGCAGCGCCACCTTCTGGTTTTGCAGCATCCATATCAATAAGACAAACCACTTGACCAACCTGAACCACTTCACCTTCTTCAGCCTTCAAAGTGATGATACCACTTTGCTCCGCAGGAAGTTCCAAAGTTGCCTTATCAGAATCTACTTCTGCAATTGGCTGATCTTTTTCTACGTAATCACCATCTTGTACTAACCAAGTCGCAATTTCTACTTCTGTGATTGATTCTCCCGGTGAAGGAACTTTCATTTCTAATATTGACATATTCTATTTTGTTTTTAATTTCAGAACAGCCGTAACTGTTATTCTTTATAGTTTATTAATTTTATTAAGCTGTAACCGGTCTTTTTACAGGTTCATCATTGCACTGGAAAACAGCATTGATGATCTTGGTCTGATTTTTCTCAAACATCTTATGACTTCCTGGTGCAGGTGTTCCACTTGCAACCGGAGAAATCAGCTGGATGTCTGTATTTCTGAAGTTTCTCAAAATGAAACTCCAAGCACCCATATTTTCAGGTTCTTCCTGAGCCCAGATTAAATCTTTCTTATTGCTGTATTTATTAAAAATTTCTGTGATTTTTTCAAAGTTCAATGGATAAATCTGCTCTAATCTTACCAAGGCTACCTTATCATCATTAATTTCTTCTTTCTTAGCCAAAAGATCGTAGTATAATTTACCAGTACAAAGTACCAATCTTTCCACTTTTGCAGGATCAGCCGTTGGATCGTCCAAAATAGGCTGGAAAGTTCCTGTTGCAAGATCTTCTAATGGAGAAACTACTTTTGGATGTCTCAGTAAAGATTTTGGTGTCATAATTACCAATGGTTTTCTGAAACCGAATTTCATTTGTCTTCTCAATAAATGGAAATAGTTTGCCGGAGAAGTGATGTTCGCAACAATGATATTTTCATTTGCAGCAAGCGTCAGGAATCTCTCAAGTCTTGCAGAAGAGTGTTCTGCGCCTTGACCCTCGGATCCGTGAGGCAGCATCATTACCAATCCGTCCTGGATCTTCCATTTTTCTTCAGCAGCAACCAGATATTGATCAACAATGATCTGAGCACCGTTGGTAAAATCTCCAAACTGAGCTTCCCAGATTGTCAATGTTTTAGGTGCAGCCATTGCATAACCGTAATCAAATCCTAAAACGCCATATTCTGAAAGATGTGAGTTATAAACGTCAAATCTTTGGTCGTTCACGTGTCTTAGTGGGATATATTCTTCCTCAGTGTCTTCTGTTTTCACAACAGCGTGGCGGTGAGAGAATGTTCCTCTTTCCACATCTTCTCCGGAAAGTCTTACATTATAACCTTCAGTAAGTAGTGTTGCATAAGCCAGCAACTCTCCTGCTGCCCAATCCAAAGAATTATTTTCAACCATCTTTACTCTGTTTTCGAAAAGACGGGTAATTTTATTAATGAATTTCTTATCTGCTGGAAGTGTCGAAATTTTAATCGCAAGTTCCTTCAGTCTTTCAAGGTCGTACGTTGTGTCAACATTTGCATTGGCAACTGCACCTTTCGTCCCCAGTGGGAAATCTGTCCAGTCGTCTTTCATAAAGACGTCCATCGTATTTCTCTCGATTTCCTTGGAAGCATCAAAATTCTCATCAAGCAACGCTTTGAATTCTTTCTCCATCTTGCTCAAAACCTCGTCAGAAACAACATTTTCTTTAATTAAAAGATCTTTGTAGATCTCTCTTGGATTCTGATGTTTTGAGATTAATTTATAAAGATTTGGTTGAGTAAATCTTGGCTCATCACCTTCATTATGACCATATTTTCTATAACCTAAAAGGTCGATATAAACATCTTTACCAAATTTTGCACGGAAATCTGCTGCAAATCTGATGGCGTGAACAACAGCTTCTACATCATCAGCATTGATGTGCATCACTGGAGAATCTGTCACTTTTGCAATATCTGTACAGTAAACAGATGATCTTGCATCAGTATAGTTGGTTGTAAAAGAAACCTGATTATTCACAACGATATGAACTGTTCCGCCCGTTTTGTAACCTTCCAGATTCATCATCTGAGCGATCTCATAAACGATGCCCTGACCAGCAATTGCACCGTCTCCGTGGATCACAATTGGTAAAACTTTTGAATAATCGTCTTTGTAAACATTATCCACTTTCGCTCTGCAGATTCCTTCTACAAGGGCAGCTACAGTTTCTAAGTGAGATGGATTAGGCGTTAAATTGATTCTAACTTCTTCCCCGTTTGCAGTCGTGATTTTTTTAGAAGAACCCAAGTGATATTTTACATCACCGGAGAATACATCTTCTTCAAATTCCTTCCCTTCAAATTCTGAGAAAATCTGTTTGTATGATTTTTGGAAAACATTAGTCAATACATTCAGACGTCCTCTATGAGCCATTCCAAGCACAACTTCGTCAACGCCTAACTGAGAAGACCTTGTAATCAACTGATCCAAAGCTGGAATCAAAGATTCGCCTCCTTCAAGAGAGAAACGTTTTTGACCTACGAATTTTGTATGAAGATAATTTTCAAACGCCACTGCTTGGTTCAATTTGAAAAGGATCTCAGTTTTTTCCTGAGCAGAAAGTGTTGGATGGTTTTCATTGACGTTTACCCATTCCATAATCCATTTCTTCTCCTCCACATTCTGGATGTGCATATACTCTACTCCGATAGAATCGCAATAGATGTTCTGAAGATGCGTGATGATTTCCTGCAAAGTTGCTGCAGCAGGCATTCCGGTTTGTGTTGCGGAAGTGAATTTCTTGTTCAGATCCTCCTTGGACAATCCGAAGTTTTCTATATCAAGAGTCGGAAAATAAAATCTTCTTTCTCTTACTGGATTTGTTTTTGTAAAAAGGTGACCTCTTGATCTGTAAGCTTCGATCAGGTTCACTACTTTGAATTCCTTTGAAATATCTTCTGAAACTGCATTATTTGTAACAGCTTGCTGAGCATATTGAACTGGAGCAGAACCAGATGGCGCTGCAGAAACCGAATCATCATCGCCATAGTTCTCTAAAGCGAAGTCAAAACCTTGGAAAAAAGACTTCCAAGAAGGTTCAAGAGAATCGGGGTATTTTTGGTATTGCGTATACATATCATCAATTAATTGAGCATGTACGGCATTTAGAAATGAAAATTTATCCATTATTACAGATTATCTGTTAAATATTTATTATTAAATAATTGCCACCAAATTTACGAAATTTTTGTGGATTGGCATTATTTGCCCTGATATATTACCGTAAATATACATGATATTTATCAGATTATCTAACGGTAGACAGGCAGAGACAATTTCAATTTTACATCTTGAACGTCAGTTGGTTCTTCCAGGAATTCTTCCATTAGCTGTCCATTTCTGAGTGTATCTTTTTTCGCTTTTTTCAGGAGTTCCTGAACATTTTTCAATCTGTTGTTATAATTCCCCTGAAAGTAAATAATGTAAACCTTTGAGGCATTCAACGTTTGAAAATTAAAATTATTGTCACTCACTGCAACTCGCTTGGATAGTGGAACGCCGTAGAAATAAGAAATCTCTTTATCTTTGAGATTTGCAGGATTTGTAAGCAAAACCGGAATTCCGAATTCGTCATCTTTTTTCGCAAGATCAGACTTTACAAAGTTGAGAACCTTGTTGTGATTCATCAAGACGTTTTTGAAAATAATTTCCTTTGTATTTCTTGTGCTGACGTTAACACCCAATAGCAGTCCGCCATCACGATTTTCCACCATGATACTGTCATATTTAACAGAAGCCAGTTGTTGATCTTTATTTACTTTGTTACCTAAAAGTGAATAAAGGTTTTTCATACTTTTATCAATATTCTCTACAAAGAAATCTTCTGCAACAAGATTTAATGATCTTTCCAGATAACTTCTCTTGGGTGTATGAATATTCCAAAGCAGTTTGGTTTTATTTCCTGATGGAATAAATTTCACATCAATCAAATACGGATTTTCGTTTTCACCGTCGAAGAGCTGGTAGCGTATTGTCCGATTGGGGTTGGAATACCGGATGAACAAGTCGCCGAAGTCATTATTCTTCTTATCTGAGAATTTCATAGAGCTTCCAAGGCCTTCGTACGGTGTGAAAAAACTGTAACTGATGTCTTTTTTTTCATTAAAGAAATCATTCCAGGTTGTGAAGTTCTGAAGATTATTAAACTGAGGGAAAACTTTATCAATAGGATAAGCAACTTCGGAATGATGGACAAAGGTTTTACTTTCATCCACAAAATTCATAGAAACCGAATAGATCCCGAATAAACAAAGAATTATAATGATAATAAACTTGAAAAGACGCATTTGTAGTTTTAGATTTTAGAATGGATAACCGATTGCGAAATTGATCGTTGGTTTCAGAGGCTGAATTTTATCAATGACCCATTTTTCGCCTTCCGGCTGGTTAGGATCATGTATTTTATACGCCATATCCAATCTCAGATTTACATAAGCGATGTTCATTCTGATCCCGAAACCACTTCCTACACCCATCTGGCTGATGAATTTTCTGAACTTGAACTGATCTCCAAAGCCATTATCCTTCAGTCCCCAAATATTTCCCGCGTCTGTAAATAATGCCGCTTCGAATGTATCCGTCAATGGCAGACGATATTCTATACTCGTTGTCAGCTTTACGTTGTCCATCGCATACGAACGAACGCGCTCATCCAACTGAGAATCTGCCGGTCCCAATCCGCCAAAAGCAACCCAAGCCCGGATGTCATACGCACCACCGTTGAAATAAGATCTTACAAAAGGCATATCTGTAGAATTACCATACGGAATCCCTATTCCCACAAACTGACGAAACGCCAATGTATGAGGTTTTGCACGATCAGTGAAGAAGGTAAAATATTTACGGTAATCTAAATCGAATTTTATAAATTGTGAAAATGGAATATTGAAAATGGTTTTCGTGTTCCCATAAACCAAATAATTCTCTTCCTTTTTCGTAACCGCATTCAGAAAATTACCGGCAATTTCTACTTTTCCTGTAAATGAAAACGGATTGAAGTAATCTTTTTTTCCAATCTCATTATAAGTAAAATTATAAATGATAGAAGAAATAATAACATCCTGGGTCTGTCTTTCTTTGTTATAAATAGATTGAAGGAAATTGTAAAGCAGATTTCTGTCAGAATTAATCAGATCTGTCACAAAAGGTGTATCAGATAATATTATTGCGGAAACATCGTCTGATGAACCTGAGCCAATTACGCCCGGATGATTTACATCATAAAGTCTAAAGATATTATCTCTAATTTCTTTATCTGCCGGGAAATAATCATAATATCTGTCTTTATTCTGTGTTAAACTCAATTGCGTATTGAACAACGTCAATCTGTGTTGAACTCTTCCGTCTCCCACATTGGCGTTAAAACTAAGACCAGTATTAAAATTGATTCTCCCAAGTCCAATATTGTTCTGTACAGATGCTCCTAAATTAATACTTGTAGTGGGCGAATATCTTTTGGGAATGAGCTTCCAATAATTTTTAAACGGAACCAATAATCTTGGAAACTGAAGCGCAGCCTGTGCAGATAATTCGTAAGCATTGAAAAAAGCATTGGGATCTTTTGGATCTTTGGTTGTCCCGATGATTCCTGAAAAACTTGTCACTAAATTCTCTGCGCCTCCAAAGACATTTCGGGTCGTAAGATCAACAGATGGCGAGAAACCAAAATTAAGAATCTGAGAGTAATGGATATCTGTTGCGATATTGAACTCGTATTTTGGTAATGGTTTTAAAACATACTCTACATCTACAATACTATCTCTTTCTGCGGCAGTTCCTTCTTTCCTTAGTTCGTCTGATGCTTTCAAGATGGTGAAGTTATTCATCGCAATCAGATTTCTTCTGGTAAGATCCAGATTATCCTGGTTATAAAGTTCGCCTGGTTTTATAGTAATTGGCAGCCAAAGTGCATTAGCCCTGTATGTACTGTCTTTTCTATAAATATTAATTCCTCTGATGCTGTCTTTAAGAGGAAGTTTATTCACATTATTAATATTTCTCGCGACTGAAACTTTGATTGTTCCAATCGTAGCTTTTCTGTAAGGTGTATCGGCAGAATCTTTGTGAATCGCCATTGTCAATGGGACATCTTTTCTGCTCTGTAAAGAATCTGCTACGAAATAAATATCCTGACTGTCATTATTGAATTTATAATAGCCTGCTTCTTTTGCTAAGTCATTAATCCTTGTAATTTCTTTTTCAAGAACCGTCTCATCCAGAATCTGACCTTTCCTTACAAGACTTTTATCCAGTCTGGATTCGTATAAAGCTCTGATATTTGGATCCGGAATATTGTAGTAATACTCTTTTATTTTTGTTGGATCTTTGTGAGTGATGATGTATTCTACTTCGGCTTTTTTTGCAGCAGAATCTTTATCCACAGTAGTTTTCACTTCTGCGTCCCAATAGCCTCGGTTGATGAGTCTGTTATTAATACTTTTTACACTCTGTTTGGTTTTTGCATCACTGAAAATGACAGGTGGATTCCCAACCGTATGAAAAAAACGATTCCAGAAAAGGTTTTTTCCCACATATTCGGGATGATTGAATTTTATTGCTAGCGAATCCCGAAGTTTCTGATTTCTCATTTCACTCGGGTAAGTCATATATTCTTTAAGAATTGTGTCGTATTTAGGATTGGCGGCATTGTAAAATATCAAACCGAGCGGTGCAATAAAGAGTGTTTTTTTATTAGGCTTCTGAGCCACCATATTCTGAAGTTCATCGCCCAAAACTTTGCCATCTGTGTACTCAAATTTGTTATTTGTAAGAAGATATTCTCCGTCAGGTACTTTTTTGGTCACATTACATGCGTACAAAATCACACTTAAAATTGCGGAGTAATAAAATATATGATATTTTTGAAAATATTTGTTACTATGCTTACGGCTCATACTATAAAGACTATACAATCTCTGGACAAAAAGAAATACAGGCAAAAATACAATTTGTTTTTAGTTGAGGGTAATAAAATTATAAAAGAACTGCCCAACTCTGACTACGAAATTGAAAACCTATATTCTGTAGATCCCGAGAATCTTATTTTCAAAACGCAGAACATTGAGAAAATCTTGCCTAATGATCTGAAAAAGATCAGTTTCCTGCAGCATCCGAAAGATTCTGTCGCTGTTTGTAAGATCCCGGAAAGTAAAATTCTGAAGGATGTAAAGATTCAATTGATTTTGGATGGGATTCAGGATCCGGGAAATCTGGGAACGATTATAAGACTTGCAGATTGGTTTGGTATAGAGCAAATCATTTGCAGCAATGATACTGTAGACGTTTACAATCCAAAAGTAATCCAGGCAACAATGGGATCATTTTTAAGGGTAAATGTTTTTTACACAGAATTGGAAGAATATCTGACTGCGTATGAAAATCCAGTTTTCGGGACAGATATGAATGGTGAAAATATTTATGAAACAAAGTTTCCGGAGAAGTTCTCTCTGGTTTTCGGTAATGAGGGAAACGGAATAAGACCTTCCACAGAAGATCTTATTGCTAAAATGATTACCATTCCAAGATTCGGAAAATCACGGTCGACAGAGAGTCTCAATGTTTCTATGTCTGCCGGAATTATCTTAGGGGAGATTTTTTCTAAAAAGTAAATATTAGATTAACTTTTCGAGGCTGGATGCGGTTTTATTTTTCTGATATTCATCCAGTTTCTTTCTGATAAATCTAAGCGCATAAGGTGCAAGATACACCAATGCCAGCCCTACTGCTTTTCTTTTCCAATTTTTATTCATCACACTTTTTTTTGCAAAGTTACTTACAAGCGCTACAGTTCCCATTTTGATTGTTGTCTCAAGCAATCCGGATTTCACGCTATCGTTTGCCAAATTTAGAACATTTTTTCGGGATGCAGTTTCTTTCATTCCGGAAGAAATTTCTCTCATAATATTTTGAGTATCCAGAGAAAGAGATTTTTCACCGTCCTCATCTTCAGTTTCTTTTAGAAATTTATCTGTAAGACCGTTTGTGATTACGCTTAGGCTTTCCTTTTTACTTTTGAAGGTCAGAATATCTTCCAACTCGCCGATTTCCTGTTTCAGAAGTCTTTTTTCACTTCTCAGCTCATCAAGATTAGTATATTTAGTTGCCATATATTATTTTTTAAGAAAGTCAATTACCTGATTTGCAATAGATTTTACGATTAATTTCTTGAGGAAGAAAACAGAAATCATTACTACGAAATAGAATCCCGCAACAATCAAAAATCCGAATCCTATGTTTCCTAAAGACTGACCGATAAGAAAGGCAATTCCAAAATTAAAGAGAATAATAAAAAATGAAAATGCAATTACTACAATAGAAATAAATGCAATAATGCCCGCCGAAAGAGATGATTTCTCTGTGAATTGAAGCTTGATGAGATCAAGACGCTTGGTCGTATAATCTTTTATAATATCAATCATAAGTATCTTGTTAAATATAAAATTACACTTTTATTTACAAAAAAAGGAATTTAGAAACTAAATTCCTTTCTGAAAAACTAAAATTTGAGGATTATTTTAATCCGTCTAACTCAGTTTCTACGTCTTTTACAACATCTGAAGTTTTGGAAACAATCTGATCTTTGTATTTATCATAACTGTCTTTCACAGTAGAAGCTACACTTTGAGCAGTTTCTTTCACAGTTGAAGACAATGTGTTATATTTATCTTTTACAGTACTTGATACTTCAGAATATTTGTCTTTTACAACTTCAGAAGTTTTACCATATTCATCTACCGCTTTATCTTTAAGATCGTTAGCTTTATCTTTTATTTTCTTTCTGGTCTCTTTACCTTCTTCCGGAGCGTAAAGCAATCCTAAAATTACACCAGTTGCAGCACCTGCTAACAATGCAGCCAGAACTGCTGCTGAATTTGATTTTTTTGACATTGTTATTATTTTTGAGTTAATTTAAAATTTCTAATAATAACTCTAAATTTACAACTAAAATGCCAAAGAAGAATTATAGTTCTTAAAATTTTGTTAAAACTTTTTGATGTAGGATAAAATCAAATCGATGGTTTCTTGTTTATTAATGAAAGTATTATCAATGAGAATGGCATCATCAGCTTGTTTTAAAGGAGAAACTTCCCTTTCACTGTCAATTTTATCTCTTTTTATCAAGTTTTGTTTTACAGTTTCTACATCTGTCTTTTCACCTGCCAATTCCAATTCCAGAAAACGTCTTCTGGCACGCTCATCCTGACTAGCTGTCATAAAAAATTTGTAATCCGCATTGGGCAAGACAACAGTTCCGATATCTCTGCCATCCATTATGATTCCGCCCTTTTCCGCAATCTCTCTCTGAGTTTGTAATAAGAAATTTCGGACATCGGCTTCTTTAGCAACCTGACTTACATTGTCGGAAACCTGTGGAAACCGTATTTCTTTATCAATGTTTTTACCGTTTAGAAATAACTGAAGTTCACCATCAATATTTTGAAACTCAAGATTGATGTTCGGAAGTTCTGCGATTAATTTTTCAATATCAATGGATTTATCTTCATTAATACAATTCTGAATCGCAAAATAGGTCACACCTCTATACAGTGCGCCAGTGTCCATGTGAATAAGGCCAAGATTTTTTGCAATGATTTTGGAAATAGAACTTTTCCCTGTGGAAGAAAATCCGTCGATCGCGATAACCGGTTTTTTTGTCATAGCACAAAATTAAAAAATTCTGAGATTTTGACAGTATGAAATTGGAAGATTATTCTAGTATGAACTTTTTTATTTGTTGAATACTATCTGAATCTTTCTTTAAAAAAGTAAGATTTACGCTCAACTTATTCTTATTTAGAAATAGCTGAATTTTTAGTTTTATTTTTTCTAACTGAGAATTTCTTGCATTCAACATTCCTTTTGTTGATTTAAAGTAAATTAGTAATAAAATATTCTTATTCACTTCAATAGTTTCAACTTTTTTTATATTATTTTTATTGATAAGATGTTTTCCATTTAAAAATAAAACTTCGTCGGATTCAGATAGTACAAATTTCTTTCTACAGAATTGAATAATCAGATCAACTAATAATATTAATAATAAAATATCTATAAATAAGGATAAAGTAAAAAGCAAATATTCTCTTTCATAAAACAATTCTCCAACCCATCTATTTCTAACAGAATGCGATGGTTTCATTTGAGAAATATCTTCGGCATTAAACATTATTAATCCAAACATCACTAAAAATGTAATAACTAATAGCAAATAACCAAAAATTTTCATTTTATCATATTTGATAGCAATATTTTTCAACTTATTGTAATATTTTTCTGATTCCTACCTTCTATTTCCGCCCAACTCTATCAAATCCATTGTAAGACCAAGCATATTGACATTAGAAGAGTTATGATAACGCATGTGAGAATAATCGAACCTGAAAGATGAAATCTTAATACTAAGACCAGCTGACAATCCTGTAAAACTTCTTTGATCCAGAACTGCCAACTCGCCTCCTCTCTTTACATTATAACCAAATCTAAGATTAAACGCCTGACCAGGAAACAACTCTGCACCGAAGGAAAGATGATCCAGCATTTTCCTGCCAAATTTAGTTGGCTGACCATTGATGTCAGTTGTTGATGAAATATTTAGTTGCTGAAGATCGTGCGCTGTAATGGTAAGTGCGGCCGGAAATTCATCCAAAATTTTGGTATAACCAAGATCTACACGAAAAGGCAGTTTTTCCTTCACACCATTATACGCTTTGATCTGATAACCAAAATTCCTGAAAACCAAAGCCAACGTTTCATTGCTTTTATCAAAATAATAAGTGACGCCGGCTGTTCCGGTAACCGCTGAAGAAGAGTAAGTATCAATCTTCGAGGTTATGAAATTTCCGTTCACACCAATTGTCCAGTTGTCTTCGAACTGGTATGCGTAGCCAATTCCAACAGATGCATCCATCGCAGAAAAATCACCATTAATAATAGCATTTTCGTCTACTCTCGGCATAGATCCGTAATCCATATATCTTGCATTGAAGGAAACCAAATGACCAAATTCCAGATCACGCACGTAACTAAGGCTTCCAATTTTTGTATCTGCAAGGTAAGAGGCATAGTTTACCGAAAGCATATCATCCATCTCCAGATTCATAAGAGCGGGATTGGCTGCTGTAAAATTCACATCATAATCGCGCACAGAAACGGCATCACCTAAAACCGCCTGTCTTGGAGAAATAGGAATATTCAGGAACTGGTAAACCGTGGTTCCCGTCTGAGAAAAAACCACACTAGAAACTACGATAAAAAAGAGATTGTAAAACTTCTTCAACACTGTATTTTAGCTTTGCAAAAATAATCTATTTTAAGGCTTATCAAAATTTTTGAACGACTATCTTTTTCATTAACGTAATTCTTTTCCTTTCATTATATTTGCACAGTCAAAAATTAGAATTAATTTGAATCATTAATAGTAAATGTTCTTTTTTGACAAATAAAAAGCAATTACAAAAATAAATGAAATACAAAAGAATCCTTCTGAAACTTAGTGGAGAAGCACTAATGGGAGAACGCCAATACGGAATCGACAACAACAGACTGAAAGAATATGCAGTCGAGATCAAAAAAGTAGTTGACAAAGGCTGTGAAGTAGCAATCGTGATCGGTGGTGGAAACATTTTCAGAGGATTGGCTGGTGCTGCAAAAGGAATGGATAGAGTTCAGGGCGATTACATGGGAATGCTGGCAACCGTGATTAACGGAATGGCACTACAAGGCGCTTTGGAAGATGCAGGAATCATCACAAGATTACAATCTGCCATCGAAATGGACAAAGTGGCTGAACCATTTATCAAAAGAAAAGCCGTTCGTCATCTTGAAAAGGGACGTGTTGTGATCTTCGGAGCCGGAACAGGGAATCCTTATTTTACAACGGATACTGCTGCTACATTAAGAGCAATCGAAATAGACGCAGACGTAATTCTGAAAGGAACAAGAGTTGACGGAATCTACGACAGCGATCCAGAAAAAAATGCAGACGCGGTTAAATTCAACAGTTTGTCATTCGACGAAGTGTTTGAAAAGAACCTGAAAGTAATGGATATGACCGCTTTCACATTAAGTCACGAAAACAAATTACCGATCATCGTTTTTGATATGAACAAAGAAGGTAATCTGGAAAGACTGATCGACGGTGAAGTTATCGGAACTTTAGTAAATGTATAAATGATGATTGATAAATGATGAATGATTTCATATTTGGATCAATTATCATTTATCGCTTATCAACCATAAATAAAAGTGTCAATTATCAAATTTTAAATATACAATGGAAGAATTAGAACTCATTGTAGCCTCCGCAAAGCAAGAGATGGATGCTGCAATCAAGCATTTGGATCATGCATTCCAAAAGATCAGAGCAGGACGTGCTTCTACAGCTATGGTTCAGGACGTGATGGTAGAATATTACGGGGCGCCAACGCCTCTTAGCCAGGTTGCCAACGTTTCTGTGGTAGATGCGATGACGCTTTCTATCCAGCCTTGGGACAGAACGGCAATTGGTGCAATCGCAAAAGGGATCGTAAACTCCAATCTTGGGTTTGCGCCTTCCAATAATGGCGATGTCATTATCATCAACGTTCCGCCTTTGACGGAAGAAAGAAGACGTGACCTTGCAAAACAGGCAAAAAGCGAAACGGATCAGACAAAAATCGTGATCAGAAACGCCAGACAGGAAGGTAACAAAGAACTGAAAAGACTGGAAGGCATTGCAGAAGACCTAATCAAAGGTGCTGAAAAAGACATCCAGGATCTGACAGATGCTTACGTGAGAAAGTCTGATGAATCTTACAAATTAAAAGAAGCTGAAATCTTAAAAGTTTAAGTTTCCGCTTTCATTAAAAATAAACCTCGTTTCATTTATTTGGAGCGAGGTTTTTGATTAATTTTGATCTTAATTTCCAGCATTAAATGAAGCAATCCCAAACAGGAGAATTCTACGGACAAACCAACAAAACCATCAATCTGGAAGGGATTACGTTGACCGATACTGTTTATACGCTTGACAAAGTGGATTGGCATTATCACGAAAATGCTTATTTCACATTTATCCTGCAAGGAAATGTGATCGAAGGAAATAAAAAAGAGATCTACAACTGTTCTGCCGGCGATTTACTTTTTCATAATTGGCAGGAGCCGCATTACAACATAAAACCGGAAGGTTTCACAAGAGGCTTCCATATCGAAATACAAAAGCAATGGTTTGATGATTTGGATTTTGATGCGACAGATTTACAAGGAAGCATCAATATTTCAAATCCGGATTTGAAGTTTCTACTTTACAAAATTTTCAGAGAGACAAAAACGGATGACAATACTACTCTGCTTTCTATCCAGACTTTATTACTAGAAACTTTGGGGAAAATGCTTCAACATCAAAAAACCGAAACCAATAAAAAACCAACTTGGGTTTCGGAAATCAATTTGATTTTAAATGATGAATTCCCGGATCAATTAAGCTTAGACTATTTATCCAAAACATTAGATATTCATCCCGTTCACCTGTCAAGAGATTTTTCCAAATATTTCAATTCCGGTTTGGGAGAATATATCAGAAAATTAAAGGTTCAGAAATCTTTACAACTCATCTCTCAGAAAAAACTTGACTTTACAACAATCGCTTTGGACTGCGGCTTTTCGGATTCGAGTCATTTCACGAGATGTTTCAAAGAAATCAACGGCATTACGCCTTCTCAATACAGGAAAATTCTTTTTGGATAATTTTCTCCAAATGTTAATCCTGTTCTATTTTTCAACCCAACTTAGTCATAGTTTTGCGGTAAATATTTGAATTAATTATGAAAAGGATTTTGATCACCATCTCACTTACTTTGTTTTGCTTAATGGGTTTCTCGCAGACAAAAGATCTAGTGACAACTGATGGAGTTACTACAACTTTACACAAAGCCAATACTGGAAAAATTACTTTTATGAAAGGTAACATTCCACTCGATCAATACAAACAATCGGATTTCCTACAATCTTTTCCATTGGCTTATAAATCTGATCTTAATATCAGAGTATTTATGGAAAATTCTATCACCAACTATCTCCATCAGGTGGCTCCAGATTTATCCGCAGAGCAATTACTTGAAAAAGGAAATCTCCAATTTACTTTTTACATTGATAATCAATTGATTTACAAAGAAAACATATCTCCAAATTGCTGGATTGGAAATGCCAATGAACTTAAAAATACTTTAACGACTTTCAGAATTCCGCTAACGAGTACAAAAGGCGAAAACCTCTGGGCGCTGCATCTCTGGGAAAGATTCCAAATCAACGGTGGAGAAAAAGCTTTGGAAAAAGAAGGCAAACACAAACTGAAAATTGAAATCAGACCTTACATCAAACTTGACGAAAAAAGCGATGCAAAAGTTGGAAATTTAATAGCACAAGGCCAACTGGAACTCATCATCAAAACACCTACATTAAGTGCTGACCAGATTGCCAATCAACCAATAAAATCAGACAGCGGATGGGAAATCTCTGATTTTAAGTTGGATCAAAAGAAAATTGAGGCGCTTAATTCTGAGATTGCAAGCTATAAACTGAAAGAAATCACAAGCATAGTTGTCATAAAGGATGGTAAACTTTTATTGGAAGAATATTTCAACGGCGCCGATAGAAACACGCTTCACGATCCTCGTTCTGCAGGCAAATCTTTTGCTTCTACTTTGATGGGAATTGCAATTCAGGATGGTTATATTAAAGATGAAAATCAAACTTTAGATCAATTTTATGGTTTAAAATCATTTCAGAATTACAACATCAAAAAAGATCAGATCACAATAAAAAATCTTCTGACAATGAGTTCTGCTCTTGAAGGTTCCGATGCAAACAGTGATTCGCCGGGCAATGAAGAAAATATGTATCCTACTGAAAATTGGGTAAAATTCACACTCGATCTTCCGATTGACCCTTCAAAAACCAATAGTGGAAAGTGGGATTATTTCACAGCAGGCACCATTCTTCTTGGAGACATTCTTGATAAAAAAGTTCCTGATGGTCTGGAAAAATACGCCGAAGAAAAATTGTTTAAACCTTTAGGAATTACAAAATACCAATGGCAATACACACCACAAAACGTTGCAAACACGGCCGGAAGTCTTCAAATGAGATCTTTGGACTATGCAAAATATGCTCAATTGTACAAAAACAATGGCGTTTGGAACGGTAAACAGATTTTATCTAAAGATTGGGTAAAGAAAACCTTTTCACATCAGATCCAGATTCTGGGAAGAAACAATGAATTTTACAGCTATCTATTCTGGAACAAATCGGTTGAGTACAAAGGTAAAAGTTACGAAACCTATTATTGTGCAGGCAATGGTGGCAACGAGTTCATCATTTTCAAAGATTTGCCAATCGTAATCATCATTACTTCCAAAGCCTACAACAAACCTTACGGACATCCGCAGGCGGAGAGAATTGTAAAAGATTTTGTTTTACCAGCGATTCTGAAATAATCAGATACTCCCTTAATAAACGAAACCTTGGCAATCAGTCAAGGTTTTTTTGTTGATTTGTAGAAGCAATTAAAGAGAAGGAAATTTTCATCGTTCTATCATATGGCTTGTCTGGTTGGGATATCCTGATGAAAATTATTGTACGTGATGTACAGATCATAAAAATAGATATCCTGATCTACGTAATCACTCAGTGCTTGTCTATTTGAAAAGATATCATCGTTTAATTGCTTCTCAGAATGGGTGTTTTCTATAATACGGGAATTGCTAAAATCGTTAGAATCTAATATCATTGAAGAATACTTTTCGTCGCAAGCATCGCAGTGTGTCAATTGTAAATCTTGTGCCATAGTTCGTAATTTGATAACCTCTACTTATCAGAATTTGTGCCATCAAAAGGTAATTAATGAATATCCATCGCCATTTTGCAGAATCGAACCCTGCTTTAATTTCTTTTTTCAGAAACTAGTTTATTTAAATCCAATCAGTTATATTTGAAAAAACAAACAACCAATGACACTACGGGATTTCTTCAGAGTATTACTCAAACTGATAGGCATATATTTTCTCGTTCAGATACTGATAGGCTATTTACCCGCCCAGCTTCAGTTTATGACTTCCGGATTTGAAGCCAACTCCACCACCGGCGTACTCGTTTACCTTATCATCATATTGACCGTTTGCTATCTTACTTTTTATCTGCTGGTCAGGAATCCCGACAAAATCATAGACTGGCTCCGGCTGGACAAGAACTATGACAACACCGAAATTAATATCCACAACTTCAACACCCGCAACATCATCATTCTGGGACTCTTTATCATCGGCGGTTTTCTGGTGATAGACAATGTAACTGCGGTCATTTCCTATTTATATTACGAGTTCAAAGACAGCCTTTCCAACGACGCTCACCTCCCAAAGTCCGACAACAAAATCGCATTATTCCTCGCCTCTCTCAATTTGATCCTGGGCTGCATCCTCATCATTTACAGAAATAATATCGCCCACTACTTCGAGAAAAAGTAAAACCGAAAACTACAATTCCCTTAATTAAACATTCATCAAAACTTCAACTCCTAAAAACCGTTGGCTGATCGTAGCCGAAGCCAAAGGTCATTAATATTCGCATTGTCACGCTGAGCGGAGTCGAAGCGCCTATTCTACTTCAAATAAAATATTATCCCACATTACGGATATCCGTAAAGTACTTTTAAACCATAATCCTAAATTTACATTATTAAAATCACATTTATTGAATAATGATGATTTTAACATATTATAATTAAAAAAAATAGGATTTGGTTGTTAAATTTTTATATTTACTAAAAATAAACTATCATACTCGAATTATTGATTGTGTTTTTTTTTCTATTAAGTAAATGATAAATTAATAATCATAGATAATGCAGACAATATCAATATATTTTGATGAACCAAAACATTTTGATTCAATTAATATTAAATCTCTTAATGGTATTGTGGGATTATATTTCATCTTCTCTCAAGAGACTTTTATTGAATATCCTTTTGATAAATCTAAGTTACTTTATATTGGTATGAGTGAGAAAAAAACAAATAATATAAGGAGTCGCTTAGTTGGTCATTTTGATGGAAAATCAAAAAATATTGGACTAATTAATTATAGAAAAAAAGCACCGCTGCTTTTCACATATATAAACTTTGATATACTTAAAGCAAATTGGGATTTTAGAATTGAAGATCTTGAAAGTTATTTTATCCTCAATTTTGTTGAACAGTATGGTGTTTATCCAATTTGTAATAATAAAACAGGTGCTGAAATACATAGCAGTGAATTGAACATAAATTTTAAAATTGATTGGAACTACTTTAAATAATTAACCATGGAAAAAGACGTAAAATCTGGAAATGAAATTTTAGAAGATTTTTTTTTAAACATATCTAAAATTGACAATATTGACTTATCAATTGCCGAATGTTTAGCAAAACTATTTGAACAAGGGAAATTAACTGATACAAATTTGAAGAATGAACTTCAAAAACTAAGAGATAAAAATGGAAACAAAAATTAAAAAAATATCTATATCAGGACTTCGAGGTATTAAAGAAAAAATCGAACTTCCATTATCTGAAAAATCTATACTTATATATGGAGACAATGGCACAGGTAAGAGTAGTATTTCAGATTCTTTAGAATGGTTTTTCAATAATGAGGTTAGGCATTTAGCTGGTTTGGAAATTGATCTTAAAGATGCATTGAGAAATTCTAATATTTCAGAAACCGATGTTTCTTCGGTCGAAATAGAATTTACAAATTCTTCTATCAATTCAAATAAAACACTAAGCAATAAAAAGGGTAAATTAATTTCTGATTTCTCTAATAAAGATCCTCACTTTGACTCATACATTAATACTACAAAAAATGAAAATCTCATTCTACGTTATCAATTTTTAACAGATTTCATTGATAAAACAAAAGGGGATAAATTAAAAAGTCTTTCAGATGTAATTGGCTTCGCCGAAGTAAATAAGACAAAAGAAGTTTTAAAAAAAACTTACAATTCAATTAAAACAGAGATTAAAAATCAGAATTATGAATCTCAAATCAATACACAAAAACAAATTCAGATTGAAAAAATAGGTGCAACAATTAGCGTTGAAAAAAATTTATTTGAAAAAATAAACGAAATAGTTAAACCCTTAAATCTGAGTCAGGTTGTAACTTCAACTAGAGATATTGATTCAATATTAAATCTTCTTAAAGCTCCGGCAAATACAAAAATCCTTAATAAATTACGATTTCTCGAAAATTGCAAAACTACTCTGACTAATTTAAAAAGTGAGATTGAAATGATAAATTCGGAGTATGAAAAATACCATAAAGAATTTAACTTAATTTCAGGCGATGTTGAGAGTATAATGCAGATTTTCTTATCTGAGTTGTTAAAAGCTGGAAGTTATGTTATTGAAAAGAAATATCATAAAGAAGATAACTGCCCTTTATGTTTGCAATCAAAAGAAAGAAAAGACTTACTAGCGGAAATAAAGATTAGGCTAAAAAAAATTGAAGAATCTTCAAAAAAGAAAGCAACATTCGATTTAGCAAAACAATCTATTATTGCAATTTCGACAGAAAGAATAAAGCGGTTTGACATCTTAACTTCTGATAGCCACTTCAATGAAAAGGAATTTGAGGCTATAAAAAAATCTATTAATGTATTAGTAGATTCATTAGTAGAATATTCAAAAAGCGGAAATGAAAAAGTAACATCCGGCAATAAAATTCCAGAACCAAAAGCTTTAAAAATTAAAGAAACCGAATTTACAATTCTTGAAACTATTAATTCAAAAATATTAACAATTCAAGAAACATTAAAAAAAGATAGTAATGCTGTTATTTATTCAAATATATCATCTGCAAAAGATGCTTTTCTGAGAATTAAAAAATTTGAAAATGAGAAGAAAATTCTTGAGGACCAAAGGTCTTCAATGGAAATTATTTATAATGAATTTGTAAAGAAGCAAAAAGAAGGTTTAGAAAATTTCATTAACACGTTTTCGGAAATTATAAATGAGTATTATCAATTTATGAATCCTGGAGAACAATTCCAAGAATTAAAAATCGTGACAATCGGAGATGATGACGAATTAAATGGTATTACAATTCAATATAAATATAATGGTAGTTGGGTTTCACCACCACAGAAATACTTTAGTGAGTCACATTTGAATTGTTTTGGACTATGTTTTTTCTTAGCCTCGGTATTAGCTTTTAATAGAGAAAGTAAATTTTTAGTTTTAGATGATGTGATTTCAAGTTTTGATAGCAATCATAGAAAAAAATTTGCTGATTTGATTTTTGAAAAATTTTCCAAATATCAAATAATATTACTTACTCATGAACACGAGTGGTTCCAATATGTCAGTCAGCTTGCAAAAAGAAAAAGTTGGTTGATTAATGAAGTTCGATGGACCGAAACAGAGGGAACACATTTAAAAGACGAGCCTACTGATTTAAGGTTAATCATTGAATCAAATTTATCAAAAGGGAATGTCGATATTTTGGGTAACCCAATTAGAAAATATCTTGAACATACTTTGAAAGGTATTTGTTCAAATCTTGAAGTCAAAGTTAATTTCAGATTTAATGATGTAAATGAAAAGCGAATGCCTGATGAATTACTTAACGAATTGAAATCAAAAATAAATAAGGCTAGTACTGAATTAAAATTAAAAATACCTGTTATCGACAGTATAATAAATTCTAATATTTTAGGCAACTTGCTTTCACATGACAATCCATTTTCGCCTAAACTTGGAGACTTAAAAGCATTTTGGGTCGACTTTAATGAAATGGAAAAATTATTTTATTGTCAAGAAACAAAATGTAATAAGGCAGTGTCAATCAAACACTATGACACAGTTAAAAAAAGAATCAGATGCGGTTGCGACAAGACCAGCTATGATTGGAAAATGTAAATTAAACAAAAACTATATACATATGACATCTTACACAAGTACCAGTGGTAAAAAATCAGGAGTTTCTGCCTATGAAATTGGAGACAATTATATAATTGTCCAATTTTATTCTGCTAAATACAAATATTCTTATAATAGTTGTGGACAAACCGCAACCGACTCAATGAAAAGTTTGGCGTTAGCTTCAAGTGGTTTGAGCACATATATTGCTCAGAATAGGCCAAACTATGAATGGAAAAATTAAAAGCATTGAATTAAATTTTTTCATAATTACATATAAAAACCCTCGCCCCCGGCGAGGGTTCAATATTTCATTCAACCAATATCTTTTTCCACAAAATATTTTATCGAACATTCATTTGTATTCAAAATTAATTTTATATTTGTTTCAATAAACATTTAAAAACAACACAAATGAGTTCAACCTCCGAAACAGGTCACGCAAAGAACGTGGCCAACGCGAACCTATTCAATTCCTACGTTACAGATCTCGGCACCATCTACAAACCAAGCAATCCCGATCTGGAATTGAAAGAACTTCAGACCCTTTACACAGAAGCATTTACACAGCAGGAAAGCATCAATGCGGCACTGCCACCCTACACCTCCGCAGTCAATGCCAGAGAAGCAGTCTTCTCTCCCATCAACAAAAAACTGACTAAACTTCAAAAAGCCTACAAAACAACCAAAGGCGTAACCGAAGCACAGATGGAAGATTTCATGACCATCTCAAGAAAACTAAAAGGCGGCAGAAAAAACCCACCTGCAGCACCCATCCCACCGCAAACAGAGCCAAACACCCATTCCGTTTCCCAGTTGAGCTACGACCAGCGCACCAACAATTTTGCCCAGTTGATAGAACTGCTTCAGAACACACCAGACTACGCCCCCAACGAAACAGAATATCAGATCGCAACCCTTCAGGGCGAGAAAGACCAGATGATGCAGACCACCCAGCAGGTCGCAGACACCTTCTTCCCCCTAAGCCAGGCCAGAAGCGCACGAAACAAAACAATGTACTCCAATGACAACAACCTAGTCGACACCTTCAACCTCGCCAAAACCTACATCTCCACAATCCTCGACAAAAACTCCCCGGAGTACAAAGCCTTCGCAAAACTAAAATTCATCAAACCATTGCCTAGAAAGAAGTAACATCAAAAATAATAAGCGGAACATTATTCCGGCTGTGATATTACACACACTTTGTCATCCCATAGGGATCTCAACCAGAATAGGATTAGTTTCTAGGGATGATAATTTCAACAAGGCATTATGTTAATTCAACAAAGCATCACGCAAACACAACAAGGCATCATGTCAACTCAACAAGGCATCATGCAAATACAACAAGGCGTCATGATAATTCAACAAAGCGTCATGTAAATGCAACAAGGCATCATGTAAATTCAACAAGGCATCATGTCAACACAACAAAGCATCATGTAAATCCAAACAGACATCATGTCAACTCAACAAGGCACTTATTAAACTAAAAAAACCTCTCAATCACTTGAGAGGTTTTATGTAATAACAGAATCACGACTTGGCTCTTTTTACTTTTATCTTGAATCTTCTCCCTAAGCGGAGTTTCTACTAGCATTAATATTCCCAAAAAGCGAACGCATCACAAGTTTCTCATAACTCTCCCTGTTCCCTTCCCCTTTCTGAATCTTAATCAAAGCATACTGCTGGATGCTCAAAAGCGGGAGCACAATTTTCTCACGGATCTTGACAGATTTACGGTTCAGCGGTTCCTCCTGCATCAGGATTTTATAACCTGTAAGTTCCAGCATCATTTCTTTGGATAAAGAAAATTCGGCAAACAGAATATTCCAAAACTCCCCAAACTTAGGATTGTTTCGCATATAATAAGTCAGCGGAAAATAAGTCTTATTCATACTCATCATAGAGTTCAGCACAAGAGTTTTAAAGAAATCCGAACCTTTATAAAGATCCTTAATTTCCTCAAATCGACCCGCATCCATCAACTTTTTGAGCGCAAATCCAAACCCGAAGAATCCCGGAACATTCTGCTTCAGTTGCGCCCAAGACCCTACGAAAGGAATCGCTCTCAGATCCTCAAACTTTAGTTCAGCGCCTGCTCCACGTTTGCTTGGTCGGCTTCCGATATTCGTACGTCCGTAATATTCCAGCGTACTCATCTCCTGCAGATAAGGCACAAACATTGGGTGCGCCTTCAGGTCAGAATATTTCTGATAACTAATATCCGCCAGTTCAGAAATCAGCGATCTTTCCTTTTCGTTAAGATCCTTCTTCGTACTCTTGAAAACATCATTCTCGATCCCCGCCGTCAGCAGCTGTTCAAAGTTAAACTTCGCCTGATCCTTGTTACCAAACACACTCGTAATCGTCTGCCCTTGTATCGTCAACTCAATTTGGTTATTTGCAATGGTTTTCCCTTGCGATGCGTAGAAATCGTGTGTCTTCCCGCCACCTCTCGCTGGTGGTCCGCCTCTACCATCGAAGAAGACGACCTTCATCCCGTTTTCTTCAGAGATCTTTGTCAGCTTCTCTTTCGAGGTATAGATTTGCCAGTTGGCTTTTAAGTATCCTCCATCCTTGGTTCCGTCGGAGAAACCAAGCATAATGATTTGTTTGTTATTTCGTCTGGCAAGATGTTTCTTGTAAACCGGATGATCGTACAAGGTTTTCATCACACTTTCAGATTTATCCAGACCTTCCATCGTTTCAAAAAGCGGCACAATATCGATATTGATATCTTCGTCGGCATAACCGCAAAGCTTCATCATCACATATACGTTCATTACATCCTTCACTTCATCAGAATTGGAAATAATGTAGCGGTGCATTCCGCGTTCGCCATTATTCTCCTGAATCGTTTTGATGTTATAAACACTTTTCAAAGTTTCGCAAGTCATCTCATCTTCAAAATCCTCAGGATTAAGGACAATTCCGGATTCTAACAGGAGATCAATCTTCTCATCATTAGTCCTGGAATCAATATTTCCATCAATAATTTTTTTGAAAATATCATCAATTACATTCTGATGCACTCTGCTATCCTGACGAATATCCAAAGTCGCAAAATGCGTCCCAAAAATCTTCACGCGATCCCGAAAGTCATCCAGAACATCAAAGAAAAGTCCGTTATGTTCTTCTTTCAGTATCTTTTCGGCTTTATTCAGTTCAGCAATAATTTCATTAGCAGAAATCCTTACATCTTCCTGAAAAATGGAATCGTAGATCCTTTTGCTTACATCTCTCAGAACATCGGAAACACCTCGGAAACTCAATCTTCTTCTAACGATTTTCAAATGTCCGTAATAGTCTTTCAGAATCGATATTCTCAATTCCTCAGCCACCTTCATCGTAATATCGGCTGTTACAAAAGGATTCCCATCACGGTCTCCACCTGGCCAAAATCCCAACTGAATAATATCCGGACTTGGTGTATAATTGGAAGTTCCGAAAACCTGTTTGATCTTTCTGTAAAGCTCACCAATACTTTGATAATAAACATATCTCAAATAATAAATAATACTCAGAGCTTCATCCAAAGGCGTTGGTCTTTCCTTGTTTACAAAAGGTGTTTTCCCAAGTTGCTGAAGTAAAGTATCAATCTGCGTTACAGAATCATTAATAATCGCATCACGCAAATCGTGAATAATTCTTTGTACCGCATTCGGATAAAACTGGGTTGGGTGCGCTGTGAAAACAATCTTAATGGCAAAGTCGTCCATCTTCTTTCTGATATCTGCGAGATGATGATCCTGATTGGCTCTGTCATACATATTCATCACAGTTCCGGAATCAGTTTCTGAGTGAAGCTGTTGGAAAGCTGCATCTTCGATACTGTCAAAAAGCACAACCTGTCTTTCTATATATTGGATAATTTTGAAGAGAAGTTCCAGTTTCTGATCCTCTGTTTCCAGCTCGGTATGTTTCTGGAAAAACTCTTCCACAATTTCTTCAGGTGATTTCCCCAATTGATAACCTTCCTTACTTTCTTCGGCAAGGAAAGGGAGCAACATCCCGATGTTTGTCATTTTATCATACGGCAGACTCATAAAGAGTGAATTGTAGATTTGAAACTTATTTTCTACAATCTGCCGGAATTTTTCAATTTTCTGATCGTTTAGCATCTAACAAAAATAAAAGATAAATTGTAAAATCTGTTGTTGGAAATGTTATTTTTATTGTAAATTTTCGTTTAAGATATTTTCCAAAATTGTCAAAATTTCTCTCCCAAATTTTTCAATTTCAGGTTTTCCTACTCCATTTATATTTTCTAAGTCTTCTAAATTTCTGGGTAAGTGTCGGGCCATGGACATCAAATGAGAATTTTGAAGAATAATATAAACCGGTGAATTAGATTTTCTAGCTTTTTCTTCTCGCCATTTCTTGAGCTTATTATAAATCATCAGTTCCACTGTAGAAGGTTGTCCTATGATATTCAGTTTCTCGTTAATTTCAATATTATCTTTAGGATTATATTTATGAAACTGCCTGATAGTAAACTTACTGTTAACAATGTTATCCAAATTATTGGCTTTTGTAAGATCATTTATTTCATTATAAAATATAAGCACTGACCAATAGTTGATCTCCTCCCGAACTAACTGTGTTTCTATTCTCAGAATTTGACATCTGGAAACAAAATTGCGTACCAAATTTTCATCCGACTTTTGAAAATTGTCAGAGATTCTAATTTGAAAAATTTTAACCTGCATAAAATCAATTTAAATCAACAGTCCCCAACAAACTTTCATTTGCTTAGGTACTGTTGATACTAATTATTTAGATCCTAAAAGTAAAACCTCTTCGATTCTGATTTCCGTTATAAAACGTTTTGTTCCGTCTTTGTCATCATAGGATCTATAAGCCAGTTTTCCTTCTATGGCAATTTCTTTTCCTTTCGGAACATACTTTTCCAGAATATCTACCACTTTTCCAAAAGCTACCAAATTGTGCCATTGGGTTTCTTCTACCCTTTCTCCAGCAGCATTGATATAAAAATCTGATGTAGCAAGACTTACTGTTGCTTTTTTGTTTCCATTTTCGAAGTTGAAAATTTCCACTTCTTTTCCTGTGTGACCAATCAATGTCACTTTGTTTCTTAAAGACATAGCATTAAATTTTTGAAATTAAACTTTTAAAATCAGGTCGTGTTGTCTGTTTTCCCGATTTACTTGGTGCAAATTTTCAACAAAAAGGAAATCCGAATCGGTAGAAAAGCATTTATATCCGTTTGTAATCGTTTGTAAATGGAAAGGTTTTTATAATTTTAAAGAACATTTATTAAAGAAAAAGTTGTAATAATGAAATTCATAATTATTTTTCTAACATTTAGTATTTTGACTTTCGGACAAAATCCAACAGTTAATAAAATCGGAAAAAAAATCGAAGGCATTTTTCTCGGTAACGGCAAGAATATAATTGCATCTGTTGTAAAAACAAAAGAAGAACAAGGAAATCCAATTGAAGACGGAACGCCGGCAGAATATGAAATCCGTTTTTCTGACAACAAATTAAAACCCATACTAGCAGGTTGCTGTGAAATAATTCTAATTAATGAAGGTGACTTGAATAATGATAAAAAAGATGAAATATCAATTTACCAGGCGCCAATGAATGGTTGCACTTACTCAATGACAACTTATTCTATCATCCATGGTAATTGGAAAAAAATCATAGACCCATTCTTAGTTCCGACTGATTGTGACAGAATTAATGATAAAGATTTACAAAAAATGATTTCGAGTGAGAATCACAAAATTTATTATTATATGAAGGATATGAGTAATGAAAAGGGAAAATTGATTAAGAAAAAAGTAAAATAAAATTGATGAAAAAATATTAAGTTTTAATAAATTAGTTTAATATAAAACACAAATGGAAACACAAACCTGCCCGGAATGCGGCGACAAAATCGTCGGAAGATCTGACAAAAAATTCTGTTCCGATGCCTGCCGAAATGCTTTCAACAATAAACAAAACAAGAACTCAACCAACTATATGCGGAATGTAAACAACAGGCTCCGCAAAAATTACCGCATTCTTTCTGAATATAATTTTGAAGGAAAAACAAAAATCAATCGTCTTAAACTACAGAACGCCGGTTTTGATTTCGATCACATCACACAAATTGTGACTTACAAAAACGGCTCGCAATACTTTTTCGTTTATGATCAGGGCTATAAAATCCTTGACAATGATTGGGTATTAATTGTAAAAAAGACCGACTAAATTATGATTCTTATTTTTTTGATTCTGCTAATTATTTTAGCTATTTATCTTTACAACCTTCCGGTTTTCGGTGGGGAATTTTCCGGAAAAAGATTAGTTCGGATGAAGCAATCTCCGAATTACAAAGATGGTGTTTTTCAGAATCTCAGCTATACGCCTTCGTTGGCAGAAGGTTTTACAATGCGAAAAGTCTTGTGGGAATTCATTACAGATAAAACAGAAAATAAAAAACCTAAGAATCTTTTGCCCACAGAAAAAATAGATCTTAAAAACCAACCGATTACTGATAATTTTCTGGTTTGGATGGGACATTCGTCTTATTATTTTCAGATTGATGGAAAACGGTTTTTAGTGGATCCGGTTTTCAGTGGAAATGCTTCGCCAATTCCGGGAACGACTAAAGCATTTGCCGGAACGGATATTTATTCCGTTGAAGATTTTCCTGAAATCGATTTTTTGATTATTTCGCACGATCATTATGATCATTTGGATTATAAAACCGTTAAAAATCTTAATCCTAAAATTGACAAAGTCATTTGTGGACTAGGCGTTGGTTCTCATTTTGAAAAATGGGGTTTTGATGAAGAAAAAATCGTCGAATTAGATTGGTATGAAGACGAAATTATATCAAACGGATTTAGGATCACTTCTACTCCAGCGCGGCATTTTTCCGGCCGAAGATTCAAGAGGAATAATACGCTTTGGTCATCCTTTGTTTTGGAAACACCAAGTAAAAAAATCTTTCTTGGTGGCGACAGTGGTTATGATTTTCATTTTAAAGAAATCGGGGAGAAGTTTGGTCCGTTTGATTGGGCAATTCTTGAGAATGGTCAATACAATGAAAAATGGCGGTATATTCATACTTTGCCGGAAGAATTCATACAGGTTGCAGAAGATCTCAATGTGAAAAATATTTTGCCTGTACATTCCGGAAAATTTGCGTTGGCACAACACGCCTGGAATGAACCTTTGCAAAAAGTCTTTGAAAACAGCCAAGGCAAAAAATTTAAAATTTCGACACCAATTATTGGTTCAAAACTGATTTTGGATGATGATTTACAGAGTTTTACAGAGTGGTGGAAATCTTAGAATTCTTTTAGAATAAATATTATCTTTGCGGAAACTTTATAACCGCACGATGAGAAACATTTATTCTTTAATTTTTATCTTAATATTTATTAGTTTTTTTGCTCAAAAGAAAAATCAAGATTTTTCTTTTTACGAAAACAAAGGTCAAATTGTGGATCAAAACGGAAAATCATATCCGGAAGTAAAATACCTACTTAATTCACCAGGATTGAATGTTCAAATTAAACAAAATGGTTTTTCTTATGATGTTTATGATATAGAAAGAAAAGGTCAAAAAAGAAAAGCTGAAAAAGAAAGCTTGAAAAAGCCTTTGAATAGAAGATTTCTAAAAAGTGAAACTAAATTCAAATATCATAGAATTGATATTGATTTCGTAGATTCCAAATCAAATCCTGAAATAGTTGCAGAAGAAAAATCTCAGGATTATGAAAATTATTATAATCTTCCAGATAAAAAAGAAGGCGTCAGCTTCGTTCACCATTATAAAAAAGTTACCTACAAAAATCTTTATAAAAATATAGATCTGGTTTTCTTCAAACCCGAAGATTCTACAAAACCTATAGAATACAATTTCCTAGTCCATCCCGGCGGAAAAATGTCCGATATCAAAATGAGATTTGAAGGGGCAAAAACAAAACTGAAACATGGTAATCTTTCTATGAATCTTAGATTTGGTGAAATGCAGGAAAACATTCCCAATTCTTGGATAGAGAATGACAGAAAACAAAGTATTGTTGTTAATTATAAAGATCTTGGAAATCAGACTTTCGGTTTTGAATCTTCCATCAATAATTCTGATAAAACGATTGTAATAGATCCTACTCCTACAAGGATTTGGGGGAGTTATTTTGGTGGTACTGGGGAAGATTATGGAATTGTAAAAACAGATTCAAATAACGATGTGTATGTCTATGGAGAAACCGACAGCAAAAATAATATTGCAACAGTTGGGGCTTTCCAAAATAATATCAAAGGAGGTTACGATTCTTTTATTACCAAAATAACTAAAGATGGCAATCAAAAACTATGGGGAACTTATTACGGAAATAAGTATGATGATAATATTGGATCTGTGGATTTTGATAACAGTAATAATGTTTATTTTGGTGTAACAACTGATATTCCTAATCCTGCTTATCCCAATAACTGGTTTTATTTTTTTCCAAAAATAGTATTATTAAAACTAAAACCTGATGGATCTTTGGAATTCGAAAAGAGATTTATTGATGATATCCCCGGCTATTTTTTCTTAGGATATTCCGGTGATAATCTTCTAGTTTCTGATGTTGCTGTTAGTAATAATAAAGTCTATTTAGTAGGAACAACTACTATAAAAAGTGGATTGTCCACACCAGGCGCTTTTCAAGAAAATCCGGATGTTGCTGGATTTCAAACTGGATTTATAACACAATTTGATATTAATGGAAATCTTAGCTGGTCTACATATTTCAGTGGAAATCATGCTACAAGCTTGGAACAAATAATAAATACCGAAAATAATTATATAGAAATATTAGGAAATACGAGAGCATCTAATATTCCTATGATCAACCCAATAAAAAGTGAAAATAATACAACAGAAACTGACGGATTATATTTCAAGTTTTCTGATACTGGAACCCTTTTATATTCAACATATCTTGGCGAACCAACTTTTGATTACTTTCAATATGCCAGAAGAATTGGAGATAAAGTTTATTTAGGTGGTGAGAAAAGTTTAAACTCTCTGGAAAGTGGCATATTCTATATTATTGATACTAATACTAATTCAATCTTAAGTCAAAAATCTTTTCGTCTTTATGATACTTTACAAAACTGGACATTCATAGATCATAGTGGAAATTTGTTTGTAACTGGGTTACTTCAGAATGCCAGCCTGGCTTCTCAAATTACAACTTCAGGTGCTTATTTGGAAAATCCCACGAATCTGCTTAATGCTTTTTACATCAAGTATGATTCAAATCTAAACAAAGTATGGGGAACTTTTTACGTAGGTAATGGCGCAACACAACTAGCACAAACGACGCAAGATGACGAAGGTAATTTATATTTTTATGGGATGTCAAGTAACAATACAACAGGTATTTCTACTCCTGGTGCTTTTCAACAAACTGGTGGACATCCAAGTAATGATATGTACATCGCCAAATTCCAAGACTGTTCATCATTTGCACAACTAAGTTCTAATTCTCCGATTTGTGTGGGAAAAGAAATTCAACTTGGTGCGAATGGCGGAGCTACATATGACTGGACGGGCCCCAATGGATTTAAATCCAACCTTCAAAACCCTAAGATCCCAAATGCATCTTTAGCAGCAGCGGGAATCTATAATTGTGCAATCACTGGAACAGCTGGTTGCAATACTTCCACCTCCATAACTATAGTTATAGGTGACAATATCAAACCAACAGCCGACATTGCAACTCTGCCAAAAATCACAGGCGACTGCAAAACAGTAATAACTACAATCCCAACCGCAACAGACAATTGCAAAGGAAAAATAACTGCAACAACCACAGATCCTCTATCCTATTCTCTCCCGGGGAATTACACAATCAATTGGAATTATGATGACGGTAATGGAAATATTGCAACCCAAACTCAACAAGTAGAAATTACACAACAACCCTTACCTACAGGAAATTCAACACAACCTTTTTGTAAAATCGATAATAAAACAATATCTGACATCCTTGTAACTGCGATCAATCCAAAATGGTATGATGCAAGCGGAAACATCATAAGTACTTCTACTCCATTAATTGATAACACAAAATATTACGTCACTCAAAATTCAAGCGGTTGCGAAAGTGCAAAGAAAGAAATACTGGTTACACTATCAGATCCTAGCCCACCTACAGGAAAGACAACTCAGGATTTTTGTTCAGCTTCCAATCCTACTTTGAAAAATATTACTATTACGGGAACCGGCATCAAATGGTATAATAGTTTTGGAAATCCTATTCCAGATACAACACCATTGGTAAATGGAACAACTTATCACGCTTCTCAAACTATAAATAGCTGTGAAAGCACTCAAAAGCTGGCAATTCTGGTAAATGTTGTTACAAATTATCTTTCGGCTAATGATTATTCTCCACCAGCTTTCTGTAACGATACAACAGCAAACTTTAAAACCATCAATCTTGATGATTATAAAAAAGAATTCATCACAAATCCGCAAGATTATACTTTCGAATTTAGAAATAGTTCCAATCAAGTTGTAAGCGGAACTGTAAATCTTAATATCGGATCTAATATTTTCGATGTGAGAATCATTTCTTCTCTCGGATGTTATCAGGATGTAAAATTGAGTCTGACACTGGATCCTAAACCAGAAATCAACCTCCGGAAAGAAGAAGAGTTTTGTGATAATCTTGGTGTAGAATTAGACGCTGGTGCTGGCTTCGGCTATTCTTACGATTGGAATACTGGGGAAAAATCTCAGAAAATCATTGCTGATAAAGAACAAACTTACACTGTAAAAGTGACCAATCAATTCGGGTGTGATAATACAGCTAGTGTAGTTGTGAAAAAAGCCAAACTGGCATCCATTCAAAATATTCTGATAACCAATAATAATGCAATAATCATAATGTCATTTACCGGCGATTATCTTTACTCTTTGGATCAAATCAATTGGCAAAGTTCCAACAAGTTCGAAAATTTGAGCAACGGAAATTATACTGTTTTTGTAAAAACTAATCTAGGATGTGATCTCGGTTCAAAATCTTTCACCATATTTTCTTTAAGCAATCTTTTCTCTCCAAATGGTGATGGAATCAATGATACATGGAAAATATCAGGCATAGAAAATTATCCCAATTCCGAAATCAAAATAATGGATAAAAACGGAATAATGGTCGTAAATCAAATCACAAAAGGACTACCCTTCGAATGGAACGGAGAATCAAATGGTCGAAAGTTACCAACCGACAGCTATTGGTATCAGATCAAATTATCAGACGGAAGAATCATGGAAGGCTATGTTGTCATTAAAAACAGAAATTAAATAATGTATGGAAGAATTAAATGAACTTGAATTAACTCTCTTAGAAAGTTTAACATCCAAATATCCTCAGCTAAGATCTCACATTCCATTTCTAAAAGTATCCGAAAGAAAACTGACATCAACCGGATTGGATGTTAATCTTGAGTATGTTAATTTCAATGATGAGATTGATGATACGAATGCCTTATTCAGCAATGGTGAAAACATCGGAATCAAGGGTTTGAAAGAAGGTTTAGGATATGTAATTGATGTTACAGTTGGGCAAATTACATCCATCGAATTCTCAACGTACAACGAAAAATGGGACGGAAAGTTTACAGATTTTAAGATTGTAGAAAAGGAATAAATCTATAATAAAAATATTAAAACAAAAAAAGGATGAGCGTTTTGCTCATCCTTTTATTATTTATTATCTCAAAGATTATTTAGTGGTGACTACAGTTCCTTTCAGCCAGTTGCTATGGAATTTGCAATCCTTGTATTTGTTGTCTACAGAGATGAAAATGGAAGGGATTTTTGCATTTACCCATTTCTCAACGATCTCATTTTTCTTTTTGTTAAGTGCCATTTCCTTGATTCTTTCGTAGTCTGTGGAAAGCTCCAGCTGATGCGCATCAATAATATCATTTACCTGAATAATGGTCAACATCTTTCTTTTTTGCTGATCTTCCTGTTGGAAAGGCTCAGTAATATCGCTCTTTTTAAGACCTGCAATCTGATAAGAAATAGTCGGATCCAATCCTAATTTCTCCAATTTATCAGAACCATCCTGATTATTGGTCATAATCCCAGCGGAGAATTTGTTGCTTTTGTCATCAGAATATTTGTAGGCTGCATCTTTGAAACTGATTTTATTAGAGATGATCAAAGTTCTGATGCTGTCCAACTCCTTTTTTGTAGCAGCTATTTCACTGGCATTCGGTGTACTTTTTATCAGGATATGTCTTGCATCGTACTTCTTTCCGTTTCTTTTGATCAGCTGAATCAGGTGGTAACCATACTCAGATTCCACTGGATCTGAGATTTCGTTTTCCTGAAGATTTAGTGCCGCTGCTTCAAATGGTTTTACCATCTGCCCAACATTGATATTCTTGTAAAGTCCACCCATTGCAGCAGAACCTTCGTCTTCGGAATAGATTCTTGCCTGGCTTTCGAAGCTTTCTCCTTTTTTAATATCTTCTTTGATTTTATTGAGTTTATCAATAATTTCTTTTTTATGAGTCTCAGAAATTTTTGGGAACATACTAATTTTTGAAAGCAAAACTTCGTCTTTTACATTCGGTAACTGGAATTTGAACTGATTGTAGAAATCCGTTACTTCGTTTGGCGTTACATCCGCTTTCTCGGTAATTCTTCCGTATTTTGCCTGTCCGTAATAGTTATCCGCATCAATTTTCTCGATCGCTGTTTTCATTTCGTAAGACGTACGGAATTTGTAGGCTGCCAACATTGCTTTCTCATCCGGAAACTGGGAAAGAATCTGAGTGTACTTTGTTCCTGCCATTTCCTTGATTGCTGCAGATCTGTTTTCTACCAATGTATCCTTTTTTGCTTCAAAAATCAGCAACTTGTTGTTCAGGATACTTTCCATAAAATCACATTTATCTCCCACATTTGCGCCCTGCTGTTTTGCATAGTTCGCTTGATCCTCTATGTCAGACTCCAGAATGATTTCGTCGCCTATTACGGCTGCAATCCCATCTATGAGCTGACCTTTTTTTATTTGAGCAGATAAATTTGTATTAAATAAACACAGCATTACTGACAATAAAAAAAGACATTTCGTGTATTTTAACATTATTTTTATTTATTAAGGTGCAAAATTAAGATTATCAACCAATTCTGCTTCATTTTTTGTTATAATTATTTCTTAAAATTTCTATTCAGTTCTGCCATAAAAGCAGGCTGGATTTCAATTTTTGTTTTTGCACGTTGGTCGGCAATTGTTTTTTGGAGCAATTTCTCCGTTACTGCGTCTGTCATTTCCGGTTCAGCTTCTGCCTGTGTCATCTGCTGCTCCGGTAAAAGTGCGTCTATTGCAACTACCACATCACGCTCTCCAATTTTAGTAGTGAAAGTTCCTTTTTTGAAAGGCACATTATACTTTTTGAAAATCTCAGCAGATTCCTGAATTTTCCCTTGCTCGAAATGAACTAAAACCTGATTTTTATCATTAACCTGATTTTTATATTTCTCTTTCAACGCATCCCATTTCTTCGGATCCTTGGTTTCTTTCTCGATTTCCTTTAGCAATTTCGGATCAGAAATAACGGCAGCTCGGGATTCTGCTCTCTTTTCCCAGACGAATTTTGACTTGTTTTCGTTATAATAATCTGTATAAAGTTTTGGATTGTTTTTAACTTCATCCTTCAGGTATTCTGAGAAGATATATTCCGAGAACAGGTTTTTTCTAAGCTCATCTACTTCTGGTTTTACATCAGGAAGATTTTCAAAATTCTTTGCATAGACACCTATCATATATTGCTCTGCCTGATAATTAACCAGCTCCGACCATTGATTGGTTGGCAATTGTTCCAGATTTTTATATTGAGAATCTATGGCTTTTTTCAAATCCTCGTAAGTCACTTTATTTTTTCCGTAAGAGAAAAGAACAGCTTTTGGATTTTTTGGATTAAGATAGCTTTGGTAAGATTTTTTAATCTCAGCAAATTCCGGAGTTTCAATAAATTTATCCTGAGTTTTCAGCCATTCTACAAGTTTTGAAGTCACTTCCTCCCCATAGCTGGTTGCCAGCATTTCTTTCTGGAAGAATTTTCTGTTAGCATCCGTAAGCGCATAAGGCTCAATGTTATAAATATTAAAGATGAAATATTTATCTCCAAAAAGAATTGGTGTTTTTGTATAGAAATCTTTTGGCTGCCCTTTCAATGCGTTGTAAACTTCGTCCGGTAAAATTGGCGAACCCATTACTGCACCGCCAGAATTTTTCTCTTCCTCTGTCGCTCCAAATTCTTTCACTACGGTTTGGAATTTCTTCCCGGATTCTAATTCTTTGTAAATTTTGGCTTTAGTCGTTCCATAATTCGCATCATTGGGAATCGTCAAAACGCCAAAAATCATATAACCTAAACTAGGTCTTGTAGCCACAACTTTTGCAAAAGCAACCACATTTGGTTTATCAATAAACGAGGTATAAGAATTTGCCGGCGCATTTTTTAACTGCTGATACAAATCATAATCCAACATTCCCGGTTTTATGTAGAAAGGCTTCGCAGCCTCCGGCGCTGCATTCTTTGCAAGAAAATCTTCCATCTTCAGCTTTCCGGATTTCACTTCGTTGTAAAGAGCTTTATAGTCGGTTTTATCGTCCGTTTTTTTCTGTTTAATGAAAAGAAGAACCTGCGTTTCAGTTTTGCTGGAATTGACATAATCCTGAAGAATCGGATCAACAAGACCTTTTGGATAGAATTTCTGTTCTCTCAATTCTGACATTTTCTGATTCATAGAATTCACGAAAAAGTTAAGCGTATCCGCTTTTTTCTCCTTTGCCAATTGCTGCAACAGCAGGAATTCTACCGTGGAATTTACAGATTTATCCGGACCATTGGTTTCCAGTCCGTATTTATTTTCTTTAATGTAATCTTTTACAGAAATGCTGTCTCTACCCACAATCAGATATTGCGAAAAAGCCATTTGCGAAGTAAACGCTAAAACAACCGGAAAAAAAATCTTCTTCATTTGATATATTTTATAACACCCTTTTGAGTGATAAATTTGTGTAAGGTTAAATTTAAATAACAGCTTCAAAAGTCGTTAACTCTTTAAATTGGTTGATTCTCTCGCTCAATTCTTCTTTAGTTACATTCTCGATTCTTTCTGTCCCGAATTTCTCCACCGTGAAAGATGCCATTGCACTTCCAACAATGATCGCAGTTTTCATACTTTCAAAACTAAAATCACCTTTCTTTGTGAGGTAAGATGCAAATCCGCCTGCGAAAGTGTCTCCAGCGCCGGTTGGATCAAAAACTTCTTCCAATGGCAAAGCAGGAATTGCAAAGATTTTCCCATCGTGGAAAAGCAATGCGCCGTGTTCTCCTTTTTTGATAATCACATATTTTGGTCCCAAAGTGTGGATTTTCTTTGCCGCTTTTACTAAAGAATATTCTCCGGAAAGTTGTCTTGCTTCCTCATCATTAATTGTGATAACATCTGTTTTTGCGATTACTTTCATCAAGTTATCCCAAGCGATGTCCATCCAGAAATTCATGGTGTCAAGGATGACCAATTTTGGCTGAGTTTTCATTCTTTCCAAAACTGAAAGCTGAACTACAGGATCAAGATTTCCTAACAAAAGAACTTCTGCTTCTGAAGAATGTTCAGGAACTTTCGGGTCAAAATCTGCCAGAACATTCAGTTCTGTAACCAAAGTATCTCTCGAGTTCAAATCGTTGTGATATTTCCCGCTCCAGAAAAAAGTTTTACCATCTTTTACCATTTCTACCCCATCCACATTGATGTTTTTGGAAGTCATCATATCAAGATATTCCTGAGGAAAATCTCCTCCGATTACGGAAACCAAACTCACTTCTGTATCAAGAGCCGAAGCTGCTAATCCAATATAAGTGGCTGCACCACCAAGAATTTTATCTGTTTGTCCAAAAGGTGTTTCGATGGCATCAAATGCTACAGTTCCTACTGCTAGTAATTTCATAATTTAAGTTTTTGCTAATGGCAATTGGCTTTTCGCTGATTACCTATTTTATATATTGTTATTTTTTATTCTTATTGTCTTTTACATTGATTCTTATTTCTGTTTCCATTCGAAAGAATCTATCAGATGCAAAAGGTCTTTTTTGATATAATCTACAGCCGGCGCCAAAGAATCCGGACGCGGACGTGAATTGAAATATAAATTCCCTGTTACAAAATGTCTAGTACTGTCTGTCACATAAAACTGAATGTTTGATGCGGTTTGACCTTTCAGTTCATAGAAATTTCCGTAAACTTTTTTCTCCGGGTAAGCGAATGATTTTGTATCGATAGAACTCGCTTTGATCGTGTGTTCATAAACCATTTTCTCTACTTCTTTCACGTGAAGCGGAAAATCATTCTTGATAGGGAAATACGTAATGAAAACGTTGGCTTTCATCCCCGGATATGATAAATTGTACCAGCAAGCTTGTTTTGCATCTTTGACTTTTGCAAAATCTGAATAATCAAAAGAGTAATCACAAGGTGCAGAAAAATTCAGGTATTTCGGGGCCGGATATTCCAAACGCAGATCGCCTTTCGGTTTTGGAACCGGTTCTTTGGCACAGGAGAAAAGTGATAAGCCGATGAAAACTCTGATCAGATTTTTAAACATTCGGCAAAAATAACAATTAGAATCGATACAGAGAATTTTGAATACTTAATTTTTGTTAAGAATAATTGATTTACAGAGAAATACTTTAAATAATGATTGGAAACTTGATGGTTTTCTCGAATATTTGGTAAATTTTACGGATTGTTTTAATTGTAAAAGTCTTCGATTCCGCTCAGACTGGCACATTTGACAATTTGGAAATTGGTTATTATTTGTCACACTGAGCGGAGTCGAAGTGTTTTTTGATAAGGATAACAAAACCTTCAAATCGTTGTAGAAAAGTTGTGATAACACAGAATCTGCAGCCCGACTTGAACGGAGCTCATTTTTTTGTGGCTGGAAAAGCGATGGCAAAAAATAGCGGGAGTGGAAGGCGGAAATAGCTGCCATAAAAAAATATAAATAGCTATTCGACAAAGTCAAAAGCTGCCCAAATTCTATTAATTTGTTTTAAAATGCGTTAAAATTGAAGATTAATCCGATGAAAATAAAATATTTGTAACCTTTTTGGGTTTCTGATCGTATAATATATTGCAACCTAAAGAATGAGGTTTTTATATGAGACAATTAAAAATTACAAAACAGGTTACCAACAGGGAAACCGCATCACTAGACAAGTATCTGCAAGAAATCGGAAAAGTGGAATTGATCACGGCCGATGAAGAGGTAGATTTAGCACAGAGAATCCGCGCTGGCGACAGAGCTGCACTGGAGAAATTGATCAAAGCTAACTTACGTTTCGTGGTTTCCGTTTCCAAGCAGTATCAGAATCAGGGACTTTCGCTTCCCGATCTGATCAACGAAGGAAATCTTGGTCTAATGAAAGCGGCGAAAAGATATGATGAGACGAGAGGTTTCAAATTTATCTCCTACGCTGTTTGGTGGATTCGTCAGTCGATTTTGCAGGCTTTGGCCGAGCAGTCGAGAATTGTAAGATTACCATTGAATAAGATTGGTTCTATCAACAAGATCAACAAAGCTTATGCTCACCTGGAGCAAGAGAACGAAAGACCACCTTCTCCGGAAGAATTGGCGGAAGTTCTGGATATGAGCGAGGAAGACATCAAGGAATCTATGAAAAACAGTGGTCGTCATCTATCGATGGATGCGCCGCTTGTGGAAGGTGAAGATTCTAACCTTTATGACGTTTTGCGTTCGGGAGAATCTCCAAGTCCGGATAAGGATCTGATGTTGGAATCTCTACAGATCGAGATTGAAAGAGCGCTTCAGACTTTGACGCCGAGAGAAGCTGATTTGGTAAGATTGTATTTCGGATTGAACGGAAAACATCCAATGACGCTTGAAGAAATCGGTGAAACTTTTGACCTTACGAGAGAAAGAGTTCGTCAAATCAAAGAAAAAGCGATCAAACGATTGAAACACAACACAAGAAGTAAGATCTTGAAATCTTACCTCGGAAAATAAAAATTCCTTTTTGGAATGAAATTGAAGCAAGACTTTTTGGTCTTGCTTTTTTTGTTTTAATAATTAACTTTGTTAAAAGCGATATTAACTATGAAAAAAACTTTATTATTTCTTTCTCTTACTTTGGCCGTTTATTCTTGTAAAGAAAATAATTCTGATAAGAATGAAATTGTTGAAAAGGCTGCAGAAAATACAGAATCCAGTTTTCCAATCAAAAGAATGAGTAAAAGTCAAGACATTTTAAATGGAATCTATTCGGAATTACTAAAGAATGATAAAGAGCTTCAAAAACTTGATGAAAAAATTAATTCAATACAAAAAGATGGTAAGATAATAAAGAATATTTATAGTGATGTTGTCAGTAATTCTGATGATTACTACTTACTAGCTAAGAATAGTGCAAAATCAATTCAAGATTCTATTTTGAGAAAAGAAATTCTCGCACTTGTACGAAATAGTTCCGACAAATTTAATGTAAAGAAAAATAAACTTGAGGAACTGAAAAAACAAGTCAGACTTAACAACAATAGAATATTTAGCTTTTATCAAGCTTTGAAAATCAGAAGAACACTTCCTGAAATCGAGAAATATCAGAAAGCTAATCCATTAAAATCTGATAGTTTATCACTATTTATCAACAAGCAAAATCAATTGTTGTCAGAATTAAAAAATATAAAATAAAAACAATGAGCATCTCAATCATCGGTGGCGGAATTGGCGGTTTGACTTTGGGAAATTTTCTGAAGCAAAACAACATCGATTTCAAGATCTATGAAAGTGCACCGGAAATAAAACCCGTTGGAGCCGGAATCGCAATGGCGGGAAACGCAATGCAGATTTTCGATAAACTCGGTTTGAAAGAGAAGATTGAAAAAGCGGGAACCAAAATGCACGCTTTGATCATCACTGATGAAAAACTGAAAACTATCTCGAAAACCGATGTTCTGAAACTTGAAAGCAAATACAAGGTTTGCAATATCGCGATTCACAGAGCGGAACTTCAAAAAGTCTTGAGTGAGAATATTTCAGAAAACATCATTCTTAATAAGCGTCTTTCGACCATTGAGAAGAAAGAAAATTACCATTTGACTTTTGAAGACAAAACAAAAATCGAAAGCGAGATCATATTCGGAGCTGATGGAGTGAAATCTTTGGTAAGAAACCAAATTCTTAAATCCGGACAAATCCGTGAAGCCAAACAAAAATGCTGGCGTGGAATATTGACCACCGAAATCCCAGAAAAATACAGTCACAACGCCTATGAAATGTGGGGGAAAGGAAAACGTTTCGGTTTTGTTAAAATCAAGGATAATACTTTGTATTGGTATGCTTTGGTGAATCAGAAATTCTATTCTGAAGATATTGATCTGATGGAAACATTCAAAGAATTTCATCCTGATGTTTTGGAAATGATTTCTAAAACTTCGAAACAAAATATTATTCTAAATGACATCATTGATTTAAAATCAATGGAAAAATGGACTGCGGAAAATCTTTGTTTGATTGGTGACGCAGCGCACGCCACAACGCCAAATATGGGACAAGGTGGTTGCCAAGCGGTGGAAGATGCATACATCATTGGAAAACTTTTAGAAACTGAAAAAGACTGGAATAAAATCTTTCATCAATTTGAAAAGATCAGAAGATCAAAAGTAAATCACATTGTTAACACAAGTTGGACACTTGGGAAAGTCGCACAATGGGAGAATTTTACGGGACTTCGGAATTTTATGTTTAGAAATACTCCGGAAAGTGTGAATCAGAAACAGATGGAGAAAATTCTGAAATTGGAATTATAAAAATTAATCTTCTTTTTTAAGGCTTTCAATCAAACCTTCTAGTTCTTTGATCTTGTCTTTGAGGTTTTTAATATCATTTTTATTATTGGAAACTTTGCTTTTCAGCATTACCGTTCTGGCGCGTTCACTGTGGTCATCGTCATCATCATCCTCGTTGATTTCCTCCACATCTTCCTGGATCTCATCTATATCCTCTTGGATCTCCTCTACATCTTCCTGGATTTCCTCGATATCTTCCTGGATCTCATCAATATCCTCCTGAATTTCATTGACATCTTCCTTCAAGTCTTCGATATGTTCTGTACTTTTATTGACTGACATTTGGATGAAAATCGCAAGATAAATCGCTTCCAGAGAAACAACCGTTGTGAGAACCAACAACATATGCTCAAACTCTACAATTTTAAAAATTGGTAATGCAAAACAGACAATAAAGAAAACTGTGTGAAAAATAAGCGAAGGAATAGATCCAACCCACCAGATAATTCCATTGGCGATTTTCTCTAAAACCGTGACTTTTTCCTGATTTTCTTCTGTAAGCTTCATTGATAAATTTTGATAAAAGTAGGGATTTAAAAAGCTATTTGCAAAATGAATACTAATTAATCACATCTGCCAAAGCTTGATCCAAATTGTTATAGATAAATTTGAAACCAGAATTTTCAATTTTTCTGGACGAGACGCGGCTTCCTTCCAAAGCCAAAACTGACATTTCACCCAAAATAGTTTTAATAATAAATTTAGGAATATTTGGCAGCCAAATTTTCTTACCAAGATGAGAGGCGATTTTTTCGGTAAGTTCTTTATTATTAATGAAATCCGGCGCAACAGCGTTGTAAGCGCCATTCATAGAAATATCCTCTACAGCTTTGAAATAGATATTGATCAAATCATCGATATGAATCCAAGGGAAATATTGTTCTCCGCTTCCTAAAGCTGCTCCTACATTTAATTCAATTGGTTTTTTAAGAACTTCCAAAGCACCACCTTTTTCGGAAAGAACCGTCGAAGTTCTGATGCGTACCACTCTGCTACCAAGCTTTTCGAATTGTAATGCTTTCAGTTCCCAATCCGCACACACATTCCCAAGAAAATCGTCAGCAGGCGGATCGTTTTCAGAGAAAATTTGCTGAGATGTTGTTTGCCCGTAGATTCCTACCGCGGAAGAAGAAATCACAGCTTCCGGGTGAATTCCCTTTTTCTGCATTTTTTCATAAATGAACTGTGCAGAATTTATGCGGCTGTCGTAGATTTCTTTTTTATAAGATTCTGTCCAGCGTTTGCTGATCGTTGCTCCTGCAAGATGAATGAAAATATAAGTATTATCCAATGCGCCCTCCTCAATAAAACCTTTTTCATAATTCCAAATGTAAGATTTGAAATCAGATTTTTCAGGTTTGGAACGCACAAGAATTTCTACCTTATAGCCTCTTTCATATAATTTTTTAGCAAGTTTTTTTCCGACAAGTCCTGTTGCGCCGCTGATGAGAATCTTTTTCATTTGGGAATTTCCTTTCTGAGATCAAAAACGAGTCCAAGTGAAAATAATTGTCTACAAAGTTTCAGAAAATTGATAATTGTCAATTGAATATTACAACAACTTTATTCTGTCATCAGAAATCTCAATAATTTTGTCTTTGTAAAGGCTACCAATGGCTTTTTTAAAGTTTTTCTTGCTCATCTGCAAATCATCTTTGATCTCGTCCGGAGAAGATTTATCGGAAAGGTAAAGCAAACCGTAATTATCATTGAGTTTATCAATAATTTTTTGCTTGTATTCGTCTACATTTTCGAAACCTTGCGGCTGTAGTGTGACATCTATTTTCCCATCTTCACGAATGGTTTTGATGTAGCCTGTTTCCTCTGAAAGTGGATATAGTTTTTTGAAAACATCAGTTGAGTAGATGAGTCCAATGTATTTTTTATTAATCACGACATTCCAACCCAATTCGGATTCATTCATGATAATAAGATCAACTTTGTCGCCTTCTTTCAGTGGTAAATCTTCGTACTGCGGATTACGTTTGAATTTGGTAGTTCCGGTAGTTAATCCAGTTGCATCATCGGTATAAACATAAACAATGTAGCGTTTACCTTCCAGAATTTTGGATTTCTGCTGCTTGTACGGTATGAACAGATCTTTGATGATTCCCCAATCCATAAAAGCGCCTGTCGGCAGACTCTGCACGCAAGTCATCACTGCAAATTCTCCTATTTCTGCATTGGCTTTTTCGGTAGTAGCTTTTAAGTTTCCATCGTCCTGGTAGACAAACACTTCAACTTCGCTCCCAATTTCCCAGGATTCATCAGCAAAAACTTTTTGGATGAATGCTTTTTCGCCATTTTCATCATTCAGGATGTAGCCAGAAGAGATTTGTTCAGCAATTTTGAGGGTTTGGGTTTGACCAGGTTTCATAAATTGAATTTGGTGCAAAAATAGAGAAACTTTTCTTTAATGTAGCTTTTTACGGAATATTTCATCACCGAAACAAATTCTCAAAATAAATGAGATGAAACCTGCTAGTTTTACGATTATTAATTTATTTAATTTAAACATGATTATCTTATTTTAAATACGGTTCTGTCAGCATAATCATCGTGATGAGAATCTGACTGAGACCGCTAGTTATAAATCCAAAATTCAGTTTTTTATCTAACTTTCAAATTATAAATGGTTTTAAAACAATACTTCATTATTGATAAAGGTGATGAACCTTCAGCAAATTAAGCCCAGAATACATTTAACTATAAAATAAATTATAATAAAATGGTTAGTTAGTTTTTATATAACCTCAATCCATCAGAAATGGATTGAGGTTTTTACAAGTGTAAAGAATGAATGTTATTTCAAAACCGGTCTCTACCAGTGTGTCCTGTCCTTTGGTGGATCTTTTGGTGGATCTACAGCGTTTTGTGCTGCGCTATTAACTTTTATTGAGTCCGTACCTGTACTGTCCGTGATTTTGTTTGCGGTATTTTGTTTAGTCATAGTACTAACTTCCATCTCAGAAGCTGCGTCATCTTCTCTACACGAGACAAAGTTAAAAGAGACAAATGCAATCGCTAAGATTGTAAAGAACTTTTTCATATTGATATAATTTTTTATTTTTAAAGTGAGTTGCAAAAAAAGATAATTCTTTTCTTATTCTGTGACGAAATTAGATTCTAATTTTGAACCCTGAAAACATTTATGGTCTTGATTGGGAAATAATGACGTCCTAATTCGTAAATTGCTACATGCTTAAAATTCTGTAAATCAATAAATTGATATTACAAATGATAAAAACACACTCATATTCTTTTTCTATTAAATAGTTGTCAATCATATTTAGGATTTACGTATTTTTGCAGATACAAATGGTGAGGTTTTAAAAATTTATCATGAAAAATTTTTTCATTGTCATATTATTACTATTCTCCGGTTTTGTTTTTTCAAAAGACAATGATCCAAAATCCTATGATTTTTTCAGATCAAAGTATGAAACTTTTGATGAGGGCGATAGCAGGGCTTTTCTCTACCTCAAACCTTATATAAAAAAGGCTAAAAAAGAAAATAAGCCAGATGAGTTGTTTCAAGCTTATAAGGACGCTTCGTTTTATTCAAAATCAATCCAAAACAAACTTCAATATGCAGATAGCTGCATAGATGCAGCATACAAGTCAAAAAATGATGACAGAATCTCGTCGTCCTACGTTTTGCGTGGAAGTATTTATTACGCCAAACAAAAAAAATATAAATCTGCATTGGATGAGTACCTTATGGCCTATAAATACGCCAAAAACTCAAATGATCTTTATCTCAAAAATAAGATTTCCTATCACCTAGGCGTTATCAAAAACTATTTAGGATACCACGAGGAAGCTTTGGAGCTATTCAGAAATTGTGTTCGCTATTTTGAAACAGAATTGAACACAGCGAATTCTTCTTTCGGAAATGAGATCTACAACAATGAAAAAGGTTATCTAAACAGTCTTCATCAGATGATTATATGCTACAACCATCTGAAGGACAGCAAAAAAGCAGATTCTCTGATAGACATTGGATTGTTAAAAACCTTTAACAACACAGATTTTTCACAAGAAAGAAGCTATTTTTTAAAATCCAAAGGCATCTCGGAATATAATAACAACAAGTATCAATCTGCTATTGAGAATTTTGATCAATCTCTTAGTATGATGAAGGATGATTTTGCCTGGATGTCAATCGATTATTTCTACGTAGGCAAAAGTTATCTCGCACTTAAAAATGAAGATCTTGCAATTTCAAATTTCAAAAAAATAGATTCTATTTTTAATAAACACGAGTTTATCCTTCCGGAACTTCGAGAAAACTACGAGCTTCTAATCAACCATTACAAAAGAAAAAAAGATCACGAAAAACAGTTGTACTACACCACGCAACTTCTTAAGGCTGATAGCATTATCTCCAGAGATTTCGCCTATCTTTCTATGAAAATCCATCGGGAATATGATACCAATACACTGATGGAAGAAAAAGGAAGACTGGAAACTGCCAATATCTGGGGCGCTTATTTGATTTCAGGTCTTCTGATTACTGCTGGAATCCTTGGATTTATTCTACTGAAAAGACACAAAAAAGAGAAAAGTACACTGGACAACTATCTTATTTTGCAGGAAAAACTGAGAAACGACAGTTATACAGAATCAGAAAAATCAAATTCTCAGACTCCGGCGGCACAAGCAGAAAATTGTGATGATAAAAAACCGCACATCACAGAGCTTTTAAGACAAGATCTGATGCAAAAGCTAAAAAAATTCGAAGAGAAAAAACAGTTTACACAAAAAGGTCTGACCATTCACAAACTTGCAATACAGTTCGAAACCAATTCCAATTATCTCTCATACGTTATTAATGAGCAAAAGGGAATGAATTTTAACCGATACCTTGGCGATCTCAGAATAAAACATATTACTCGACTACTATTTGAGAAAAGTATTTATCTCAATTACACCATTGATAGTTTGGCAAAAGAATGTGGCATAGCATCACGACAGAACTTCTCGGATTTGTTTTTTGAAATCAATGGTATCAGACCTACAGATTTTATCAGAAAAAGAAAACAGGAAATTGAGGGTATCGACTATCCTCAAATGAAGAGTATTACCAGTCTTGTTTCTGATAATTAAAGTTATTATAAAAACTCTTCTATTTTCAAAGTTTGCTGTTCGCCAGAAATAAGATTTTTGATGGTGACTGTTTGGTCTTTTATTTCTTGCTCGCCAAGGAAAACCAGATTTTCAATGCCTTTTTTCTCGGCGTAAGTGAATTGCTTTTTCAATTTCGAAGCGTCCGGGTAAAGTTCTGCAGAGATATTTTTTTCTCTTAATCTTGAAATTAATTTTAAGGCTTCGATGGATTCTGCTTCTCCGTAATTGGCGAAAAGATATTTGACTTTAACGTCAGAATCTTCCGGGAAAATTCCCAATTCTTCCATCACAAGATAGATTCTGTCCAGTCCAAAAGAAATCCCAATTCCGGGAACATCTTTCACACCGAAAACTTCCGTCAGGTTATCATAACGGCCGCCACCACCGATGGAACCCATCGCCACACCCTTCGCTTTCACTTCGAAAATCGCACCTGTGTAATAATCCAAACCTCTTGCAAGCGTAATGTCAAAAACGAGATCTTCGGAATTAATTCCAAGTTTTAAAGCATTTTTGATAACGAATTCCAGTTCTTCAACACCCTTTAGTCCAGTTTCATTGCTCTGGAATTTTTCTTTTAAGTTTGATAGATTTTCCAGTGCATCATTGGTTTGATTGAAAAGAAAATCCAGTTTTGAAATTGCTTCTTCCGAAATTCCTTTCTCCAGCATTTCTTTTGTCACGCCATCTTTCCCGATTTTATCTAATTTATCCAGCGCAACTGTGAAATCAATTAATTGATCTGCAATTCCTGCATATTCTGCAATTCCGGAAAGGATTTTTCTATTATTAATGTGAACTGAAACCGCCAAATTCAAATTATTAAAAGATTTAAAATATAATTGAAGCAACTCCACTTCCTGCCAAAGGCTCGTACTTCCAACCACATCCGCATCACATTGGTAAAATTCTCTGAATCTTCCTTTTTGAGGACGATCTGCTCTCCAAACCGGCTGGATCTGATAACGTTTATAAGGAAATGCCAATTGGCCCTGATTCATCGCAACAAATCTTGCAAATGGAACTGTAAGATCGTAGCGAAGCGCTTTTTCAGAGATTTGAGAAATTAATTTTTGAGAATTTTTATTGCACCAATCTTCATCATTTGTTTTTGAAGCGTAATCTCCGGAATTCAAGATTTTGAAGATCAATCGGTCACCTTCTTCGCCATATTTCCCCGTCAATGTAGAAAGGTTCTCGAAACTTGGGGTTTCTAAAGGCTGGAATCCAAACAATTCGAAATTATGCTGTAAAACATTGGTGATATATTTTCTTCTGGAAACTTCTTTTGCGGTAAAATCTCTCGTTCCTTTTGCTAAGCTCGGCTTCATTTTATAATAGATAAATGATGATTGATAATTGATAATCGACTGCAAAAATAAGGATTATAGAATAAGGACAGAAAATTTGGAAGATGAAACTTTGTCAATAATCATTAATTGAAAAGTTAATCGTATTTTAGAACCTTAAAAACAAATAAATGAAAGCCATCAAAATTCTGATTTCGGGAATAATGTTTTGTTCAATGTTGATTTCTTGCAATAATTCAAACGAGAAGATTCAAACTGAGAATCAAAAATTAGTTGAAAATTATTTTAAACTCTTCAATGAGCATAAATGGAAGGAACTTTCTGAACTTTATGTTGAGAATGCGCAATTCAAAGATCCTTCTTTCGGAAATGGAATCGTGAAACAATCTAAAGCTGAATTTGTTAAAAAATATACGGAGCTCAATCAGGTTTTTCCAGATTTAAAAGATAAGGTGCTCCAAGTCTATCCTTCCGGTGACAAGAATATTATTGTTGAGTTTGTTTCCACGGGAACAGCGCCGGATCAATCCAAATTTGAACTTCCCATTTCCACCATTTTCACTATTGAGAATGGAAAGATCACCAAAGATTACACATACTACGATAATTTTGAAGAAGCAAAATAATGAGTCTTTTTGACGACCAACTTGAATTAATAGAAAATATTCTGCCTTATGACGGAACAACATCTTACTACGGAAAAGTGTTTTCTGAACAAGAAGCGAATAATTACTTCAATAAATTAATGACGGAAATAGAATGGAAAAGTGATGAAGCCGTCATCTTTGGAAAACTCATCGAGACCAAAAGAAAAGTCGCTTGGTACGGAAACGAGCCTTTCAGTTACACCTATTCCGGACGAACAAAAACTGCTTTGCCGTTTAACAAAACATTACTGGAAATAAAAGAAAAAATCGAATCAGTAAGTGGCGAAATTTTCAATTCCTGTTTGCTTAATCTCTACCACGACGGTTCGGAAGGAATGGCCTATCACAGCGATGGGGAGAAGGATCTAAAGGAAAATGGCGCAATAAGTTCTGTAAGTTTCGGAGCAGAAAGGAAATTCAACTTCAAACATAAAACTACGAAAGAATTGGTTTCATTAATTCTGGAAAACGGAAGTTTATTGATGATGAAAGACACAACGCAGAAATTCTGGCTTCATAGATTGCCGACGACAACAAAAATTATCAAACCAAGGATCAGCCTTACTTTCCGAACAATTGATAAATCAAAATAACTTTCAAATTTGGATTGGTAGAGTTTCGTACCTACGGCACTTTAGACTCATCGTAATTTCTTTTCTGCAAACATTTCACTCGTTCGGAGAATTTAAAAAAATCTTCATTTCATTGTGTTAAATTAAATCAATAGTCCAATTAAATCACAGCTTTATACTTTCTCATAAATCCAAGACAAAGAACTAATCCTATAATTGATAATCCTGCGCCAACCAAAGATGGATAATTGTACGTCAGTCCAAATTCCAAAGGCAAACCACCGAAATAGGCGCCAAGAGAATTCGCAATATTGAAAGCCGCCTGCATAATTGCAGCGGCCATCATTTCCGAATTTTTGGCAGTTCGCAGCATAATGATGTTGATAGGCGTTCCGACAGACATCGATAAAACGCCACAAATAAAAGTCAAGACAAGAGAAATTATTTTGTTTTCTGAGAAGAAAAATACACAGATCAAAGCTAAAATCATTGCTGTAAAAAGAATAGCCGCCGCTAAAGCCGGTCGCATTTTATCAGACATAATACCACCCAAGAAATTTCCGATAACCATTCCGGAACCTGCCAAGACCATAATGTAAGCGATGGAATCTGTCGGAAATTTGGAAACGTTTGTCATCAAAGGTGTGATATAACTGAACCAAGCGAATAGACCTCCAAATCCAATAGCCGAAATCGAGATAATATGCCAGGCTTTGATGGTTTTGAAAAACTCCAATTCATCTTTCAAACCAACTGTTCGAAGACTATTCATATAAGGAAGGAGGAATTTCAGAGCGAGAATAGTGACCAATCCTATCAAAGAAACAACGCCGAAAGCATATCGCCATGACAATTGATGTCCCAGCCAGGTAACAAATGGAACCATTGCGAGATTCGCCAAAGTCAATCCAGCAAACATCATTGCAATACTTTGCGCCTGTTTTCCGGGTTTTGCCAATCGTGATGAAACCACAATCCCAACACCGAAAAACGCGCCGTGAGGAAGCCCAGAGAGAAATCTCAGAATCATCATCGTATAATAATCATTGGATAAAGCCGACAATCCGTTGAAGATGGTAAAGGCAATCATTAGGAAAATCAAGATTCTTTTGGGAGGAAATTTTGCAGCGTAAGCTACCAGGATTGGCGCACCAACCACTACGCCTGCTGCATAAGAAGAAATAAAATGCCCAGCCTGTGGAATTGAAATATTTAAAGATTTGGCAACATCCGGCAAAAGCGCCATTATTACGAATTCTGTAGTCCCAATTGCCAATCCGCCAAGTGTTAGCGGAAGTATTCTCTTATCCATTTTGCAAAAGTCCTCAATTTAAAACTCAAATTCAAGTTTTGCAGATTTAAAACATCGAATGATAAGATTAAATTAAACTATTGTTTAAATTGAGTTAACAAAAAGAAGAATAATTTCGTATTCCTTTCTGTTTTTTCTGCTATTTTTGCATAGCTTAATATGATGCTGAACAAAATCCTCACTTTTCCGATTGTGGTTTTGATAAAGTTTTATCAATTCGCCATTTCGCCGTTTTTGGGGAAGAACTGCAGGTACGATCCTACGTGTTCGCATTATACTCTGGAAGCGCTGAAAGTTCACGGACTCATAAAGGGAAGTTGGATGGCGATGAAAAGAATTGCAAGCTGTCATCCTTGGGGAGGCGAAGGTTATGATCCGGTGCCGTCGAAAAAACATTAAAATTAACTATCAATGAACAATATTTTTCTAAGATTTTATCTCATCTTATTTGCGGGAATTTTCCAAATGGTTTCTTCCCAAAGTTCTGCAAATGACCTTTCAGACGGAACTTTGAAGATCAATAACAAAGAGACTTTAGCTGTAAAAATCTTCGCAACACAAAGACCGGATTCGTTAGCAAATCAATCTTATAAAACCATTAACAATGAACTGATTATCCTGAATGAAGAGAATATTACACCAGAATCTGCGGATCATCTGGCAAGTATTCAGAATGTTTTGGAATCTTTCAAGAAAAATAATTTTCAGTTTTTGGATAAAGACTTGAAACCAGTCGAACCTGTTCTTGACCAGAAAAATATTGAGAATTTCAAATATTTATTAAAGTCCAATCATGTTTTAAAACTTACAGACCATGCTGAATTGGAAACGAGTTTCAAAATTTGGGATCCGATAAAAGGAATCAAACTAGGTCCGGTAATGCTTCATTTTTACAGTCTGATGTTTATTCTGGCTTTTGGTTTAGGCTATTTCATTATGGCAAAAATCTTTAAAATCGATGGTGTGGATGAGAAATATCTGGAACCATTTTTCACCTGGACATTGCTAGGAACCATTCTGGGAGCAAGATTAGGACACGTTATTTTTTATCAGCCGGAACTTTTCAGGGAGGATTTCCTGAGTGTGTTTTTACCGATCAGCACAAAAGGCGGTTTGCATTTTACAGGATTTTCCGGATTGGCAAGTCACGGCGCAGCGATAATGGTCATTGCAACCACTTTATATTATAGTTACAAGATTATTAAGAAAAATCCGCTTTGGGTCTATGACAGAATCGGAATTGTGGTGGCTTCCGGCGGTGCTTTTGTAAGAATGGGAAATTTTTTCAATTCAGAAATCATCGGAAAGCAGGTTAATCCTTCTTCCCCATTTGCCATTTTATTTCCACAGCAAAGTTCAGAATATGGTGTTACTGTCCCGAGATATCCAACGCAGTTATTTGAGGCTTTTGGTTACATATGTCTGTTCTTTTTGCTTTGGTTTTTATATCGTAAAACAGACAAAAAATATCAGCAAGGCTGGTTATTCGGATTATTCTTCATTCTACTTTGGGCGATCCGTTTCTTTGTAGAATTCCTGAAAGAGCCTCAAGGCGAAGAATTCATTTCGTTTGCCGGGCTTAATACCGGTCAGATTCTGAGTATTCCGTTTATGGTTGCAGGAGCGGTGATCATGATTATCTCGAAGAAATACAAACTTCAGAAAGAGGAAATAATATAAAGAAAAAACTCCCTATTTGGGAGTTTTTTTATGAATAAATTTCAATACAGTTAAAATTTACAAAGCTTTAATTTCATTAATAAAATCTTCAACTACCTCATCAGCAGTTGCCCAGGAAGTAATTATTCTTATTGCAGAATTCTCTTCATCCATCTTTTTCCAAACATAGAAGTCAAAGTTCTTAGACAACTTTTCGATTTGAGAATTGTTAAAGATTGGGAAAATCTGATTGGTAAAAGTTTCGCATAAAAAGTTGAAGCTTTTGTTCTGAAAAGCCGATTTGATCTTCATTGCCTGAACATTGGAATGTTCTGCCAGATCAAAATACAGATCATCTTTCATCAATTCTAAAAACTGAATTCCCAACAATCTTCCTTTCGCCAGCATCGCGCCTTTTTGCTTGATGTGGAATCCAAAATCTTCTTTTAATTTATCATTTGTAATCACAATTGCTTCACCGAGAAGCGCGCCGTTTTTTGTTCCACCGAGATAGAAAACGTCTGTGAAATTAGCAATATCTTCCAGAGTCAAATCATTGATTTCCGAAGTCAGAGCCTGTCCCAATCTTGCGCCATCCATAAAAAGATAAAGATCGTGTAATTGGCAAAATTCGTACAATTCTTTCAGTTCATTTTTCTGATAAATCGTTCCGATTTCTGTTGAATTTGAAATATAAACCAACTTTTGTTTCAACTGATGTGGTTTGTTGGTGTGAGAATCTAAAACTGATTGAATGTGTTTTGGTTTTAGTTTTCCATCTTCGGTTACGATGCCGTGGATTTTGTGTCCTGTTGCCTCTATGGCGCCGGTTTCGTTGGTGAAAATATGTCCGGTTTCAGCAGAAATCACACTTTCGTGAGGGCGAAGAATCGAAGAAATAATTAAAAGATTCGCTTGCGTTCCGCCACTTACAAAATAAATATCTGCTTTATGATCATTAATTTTATTCTTAATTAATTCTCGGGCTTCATTAGAATAATCATCGTAACCGTAACCATTTTGCTGATCGAGATTGGTTTTGATTAACGCTTGTAAAATATTGGGATGACAACCTTCTGAGTAGTCATTTTTAAAAGAATATTTCTTCATTTTTTCTTTCTGCTTTATGTGTATTCAAAGGTATTAATTTTGATTTATGGGTTAAAATTAAAAACAAATTAAATTGTTAGCCACAAATCGACCATTATCTAACTTTTCCTTAATTTTGAAATATGAATTCTTTAACCGAAGAAAATTATCTGAAAGCACTTTACCATCTTGTGAATGAGAATGATGAAGTTTCCGTGAATGACCTCAGCCGACAGCTGAATATCAAAATGCCATCTGTCAACAGTATGGTTAAGAAATTTGCAGAGAAGAACTGGGTAAAATATGAATCTTACAAACCCATCAAACTCACAGAATCCGGTAAAAAAGAAGCATCACTCATCGTAAGAAAACACCGATTGACAGAAATGTTCCTTGTAGAAAAAATGGGTTTCGGATGGGAGAATGTCCACGAGATTGCGGAACAGTTGGAACACATCCATTCCGACCAGTTTTTTGATAAGATGGATGAGATCCTGAATTACCCAAAGATGGATCCTCATGGTGAACCAATCCCAGACAAAGATGGAAACGTCATTCAGCCCGATCATAAAAAATTAAGCAAATGCAAGGAAAATCAAACTGTGGAATTAGCATCAGTTACAACATCATCAGAAGAGTTTCTGAATTTCCTTAATAAAAGAGATCTCAGTCTTGGAACCAAACTAAAAATACTGCAAATTGAAGGTTTTGACCTGTCGATGTTGATTGCTTATAATGGACGTGAAGAGAATTTTAGCAAGACGGTTTGTGAGCGTCTATTAGTAAAATGAAAAAAGAGACTCAAACCGAGTCTCTTTAATATTTAGTTGAACATATCTTTTACTTTCTCAAAGAATGTTTTTTCTTTTCCTGTTGGTTCGGCGTTCATATCGCCGTTTTCCAGTTGTTTCTGGAAGAAGTCTTTTTGATCTTTCGTCAGTTTCTGTGGTGTCCAGACATTGATGTGAACAAACATATCGCCTTTTCCACCGTAACCTTCGATATTTGGCAGACCTTTTCCGGCTAATCTCAAGATTTTACCAGACTGTGTTCCTTCATCCACTTTGATCTTCACTTTTCCACCAACCACGTTGATTTCCTTAGTTGTTCCCAAAGCTGCTTCTGCAAAAGAAACATACAATTCCTGATGAAGATTGTCGCCTTCTCGTTTGATGGTTTTATCCACTTCCTCCTCTACCACGACTAAAAGGTCACCAGGCGTTCCACCAAGCGGTGCATCGTTCCCTTTTCCTCTCACATTCAGTTGGATGCCATCTCTTGCACCGGCCGGAATGTTGATCGTTATTTCTTCGTCCTCTTTCACAAGACCTTGTGCGTTAGCTCCAGCAGGAATTTTATCCGCTACTTTCCCAACACCCTGGCAGGTGCCGCAAGTTGTCTGCGTCTGCATCTGTCCGAACATCGTGTTCATCATTCTCACCTGCACGCCGCTTCCGCCGCAAGTAGGGCAAGTCTTGGAAGTCACGCCTTTTGCCAGCTTCATTTTTTTGACCTTGATGGTTTTCTGAGTTCCGGAGATCATCTCTTCAAGGTTTAGTTTGATGCGGACACGAAGATTAGAACCTCTCGATTGTTGTTGTCTTTGCTGACCGCCGCCGCCAAATCCACCACCGAAAATATCGCCAAACTGACTGAAGATGTCCTCCATATTCATTCCGCCGCCGAAACCGCCACCGCCAAATCCGCCTCCAGCACCGCCAACGCCTGCGTGACCATATTGGTCGTATCTTGCTTTCTTGTTGTCGTCACTCAGTACTTCGTAAGCTTCTGCCGCTTCTTTGAACTTTTCCTCAGCTGCACTATCACCCGGGTTTTTATCCGGATGATATTTGATTGCCATCTTTCTGTAGGCTTTCTTTATTTCATCAGCACTTGCTGACTTGGTAATTTCTAATATTTCGTAATAATCGCGCTTCGCCATAATTGATTGTTCATAGTTGATGAATGATGGTTGATAATCGATTTAAATCAATAATCGCTGATCTTTTATCATTTATTTTTTAGTTTCCTGTCACTACTTTTGCGAAACGGATTACTTTCTCGTGAAGCTGGTATCCTGTTTCTACAACGTCAATAATCTTTCCTTTAAGATCTTCGGATGGCGCAGGAATAGACGTGATAGCCTCGTGCAGATCCACATTGAAGGCATCGCCCTGCTCTACGTGGATGGCTTTCAAACCTTTGTCTGTCAATTTGCTTTTCAGTTTTTGGTAGATCAGTTCAATTCCTTTCAGTTCGGACTCGTTGCCGCTTTTTGAGATTTCTTTGATGGCTCTTTCGAAGTCATCTACAACACCTAGCATAGATGTCATCAGATCCTGAGAAGCGTACAGATAGAAATCATTCTTCTCTTTCTGCGTTCTTTTTTTATAATTTTCGAATTCTGCGTAAAGACGGATGTATCTGTCTTTCTCTTCTGCCAAAAGTTCTTCTGCAGTTGGTTTTTGTGACACATTTTCCTGATTTTCCGTTTCAGGATTTTCTGTTGAATTCGTTTCTTGATTTAGGTTTTCCTCGTGTATATCTTTGTTTTCTTCCATAATGGTAATTTTACAAAGTACATTTCTCAATTCTTTTGCCAATCGTGGTTTTTTGACAATTAGGCAGAGTTTGATTTGAATAATTGAAGTAATGAACTTTGCCAGAACGAACAAAGTGATGTTGCCCACCCGGACAAGGCATCATTGTACGCCCGAACAAAGATGCTTTGTTCGCCCAAACAATCATCTGAGAAAGTAATTAAATCTTATTTAGCTTGATGCGTGACGGAATTTCGGAACTCAATATCGTCCAATGTCCACTTCAGGATTTTATCATCTTTGCCGAAGATATCGTTATAATTCGGATCTACCGGAAAATTAGGAACTACGCCTCTCTTCTGGTCTTCGAACTCGATATTTGGGCGGATGAGGAATAAGCCGATGGGCAGCGTCAAATGTGAGTTGGGAAGTACAACAGTATTGTTGACTCCGGCTACAGTTCCGTCATTTGCACCGCCTGTCTCTTCGCCTACGATCACTGCTCTTTTCTCATACTTTAGTTTCGCTGATATGATTGATGATGCAGAGAAACTCGCCCCATTTACAAGGACATAAATTTTACCCGTAAAAGCATTGTCTTTTGGTTTTGTGGGTTTGGATGAGAACTCACGAAAGACATATTTCTTGTCTTTTTTAGAAGAGAGAAGGTAATTGCCCACAAGAAAAAACGGATAGCCCGGGGCAGTTAGAATACCACTAAAAACAGATTGTCCACGGAAATAATTCTGATGCATGCCGGAGGTTTTGGATGTCATTTCCGGCGATTTGATCAAAGTAAATTTCTCATCCGTAAGGTAAGAATACAAGGTGTTGATCTCGGAAAGTGAACCACCAAGGTTGTCCCGGACATCTATAATTAAATATTCGGATTTTGCATTTCTGATCTTCCTGAAAGTCTGCTCATAGAACTTTTTGGCATAGGTTGCCGAAAAAGATTTGATCTTGATGTATGCCACACTGCTGTCAAATTTCATAAAGCTGAAACTTCTGTTATAGCTTTTGGAGGCAGCATCATAATCCTGAAGTTTCTGATCTGCCGTTACCTTTGGCAACACTTTTTCCTCGGTCACTTCTTTTTCATTTTTCTTTTGTCTTTTGAGGTGTACGTCTTGTATGACGTTATCGCAGACTGTTTTCAGTTTTACACTGTCCAGATAACCATTCTCCAGGGTGTAGTAGCTGAAGAATGTGAGATTCATAAAATACTTCTGAAAAGTTTTGTTCTCACCATCCGAACTGTACAGTTTCTTATACTTTCTTACAAGATCTGACACATTCTCATCATTGATTTTCAGGATCTCTGTTCCTACTTTGATCTTAGCCACATTCTCCCGGTTCTCTTTCACAAAGATTCTGTCATCTATGATTTTATAATCCATCAAGGCAAAAAGCGGTTTCTTGGTTTTGAATTCCTTCTGTTCTGCTTTGGAGTATTTTTTCCCAACAGACCTCAGTCTCAGATGTCCTTCGTTGATGCTTGCAATGACAGGAGCCAGTTTGAAGAAGAACTGATTGGGCGTCAAAGGCTCATTTATATTGGTTTTGAGGCTATCAAATTTATAATCCAGCTCTTCCTTAGAAATATACCAGTAAAGATTGGGGTGGAATCTCTGTAGTTTCTGATAAGTGAAATCTATATCCTTTCTCAGTTCAGCTGCAGGAATCTTTTTATCCAAAAACAGATTATTCTTCTTGACAGACTGGCAAGAGAAGATGATGATTAATATAAATAAAGAGATTGATTTTTTCATGAACAAGAGATTAAAAATAAGATATTTAAAATAAAAAGAGTCACTTCAAATTATAACTTTAACATTTTATAACAAAAAGTGGTTTTAGATTTGTAAAGATGTGCTTGTTATTAAATCAACAATTACCATTATGAAAAATATAATCCTTGCCACCTCGGCACTTCTGATCTCTCAGTTTTCTTTTGCTCAAAGTAAAGACATCACGGCTTTTACCAATCTTAAAGTGTTTGATAAAATCCCGGTTGAGTTGGTTTCTTCGGACACTTACAAAGTCGAAGTCAGCGGAACAATGGCAGATGATGTAGAATTTGTAAATTCGGGAAACGAACTCAGAATCCGAATGAAACCTACAAAGCTTCTGCAAGGTGATGATGTGAAAATTTTGCTTTATTATCAGGACATAAATGATATCCAGGCTAGCCAGGGTGCAAAGATTACATCCTCTGATATTGTAAAATCAACAAAATTGGGACTGACTTCCAACGAGGGTTCCAACATTGATCTTAATATCAATGCGAAAGTAGTTGAAGGGAAAATCAATACCGGCGGACTTTTAAAACTGTCCGGAAATACAGATTCGCAATCTATCGTTGTGAATACTGGCGGAAAATATGACGGACAAAGCCTTCAAACACAAATCACAAGCATTACTACAAACGCCGGAGGAAAAGCATCAGTAAATGCAATAGAATCTGTTGACGCCACTACCAGAGCAGGCGGCATTATCGATATTTACGGAAAACCAAAATCTAAGAATGATAAGAAAATTGCAGGTGGTAAAATCAGTTATCATTAATAGAAGTTAGATATTAGCTTATAGAAATTAGAGTAAAGCGCACTTCAACTTAAAATAAACTAAAACCCACCAGGATCTGGTGGGTTTTGGTTTATTTGCTTCTCTTAGATGATTGCCTTATTTGCAGCATTGGTGTGAGAACAAGTTTCTTTTCTATCGTGATTCCCGAGAAGTTATCTTTGATACTTTCCAGGAATACATTGCCGGAAACTTTCCCCATCATAACGGGTGTCTGATCTACAGAACTGATGGACAATTCCATAAACTGGGTAAAAGGTTCATTACTGAAGCCTATCACACCAATATCTTCCGGTATTCTGAGTTTCAGATTTTTGATTTCTTTACAAACCCCTAAAGCTGTAAAATCCGAAGCGGAGAAAATGGCATCCGGTTTTATTTTGCGTTTCCAAACATTTTTCATAGCGTGGATTCCTTCTTCTATAGAACTTCCGGTATTGATGATATTCTCCTGAATCACCGGTAATTTATAATCCTGCAAAGCACTGATGTAACCTTTGAGCCTGTTCTGATAGATCTCCAGATTCTGATCTCCCGAGAAGTGGTAGATGTTTTTATAACCTTCATTTATGAGATGTTCAGTCGCCTGATAAGCTCCTTTGTGGTCATCTATTGTAATTGTACTTATGCCCGGAACATCCTTCTTTCTATCAAAAAATATAATTGGGGTATTGGTTGTGCTTACCACTTTTTTCAAATATTCCGTATCTGTGGTATTCTTTGAAATTGAAATAAAGATACAGTCCACCTGGGTATGAAGCAGAGTATTCAGCTGTTTTTTTTCTATAGAAGCATCATCGTGGCTCTGACAGATAATGACACGATAGCCGTGCGGAGACAACTCCTCCTCTATCCCGCGAATCACAGATGAGAAAAAGTTGGTATTGATATATGGAACTATAACACCTACTGTTTTGGTCTCTCCGCTTTTGAGTGCTTTTGCAAGATTGTTCTGCTTGTAGTCCATTTCCTTTGCCGCATTCACAACCAGTTCTTTGGTCGCCTGGCTTATTCTGGGATGATTGTTCAGCGCTCTGGAAACAGTCGCCACACTTACATTCAGTTTTTTGGAAATGTCATATATCGTTGTATTTTTCTTTGTCATGTATTCTTTATCTAATCATTAGATACCAGTGTTGTAAATATATAAAATAATCCCTGTCAATACGGAATATTAAATTCAGTTTTCATAAAAAACAGGATTAATCTTCCAACACTTTCGGCTTTTTTAACATAAACGCATTACTAATAAAAATAATTTAGTCAGGCGTATTAATTATTAAAAAATCAATAAGCAAAAAAGCCAATCCATCGAAACGGAATTGGCTTTCACATTATGAAAATTTATTATTTCTTGATTAATTTACCATTGATCTGACCCGAATTTGTTTTTAAACTGTAAAAATAGATTCCGGTTTTCCAGTCCTTGGTCTGGATCGTCAGGTTATTAATGCCAGATTTCTGATTCGCCTTCTGAATATTCTTAATCATTCTTCCGCTCATATCGTAAACTGTAACCGCTACGTCAGAACTGTTTTTCAAATCATAAGCAATCGTTACCTGATCTGTGAATGGATTTGGATATACACTTAGTTTAGCTTCTCTGATATTATTTACTCCTAAAGTTCCAAAGTCAAAACTAACAGAAGCAGGCGGCATCCAGTCAAACACAAATGACGCATCTGTTTCTTTTTTGAAGACATTAGCAATCGTATACACCTGAGATTGCGGTTCTGTAAGCACCACGCCTCCGTTTGCTCTCTGCGCCAGACGTTCTGGTGTTGCACCGTCGCCTGTATTTCCATACTCTACAAATGTTACCGGCAACACCCCGTTGATAGGTGTTGTCCATCCTGTTGCATTCAGCATAGATGGTGTTGCACATCTGATGAAAGCTGCTTTAGGTATATTCTGCCAAGCACGGCCAAAGTGGAAATTACTAATAACGGTTCCGTTAAAATCTGTAGTTCCGGCAGCTGGTACTGTCAAATTACAATCCAGGAATACAAATCCGAATTTGGTACTGGCCTCTGTAGAAGGTGCCGTTACCACACTATTGTTACGGTTGATGTATGTTGTACATTGATCAAAAACAACAGTCTGACGTCCGAAAATAAAATCTACGTTACCTTCTATGTAAGAGTTTTTGAAATAAGCTCTACCGATGCTGTTTCCAAGATATGTATCCTGATAACCCAGAATTCTGCAATCGTAAAATGCCTGACGATCGCCCTGCGTTTTCAAAGCAACTGCCTGCGTGGAAGAATTGATCTGAGTATTAGCCGTTGAATTTACAAATGTATTGGCAATGGTAATCTTCGAAGCTGTGAAATCATTGCCGAAAACTGCCATTGTCTGGGATAGCGATGTTCCGTAAGCCTGACCTGTATCGGGATTGATGTTGCCCGCTGAGATGTTATTTGTGATAATGGTTGTAGCAGCATCATCGCCAATCAGGAATACATTTGATTTAGCAGCAAGAAGCGTAGGTCTTTCTGTATAAGTTCCCGGCTTGATATGGATAATCCATCTTCCTGTATAATTGTCCGGAACAGCATCGAAAGCTGCCTGAACTGTAGTATAATCTCCCGAGCCATCTTTTGCAATAGTTTTAGTTATGTCGGGGTCTGTTGCTTTGGTTGTTACAGTTGCGACACTACCATAAGAAGTTCCTGCAGAATTGGTTGCGAAAGTTCTCACATAATATAGTGTTGACGCCTCTGCTCCGAAAACAAAAGAAGAGAAAGCTCCTAATCCTGAGCCTGTTATTACCTTGGTTGCATTGTCCAGCGCAGGTGTATTATTGGTTTTTGACCATACGATTCCTCGTTCTGTAACATCTGCTCCGCCCCAATCTGTCACATTACCAGAAACTACAAAAGATTTGTTGGTAACCTGAGACTGTGAAGTAGTTGTAACTGTTGGCGCAACAATATTTGCTAAAGTTGTAAAACTAACCTGAGAACCATAAGAAGTTCCGGCAGAATTGGTTGCATAGGCACGTGCGTAATATGTTGTTCCAGGAGTTAAATTCGATAATGAACTGGTGTAAGATCCTGATGTTGCGTTTTCTGTCGTTTTAAAATCATCAACTGTAGGCAATTGATTTGTACTCCAAACCACACCGCTTGCAGTAACCGCGCCGCCTCCATTGCTGGAAATAGTTCCGCCAGAAACCGCACTTGTTGTAGAAACCGAAGAAACAGCCGTTGTGGAAACTGTCGCAGGATTTGCAACTGCGCCTTCCATAGTTCCGGAAATCTTAACATTTCTCAAACCAAATTGCTTGTTTGTAGCTGCAGCAGCCAAATATGGATAAAATCTGACATACATTTTCTGACTGCCGGTTAAAACCACAGGAGTAGCAAGTGTAAAGCTCAAGGCAGATGAACCATTATTTGGTAGTTTTAAAGCTGACTGGATAGACACTGGACTTGAGAAGTCAGAATTAACGCTATAAAACGCCTGATAATACATATTCCCAGTTCCTGATGCACCTACCAGAGCATCAATTTTGTTAACCGTCAATGTTCCGCCATTTGTAGGATTCACATCCAACTGAACGTAGACATCCGCATTTAATACCGTGGTACTTCCCGTTCCTGTCCAACTGTTTGCAGAACCAACAAGCTGCCAGAAAATAACATTACTGTCCGTAATGGCGTCGCCTGTAAAATCTATTTTGGTATTTACCTGATAGGCAACACTGGCCGCTGGATAACTGATACTGGATTCCAAATTACCTTCAAGAGATTTCTCGGTAATGTTTGTAATCAAAGGCCAAGTTACTGATGCAGGTGTTGCTTCAATTAATTTTGACTGACCTGCGATATTTTTATTTTCGCCGGATTTATAAACCTCTTCCAATTTTGTACTGGAAATAGAAGTTTTCACATCGTCACTTGATGAAACTTTGAAATAGGACACACTTGTTCCTATTCCGAAGATCATCACAGCACTCAAAAGTGCAGCTGGAAAGATTAGAGTTTTTTTCATTGTTTATTAATAGTTGTGAATTGTTTTAATCTTAAAATTTATTTTACAATTACTTTTTGGACGTAAGAATTATCGTCAGTTTTTACTTCGAATAATTTGACACCTTTGCCAATTTTCTTCAATGAGATAGAATTAATGGTATTATCGCCTTTAGAAAGCGTACCATTATAGACAACACCTTCGGATTTACCTGACATATCCATTACTCTTACTTGAAATGCTTTGTTGTTTTCTTTGGAAAAAACTTTTAGAGAAATTTGTTCGGAAGCTGGGTTTGGGTAAAATGTTGTAGCTGAACTTAATTTAAAATTCACTTCGCCCGTTGCCAAAAAAAGACAATCCGTAGGTTGCAAAAGCACAGCTCCGGCTCCTGCCATAACGGTTTGTTTTACATCCGTAGAAGCAATTTTATTAATCGTGTACGGTGGCGTAAAAGCAGTTCCCGAACCTGTCATAGTTCCTGTAGCTCCTGAGAAAGTATTGCTAACCAATTGTGCTGCTGTGAAGTTTCCTGTTTCTAGTCTGATTGGATTCTTTACATTTTCAAAGTAATTACCCTCAATCAGAAGATCCGCTTTATAACCGGCATAAATACAGTAGTTGCTAACAGAACTGTTAAAATAGTTGTTCAGCAAATGAACTTTTCCAAATCTCACTCTTGGCATTCTTTCTCTCACGCCAGGTCCCCACCAGCAATATTGCATAGTGATTCTCAATTTCCCTTCGTCCTGTGTTGCATCATCGCCAGATCCGAAAAGATTAGAAAATCTGTGGTCATTGCTACCTCCGGAACCACCGGGAATAGGAGTTTTTAAATATTGGAATTTTGTCCAGGTCACAGTGATCAGGTCAGATGCATTTTTGATATCAAGATTGCCGTCCAAAGCATCCTGAAAAGTACAATGATCTACCCAAACGCTGGTACAGTTGTCGATCGTTAAATTATCATTTCCATCCACATCGTAAGCTCCGGGACCTTCAAACGTGATATTTTTGATAAGGATATTGGAACTGTTTTTTGCATAGAGAATTCCTGATCCGCCAGACGTAAGATCTACGGAAATCAGTTTTGCTCCTGCTAGTCCTAAAATAGATTTTCCGGTTTGATTTTGAAGTGTCAATCGGCCAGCTGTAGGAAACGTGATTTGCCCTGAGATGTGAATCACTTTTACCGCAGTTGCATTGATTGCAGTTTTTAGCTCCGCATAAGTTGTAACCACTGTAGGTGTAGCTGTTCCTCCGCCGGTAACTCCATTTTGAGATGCCCAGCCTGTTGCAGGACATTGTGCTTTTACATTGATCTGAAATATAGACGTTATCAGAAACGCAGACATTAAGATTATTCTTTTCATTAGGATAAAGATCTTTTAGAATTAGTTTGAAATATCGGAATTGATAGTTCAAGTTTTATATAACAAAATGGTTATTAGTTATTTATAATTATTTAATTTTTAAAAAAAAGAAAAAAAAAAGTTTGATGAAAACGCGTTTCATCAAACTCTATTAATGAAAAATTTAATTCATTTAAATTTTATTGATTTTAATCCTTCTTGAAAAAGATCTTATCTTACCAAAACTTTCACAGATTTTTCACCCGCTTCAGATTTAAGGTTTACGATGTACAAACCTTTAGTATTCACTTCAAAGTTAACATCTGCAGAAGTTGTCATTGCTTTTACCAAAGATCCGTTAGCATTAAAAACATTTACCTGCGTATTTTTTGATTCAAGATTAGAAACAAAAACTTTGCTTCCGCTGGTGTAAACAGTAGCTTTCATATCTTTTCTAACGTCATTTACGCCCAAAACAGTTGTCCCAACGTTTGTTGCAGTCATTTTGTAAAGATTAAGAGACTGATCTCCGTAGAAGTACAAATTAGTTGCAGGACCTGCATATTCAAATGTATAAATGATTCCGTCCTGAGAATTAGAATAAGTCTTAGAGGCAAGTACTGCTGATCCGTTACCGATATAAAGAGTACGATCTCCACCGCCTCCGTTTTTGTACCAAATAGTGATAACAGAATTTCCGTTTACTTTAAGAATAATGTGACGTTGTGTTGGCGTAGTATTAGTTCCTGTTGAAGTATAGCCGCCACCATTCAATTTGAAACGTTTTGTTGCAGAATAACCATCTGAGAATGTAGCCGTATTAGCTTCTACCTGTGCAAAATTCACAACAGTTGCAGGTCCCGGAACAAGACCTAGATTATTTTTCACTGTAGCTGTAAGTTCACCAGCAGTCACTGGCCATGCAGCACTGGAGAAGTCCCAGGTGGTTTGCGCTTTGAAAGAGTTAACAGACGCTACTACTGAAAAAGCTAAAAGAAGTAATGATTTTTTCATGATAAAATAAATTATTTAATTGTTTGATATTTTTTATGCAATCGATTACACAATTATGTGTAATAATTCTACGGTTCTAATATAAAATTATTATTCAATATCAAGATATTTTTTTTTAATTTAATGTTAACTTTTTTTAACAGATCAAAAAAACTCTCTATTGATGAGGCTTTCATAATAAATATGATGTCTCAAAAAGTAAAATAAATTGACTGAAAATGGAAAAATGACGACAAAAATAAGTGCAATCGGTTGTCTAAAAATAACTGAAATGATGTGCAATTTTATTAAAAAACATTTTTTTAAAAAAAAATGAAACATGGATACAAATTTCCGAACATAATCACCCATTCAATGATTCATCCTGAAACATAAATTTGATTTTTTCAATTATATAAAAAGCTTCGACAAAAAAAACCCTGCAAACAAACATTTACAGGGTTTTTGAAAAAAATTATGAAAATAATTACTACTTATTGTTGTTTATTTCAATAGAACTTTTACAGACTTTGCACCAGCTTCTGAACTAAGAGTTACAATATAAAGCCCTTTCGCATTGATTTCAATGTTTGTATCTGTGGAAGATTTCAAAGATTTCATTAGTGATCCATTTGCGTTATAAACATTAATATCTGTCTTTTTAGATTCCAGATTAGAAACATAAATTTTGTTACCAATTGAGAATGCCTTTGCTTTTAAACCAGACTTTATATCGTTTACTGCCAAGCTGGAATTATCTGTATATTCTATTTTATACAAACTATTGTCACCTCCACCTACAGTTATCATAATATTACCAGCAGTTCCGGTATAGGTATAACTGGCGACAGCAATATCTGAAGTAGTATTGCCTGCAAAAGTTGTAGAATTTAGAACTTTTCCAGCAGCATCAGAGATCAAAAGAGATCTGCCAGCACCTCCGCCTCTAGCCCATAACTTGATCGTTGCATTATTTGACACAGCGAATTGCAATACTCTTCTCCCAGCTAGCAATGTTGTTCCCACAGCAGGATTTAGAGAGCCAGTATAACTGTTCCCGCCAAATGCCAAACGCTGTGTTGGAACATATGCCGGATCTGTGAAAGTTGCCAAATTAGTAGTAGAAATAGTAAGTGCGCTGCCACCAGGTAAAAAAGACAAACCATCAATAGTAGTGTCTGTTGAGATAGCTCCGGCAGTAAACTTAGTCGTATCGCTGAAATCCCAGGTTTTGCTTTGAGCATTAAAAGTTACTGCAGAAATACCTGCAAAAATTAAAGAGAATAATAGTTTTTTCATGATAAATTAATTTATATAGTTGTTTAATAATTTCTATGCAATCGATTACACAATTTTGTGCATAAATCGACGCTTCTAATATAAAATTATTTTCAAATAATCGGACAAATTTTATTTTATTTTTTTAACTGAATATTAATTTTGATTAATATAAAATTAAAATTTCCTTTAAATAAAGAACAAATCTATTAAATGAATGTTTAACTAAAAATGATTTTTATAAAAATTATTGGTTACAAAACAAGCTTTAAAACGAAATTATTAACGTAATCGATTGCATAAAAACTACTGAATATGTGATGTGAAATGGATTTTCTTAGATTTAAGAGATTTTATAATTGTGCAACATCTGTTATTTTGGGATCCAGTCAGCTGTTTTTTTGAAGATATTTTCGATCTTATATCTCTTCAGCTCTTTTTTGGAAAGCTGATGCGACCACTCTACTCTTTTCTCAGAATCTGCTCCGTCTCCTTTGCTTCGAAACTCAGCGTAGAAAGCAGTTTTTTCTTTATCAGGAAACATTTTATCGCCTTTCCAGGGATTCCAGCCTTCTGGTAAAATATGATTTTCCATTGTTGTATTAATGAAAACGGTCTTTGCAAACGGACGCCAAGGTCTGCCAAGAAAAACCTTGGAAATACCTTCTTTTGCTGTCAAATGACAATCAAAAAAGACAAAACCAAATTCATTTTCTTTGCTCGTTGCAGCTGCAGTAATGTAAGAATCTGCAAGACTTCTGACTTCACAATTTTTAAAAACTGCTACTGCCTGACCAAAAATAAAATCCGTTGTTCCTTCTATATAACAATTTTCATAATACTGCCGACTGTTATCTCTAGCTGCATAAAGCGTATCCTGACAACCCAAAATCTTAGAATTTTTCATCACAAAACGATCGCCTTCTACGTGAAGGGAAACCGCCTGACCTTGATTACAGGAAGAATTCTGAACCGTAAGATTTGAAATTTTCACATCATCTCCAGAAACAAAAACCGTATAAGAATCGAAAGTGGTGAGTTTTTCATTGGTTATAGGATTAAGTTTTCCAGAAAAATCATCGTTTGTAATGATCGTATTTTCTTTGTCTTCTCCTTCTATTGTAATCCAATGTTTTGAAGAAGGAATGACAATTTTCTCATTGTAGATTCCTGATTTAATTTTAATTAAAGCTTCGCCCGGACCTAAATCCCGAACTGAATTAATAGCTTTCTGAATAGAAGTAAATTGTCCGCTTCCGTCCTTTGCAACTGTTATTGTGATGTAAGGATCATTTTGAGCCAACAAAAACTGACCAAAAGAAAACATTAATATCAAAAAGAATTTCTTCATAAAATCTATTTTAAAATTTTCTCCAAAAACTGGACGGTCAAATTCAAAGTCTCTGTAAACCAAGGTTCTGCCGACCAGAAAGAATGCGGCGTATCTTTGACTTTATGAACTTCTGTTGGAATATTATAAGCTTTTAATTTCACCATCATATCATCTCTTCCTGCATGAAAACGTGGCTGAGAACTATTAATAAAAATCGTAGGTGGCGTATTCTTACCCACAAATTCCAAAGGCGAAGCGTCTGCCCAGATTTTCGGATTGTCCTGATGAGAAAAGCCGAGCCAAAATGCATCGTAAGTTCCTTCTTTTCCGGATTCCGGATGAATGAAAGATACAACACCATCAACATTGATGATTGCTTTTAGTTGACCTTTAGATTTCACACCAACCAAAGTTGCGATTTGTGCTCCTGCCGATTCTCCATAAATTGCTACTTTCTTAGGATTTAAGGCGTATTTTGTTTTGTTTTTAATTAAAAATTTGATGGCATTTTCAACATCATCAATGGCTGCCGGATATTTGGCAACATCAGACAATCTGTAACCAACAGCGATTGCAACATAACCTTTGGAAGCCAGTTCCTGAGCCATATATTTTTCGTTTTCCTTACTTCCGGAAATCCAGCCGCCGCCGTGAACCATAGCGATTCCCGGATATTTTTTAGATTTGTCAAGTGGATAATAGATATCTGCTTTCAAAGAGACGCCGTTGACATTTCCGTATTCCACATCTTTATCGATTCCGATATTTGAAGGAGTTGGTCTGTCAAGTGGTGTGATGAAAGAATATTTTTTCTTCAATTTTTCGAAGGTGGCTTCGTTTGTATAAGGAGTCGCATTCGGACGCGTTATTTGTCCGAATGCAGATTTAGCTCCAAATAAGAAAAAAATAAGAAAATATAGTTTGTGAAAACTCATATTAAAATTGATTATTTAACAGTATTTCTGGCAACATCTTTACCAATTGTAATTTGCTCTTTGGCAACGGTTTTAGGAAGTTTTACTGCTGATGTTTTGTTCCCTAAAACTTTGATTGTTGGTTTGTTTGCAGATTCCAAAGTCAGTCCGGAAAGATCGATATTCTTACTGTTATAAACTGTTGCACCAGTTCCATCGCTGTATTTCAGTTTTACATTTTTAAGTGTAATTCCGTCTGCATCTACGATGGTTAAAGCTTTTTTGGTATCGAAATAAGAATCTTCTATCACGATGTTTTTCAGGTTCATTTCAGACAATCCGTTCAGTGATAATGCTTCGTAAGAATTGGTTGCATTGATATTTTTGAAAAATACATTTCTGAAAACCGGCGTTTCATCTGTCACAGGAATTTGTTTTTCCACTCGTTTCTCATCGTCCGCACTTTGATCTTCTTCGATAATCGGTGAATTTCCTTCATAAAACATATTGAAACCGATTACTTGTGCCGGAATATTAATCATATCAATATGACTCATCCAGATGTTTTCCACAACGCCACCTCTGCCTCTCGTCGTTTTGAAACGAAGTCCGATGTCTGTTCCGATAAAAGTACAATTGGAAGCGTGAAGATTTTTAACACCACCAGACATTTCACTTCCGATTACAATTCCGCCGTGTGCGTGGTAAACTGTATTGTTTTTGATAATGACATTTTCTGTCGGAACACCCCTGTCTCTTCCGTCTTTATCTTTTCCGGATTTGATACAGATGGCGTCATCACCAACATCGAATGTATTGTTATAAATCAAAACATTTTTGCAAGATTCCAAGTCCAATCCGTCCCCATTTTGAGAATACCAGGGATTTCTCACATTCAGATTTCTTAGAATTAAATTGCTTGACATTAATGGATGAAGATTCCATGCGGGAGAATTCTGGAACGTTGGACCGTCTAAAAGCACTTTGTCGCAACTTACCAAACTTACCATTACCGGACGAAGGAAATCTTTTACTTTTTCAAGATCTTCTCTTGTAGTTAATTTTTCCGGAATATTGAAATTAGCCGTGCTTGTAAATCCTCTTTTAGAACTTTCTGTCGGGAACCACGTCTTTTTATCATCAGACAAAACACCACCTTTTGAAAGCAATTCTTTCCATTGTCCGTCAGTCATTTTTCCTTTTTTAACGTATCTCCAAGCGTCGCCACTTCCGTCGATCACGCCATTTCCTGTGATGGCGATATTGGTTGCGCCTTTTGCAGAAATTGGAGACTGGCAACGCGTTGTGTTAAGACCTTCGAAACTGACATCCACTAAAGGATAATCTGCAAAATCCCTGCTGAAAATGATCATCGCACCGTCTTCCAGATGAAGATTGATATTACTTTGCAAAACAATCGGACCAGTCATCCAGATTCCTCTTGGAACGGTGACTTTTCCACCGCCTTTTTGGCTAATGCTTGCTATTGCTTTTTTGAAAGCCTCAGTATTTTTTACATTTCCGCCTGCGATTGCACCAAAATCTTTGATGCTGACCGAAGTTGCAGGAAAAGAAGTCTCAACCACAGTTGGCATTTTGAATTCTACATTTTTGTAAAGATCAGCTGTCTGCAATTGCGCAAAACTGTTTGCAGAAAATAGTGTCGCTAAGCTTAATGCTAATAATTTAATCGATTTCTTCATTATACTTATTTTGATTTTCAGAACCTGGATTCTGGATATTTAATTTATTTCTTAGTGACAATTTTTTTGAATTCGTTATAAACGATCTGTGCCATTGCTTTTGCACCTTCCGGCTGGAAATGCGTGTCGTCTTTTTGTCCGTTTGGATATGCGGGATATTTGCCTTCGGGAAGATTCATAAAGTAAGTAGTGGTCACAAAATCCTTTCCTTTTTTGGTTAAAAATTCCCTTGAAAGTCTGTTGAGATCTATCAAATCTACCTTTTGTTCTTGTGCCACTTCTATCATAGCTTTCGCATAGTCTACATGACTGTCGCCCAAAACGCCGTCTTTCCATGGATAATTTCTGGAAACTGGTGTTACCAAAATTGGCGTCGCACCTTTCTCTCTCACCTGATGAATATACAATCTCAAATATTCTTTGTAACCCGGAACATCTACGTACCGATCCACCTTTTTCTCAGATTCATCGTTGTGTCCAAACTGAATCAGAACCCAGTCTTTTGGTTTCAGATTTTCAAAAATATAACGCCATCTTCCTTCTTGGAAAAAAGTTCTGGTACTTCTTCCGCCTTTGGCTTTGTCAACTACCAAAACATTTTTTGTGAGAGAAGGCGTTTTCAATGTTTTAAGACTGTCTGCCACAAAAAATTCTTGAAAAACGCCGCCCCAACCTTGCTGTGGATATCGTTTTTCCTGGTAATTGCTTTCCAAAGTATAATCTGTCAATGTGGAATCGCCAGCCAGAAAAATGTTGGTCGTGGTTTTATCTTTGGAGGGTGTTACGATTTTTTCTTTCTGATTATCCTGTTCCGTTTGCGCCGTCATCAGGAGTGATGCTGTGACAAAAAATGCGGCTGAGATATTTTTAAAAGATAATTTCATTTTAATATTAATAATTTCTTTGATTTATTTTTTTGTAATTCTGAAAAAGTCAAAATCTGCGTAACCGCCTCTAGAAACTTTTGGATCGCTCACAGAATAGATTCCGACTTTTGCACCAATCCATTTTCCCGGTTTTGCATGAAATGGTTCTCCAATATTTTCAAAACTTTTCCCGTTTTCGCTGTAGCTGAAAGTGCAGATTCCGTTTGGTTCTTTGACATCAACTTTAAGGTAAACTTCGTTTGATTTTAATTTGATTTCATTAAGGATTTTTTCTTCGCCGCCTTTTTCAGCTTTTGGAGCCTTTCTCAACTGAAGATAATAACCATCAGGTTTATTGGCAATTACAAGAGAAGCGTGATCCGTTCCCATTACCAAGAGTCCGGCAACTTTGCCTTCTTTCGCATCTTCGGGAAATAATTTCACTTTGGTTGACGCGACAAAGTTTGGTGCAGGAAATTTCTGAGTTAATAAGTTCGGAACGTTCCAAAGGTTTTTTGCGCCTTCTGGCGTTTTAATCGAAAATAATCTTAAATAATCTTTTCCAGGAATTTTTGCTGACCAAACGATGTTTTCATTGGCACTCCACTGCCATTGCAATCCAATTTTATCATCATTGAATTCGTCAGATTCCGCCGGTGTTTCGATGGGGAAAGTTTTTCCGACTTCCGGTTTTTTATAAGTCAGAACCGGTTCTCCGATTCCGTTTTTGTCTGTATCAATTCCCATTACAGGCCAATCCTTTTCCCACTTCATCGGCTGAAGATGGACGAGTCTTCCGCCTGCATCCACATCCTGGAAATGGTAAAACCAATCCTGACCTTTCGGCGTATCAACCCAAGCACCTTGGTGTGGGCCATTGATTGTGGATTTGCCTTGTTCCAGAACTATTTTTTCTTCGTAAGGTCCATAAATATTCTTCGACCTCAAAACCAATTGCCAGCCAGTTGCAACGCCACCAGCCGGAGCAAAAATGTAATAATAGCCGTTTCTTTTGTAGAATTTCGGACCTTCAACTGTTGGATTCGCTTCGTGGCCATCGAAGATGTGAACGCCTTTGTCCAGAACTTTTGTTCCTTCAGAATTCATTTTGTTGATGGTCAAAATACTCTTCACGCCGGCTCTGCTTCCTGCCCAGCCGTGAACGAGATATGCATTTCCGTCGTCATCCCAAAGCGGACAAGTGTCTATCAAACCTTTGCCTTCCATTACCAAAACCGGGTCGTCCCATTTACCAAAAGGATGTTTCGTTTTCACCATAAAAATGCCGAAATCCGGGTCGCCCCAATAGATGAAATATTCGCCTTTGTGAAAACGGATGCTTGGTGCCCAAACGCCGTTTCCTCTTTGCGGAACATTGTAAGTTTCCTTTGGAATTAAATCAGTGATGGCGTAATTGACCAATTTCCAATTGATCATATCTTTAGAATGAAGAATCGGTAAACCTGGCATTTCGTTAAAACTGGAAGTCGTCATATAATAATCATCTCCAACGCGAATCGCATCCGGATCTGAATAATCAGAATACAAAACCGGATTCTTGTAAGTTCCGTTTCCTAAATCAGAAACCCAAACTTCTGAAACGTAAGGTTTCGCTTTCTGCGCATCCAATTGATTGATTGATAAGGCAAACAATGAAAGGATGATATGTTTTTTATTGATTTTCAAATTTTTATTTTTTAACGTCGAATAATTGCAGCTCGGCTTGAGTGGAAATCCTTTTTTGTAGCTGGAAAAGCGAAGGCAAAAAGATTGAGAACGGAAGACGGATTAAGCTGCCCAAATAATTCTTATTATATTACTTTTCGAATTCCAAACTTGCGAGGATGAATGGTCCAGTTCCTTTTGGATCGTTGGAGCGGATTTCTTCGTTGACATAATATTCGTAAGTTCCAGATCTGTAAGGCGTTCCGCCTAAACCTGCGACAGCGCAATTTTGATTTAGATTCACTGTTCCGTCTTTTTCTACAGAGATCAGGTTTTTGATAATACCGTCGTAACCTTTCTTTGCAATTGCTTTATAGGACGTTGGTAAATAACCTTTTCTGGCTCCTTTTGCGAAAGTGTAAACGAACATCGATGATCCTGAAGCTTCGAGATAATTTCCTTTTTCGCCGCCTTTGTCCAAAACCTGATACCAAAGTCCCGTTTTCGAATCCTGAACTTTTACCAAAGCTTCGGAGTAGGAATTAAGATAAGAAATCAATCTTGCTCTCCCCGGATGATTCTGCGGAAGGAAATCCAGAACATCTACGATTGCCATTCCGAACCAACCCATCGCTCTTCCCCAGAAATTGGGAGAAAGTCCTGTCTGTTTGTCGGCCCAAGCCTGTTGTTTGCTTTCGTCCCAGCCGTGGTACAACAATCCGGTTTTTGGATCTTTTAAATGTTTCTGAATTAAATCGAATTGGTTGACGATATCATCATAAGCTTTCGTTGCTGCATCGCCTTTGTCAAACATCTGCGTGTAGTTTGCATAAAAAGGTTCACCCATATACAATCCGTCCAGCCACATTTGGCTTGGATAGATTTTTTTGTGCCAGAAACCGCCTTCGGAAGTTCTTGGATGGTCGTTCAACTGGGATCTTAATAACTGTAATGCTTTAAGATAATTCTCTTTTTTATCAACGGAATATAGGTACAACAAAACATTTCCGGAGTTCAGCATATCGATGTTATAATTTTTGATCTCGTAGGTTTTGATTGTTCCATCTGCATTTACCATTGTGTCTGCATAACCTTTGATGTAATCGAAATATTCTTTTTTACCGGTTTTTTTATAGACTTCTTCCGCACCTTTCAAAACCAATCCGTTGGGATAACTCCATTTTGGTGTTTTGTGGAAATCGAGCATCCAGGCATCCGGGAAACGTTTCATTTCGGAAAGCATCATTCTTTCGGACCATTTCAGGTTTGTCGGAATTGTTTTTCCTGCTGAAGTTTCTGTTGTTGCTTTTGAAGTGGTCGCAGTTTTAGTTTGAGCACAGGAAAGAAACATTCCTGATGCAAATGTTGCGATGGATAATATTTTTAGAGTTTGAAATTTCATTTTTTTTTATTTTTTTAATTAAGAACAAAGTCTATAATTTTCCGTCTTTGTCCAATTGGTCTAACTTCTTATCTAAATCTTTATAGAAATCTGTTTCAGTTTTCAAGCCGTTTGTTTCCTGAGACCAGGCGCCGAGAAAGTAATATGATACACTTTTGTTTTTTTTGAAAACAACAACGTGTGTGGATTTTGTCTTAATATATTTATCAAAATTATCGATGGGATAAAAAACCGCCATTCCGAGATTGTCTTCTTTTTTCGCTAAAGTCTGTTGTCCATAAGTTGCGATGTAAGCCCATTTTTTGTTTTTACTCACCACTTGTCTGAACGGGATATCTTTGATTGCGACAATCCCGGTACACAAATTGGAAAGCATCTGATCTGAAGATAAATCCACTTTCACGAAACGGTCTTTGTTGAAAATCGTGAGTTTGGATTGTAAATCAACTGCATCGCCCCAGGTTTTCCAGCCTTTATAATTGATGGTTGCGAATGATTTATCGGCTTCATTAGTAACTTTTACATCAGTGTTTTTTACGATTTTGAATGTTTCTATGAAGTCATTTTGCTCGTCATATCTTCCGTACGAACCAATGCCGATTGTACGACCGGATTTCAAAATATCCTGGCCCCAAGGTGCATCGTGGTGGTAAGATTCGAAGCCGTCTTGGCCAACTTCGGGTAAAACTAAAGTGGTTACTTTTTTACCGAAAATATCGGTGGCATTTCTCCAGTCGAGGTACAATCTGTACCCAATCTGGTTGTTTTCCAAACCGATTCCTTCGTATCTGATGTAAGAGGAATGGTCTGTATGTTCTGCCGGAAGAGAAAGTTCTGTGATATTTTTGAAAGTTCCGCCAACGTATTTATTACCTTCCCATTTCCCGCCTTCTTTAACTGATAATTCGGCGTAGGAAAATGGTCTGCTTCCTTCTTTTTTGATTTTCTGAATCACATCTGTTTGGGCTGAACAGCTAATGAAACTGATCAGAATTCCTGAGTAGATGGATTTTAGAATGATGTTTTTCATTTTTATTTTTACTTTTTTGAACACTAAGTGCACAAATTTTTTCTTTTTTATGCTTATTATTTCTGAGTTTCACAAAGGCGTAAAACTTAAAAAAAATTTAAATTGTAATTACTTTTTAATTTTAAAATTCCAATTGTCATTTCCTGAGAGGATTTTTTTGATGGAATATTCTTTTGCTTCTTTTTTTGATAATTGATGAGACCAGGCAACTCGCCTTTCTGGATTTGCTCCGATTCCTTTGGAATTGAATTCTCCGTAGAAAGTCGTTTTCTCAGCATCAGGTTTTTTCCAGTTGTGCCAGCCTTCCGCTTTTATAACATCGCTGATTTCTGTATTGATGAAAACTGTTTTTGCAAACGGCCGCCAAGGTCTGCCGAGATAAACTGATTGGGATTTTGCATCGCCTGTGATTTTACAATCAATGAAAACAAAACCGAACTTTTTGCCTTCCGGTGTTGAAGCTGCCGTAAGATAAGTCGCGGATTCTTTAGTGAAAATTTCACAATTCTCGAAGACAGCCGTTGCCGCTCCGAAGATGAAATCCGTTGTTCCTTCTATATAACAATTTTTGAAATAGTGGCGGATGTCTTTCGTTTTTGAAGGATCGTCTTGCTGACCTTTCAAATATAATGTGTCCTGAAATCCAAGAAATCTACAGTTCTCAAAAATCGCACGGTCGCCGGTAATCAAAACCGCAACAGCTTGTCCGACTTTGCCAGCATCATTTTGGAATGTGATATTTTTAGCTGAGAAATCATTAGAAAAAATAAAAATCGTGGATGATCCTGTTGTTCCGAATTCTTTGCCTTCAGCGTTTTTCCTGGAAGCGAAATCGTCATTAATGATAATCGTTTCTTTAAGATTTTCTCCTTCAAAAATGATTGGACCTTTGGTCGCCGGAACTGTAATCTTTTCCCGGTAAGTTCCTTTTTTAATAAAAATTTTAGTAGTGTGTTGAAGTCCGTTCTCAACAGCATTAATTGCTTCCTGTACTGTTTGGAAATCTCCTGTTCCGTCTTTTGCGACTGTATAAATTTTTTCAGAATTATCATTAATAACGCCGAAAGAATTGATACTGATCAAAACGAGAATAAAAGAAAATAACAATAAAAGATTTTTGATTTTGGACTGCTTCATTTTTACTGATCTTTTTTAAATATACAAGTTTCCACCCCGTTCGGGATGAAAACCTGTATTATTTAACAATTAAATAATGTGATCTGAAACTTCAGACTGACATTAGTCTATGTAGGGTTATTTTTTGATAATTTTTTTGGTAACTGTACCTTTATCAGTTGTGATAGAGATGATGTAGTTACCTGTGTTCAAGCTTCTCAAGTCAACCGAATCATTGTTGATTACCGCATTATTTTTAACAAGGCTGCCTGCAAAGTTGTAAACTTTTACGCTTAATACTTTTTCACCCGCAGTTGTAATATGTAAATAATCAGAAACCGGATTTGGATATAAACTTACCTGAGATTTGTTGATGTCACTTGTTGCCATCGTTGCATAAGCAGTTTTGATGTAGTACAAGTTAGTCGTATCTCCTTTTGTAATACTGTGCGCTCCGGCAGCAACATTAGGAATTGTTACAACACCATTTGTTGCTGTATAATTAGTCCCGTCGAATTTAACTGCTTTCACAAAATCTGCATCGAAAACCAATGTTAAAGTAGAAACCTGAGACGTTGTATAAGTGATACTTGTTGCAGATTCCATTTTCAAACGCTTAGTCAACGTTAATCCGTCATAAGACTGAGAACCGTCTGTAGAGTTCATATTACCTGTAATTGTATAGAACGTGCTTATTTTACCAGAAGTTGTAAAGTTATGAATCTCTCCACCAGATACCGGAGGCGTGTTTCCAACTGTTACAGTTCCACTTATAGCCACTGAATTTCCATTAGAACCAACCGTTGTAACTGTGTAAGCAGTGGTTGCAGATGGTGTTCCTGTTACTGTAAGCGTTTTAGCCGAAGCATCTTTTGCAACAGTCAATCCGTTTGCAGGTAAACCTGTAACTGTAACGTCTGTTGCGTCTCCACCCCAAGTGAATACAATTGGGCTGATTGCAATTCCGGTAGCAACTGTCTGATCTTTGTTAGCCGAAGTATTTACCAAAGTCTGGCTTGTACCTTCTGCCTGAATGAAAACCATATTGGTTCCATAATTTGTCAAAGCAGATTTTAGTCCGGTAATCACTGCATAAGACTTATCATCTACTGCATTGTTGAAAACCCATTTGAAGTCTCCACCTTCTACACGTCCGGAATACATTTTCACTCTGTCTTTTGCAGCTGCAGGATCTTCTACAACTAAATTTTTAATGTAAAGAGAAGCATCTGTATCAAAGTTATTGTAAGTCTTTGCTCCAACCTTAGATTTTACCGTTGCAGGAACATTTTCTCCACGAGTTGCTGCCAGGTAAGCATCAAAATCTGTCAAAGAACTTATTTTCCCGGGAATATTGAACAATGGATTTGTATCGCCGTAAGCTACAAAACGCATAGAGTTAGTTGCAATATCAAGATCAATTGTATTATTGAAAGCTTTGATCATTCCACCATCTTCGCCAGAGAAAGTTCCCTGGTTATTAGGATCATTCTGTTGTGTGGACGGATTCCAAACATCTGTTCCCTGCAGAGAGATCATCATCGGATTTTTTGCATTACGGAAATAATTTCCCTCTAAAAATAATGAAGAACCTTCCGTAGATCCTGATCCATATTTTGCAATTCCATCAAAATAATTATTATAAACGTGAGCAGAATAGAATCTTACTCTTGGGTGTCTGGAATCTGAATGATCAAACCAGTTGTGGTGGTAAGATACATAAAGACCTACAGTTGTACCTTCACTAAGTCCCAATAAACTTGCCTTCCCGTTATCCCAGAAATGGTTGTAAGAAAAAGTATTGTAAGAACTTCCTTTGTTGTCCAACGCACCGTCTCCTTTGATTTGATCGGCATCACTTCCGGCATCACCGTAGAAAAGATCATTGTTGTGAATCCAAACGTAAGAATTATTTTGCTGTAGCCCAATATCATCACCTTCACTACTATCGCAGTTCATGAAGCCAAGATTGCTGACCTCCACATTCGTTCCGTTCTTAATACGGATTCCCCAACCGTTTGCAGTTGCATCATCTCCAACACCTTCTACAGTAATATAACTGTTTGCATTGTTATCATTTTCTATCACAAAATCTCCACCTTCCATAGTCGTAGCATCTGTGATGTCACCTACCAAACGGAAAATATAAGGTCTTGTATCGTAACCTTTTTTGATGCCATATAAGATGTTCTGAAATCCTACATAAGGAGTTGTCCCGCCATTACTTTTCGTAATAACATTGAATGGAACAGAGTCTTTAGATTTCTGAGTGATATACAAAATGATGGCGTTATCTTTTGGTGTACCATCCGCTTTATAACCTCCGGGAACTCGTCCGCCATGAAAAGCAAAACCTGTTCTGTCCTGAGGTAGAACTGTTAACGTACTTGTGGTAGAACCTGTACCTTCGACACCTAAAACGACTGGTTTTACAGTAATTGTATAATTTCCGGCTTTCAGTCCAGGGATGTCAGCTCTAAAGTATGATCCGTAGCTGCGAATCAAATAATCGTCTATTTGTTTATTCACCACACCTTCTCCAGAGTAGTAAACATTATATTTTCCAGCATTAGCTACTGGTTGCCATTTTACAAAGGCAGTTTCCATCCAGCCTTTCGCATCGTTAAAGGTAACGGATTGTCCTGATACCTGCGTAAATGCAAGTAAAAGAAACAAATAAAGTAATTTAATTTTATTCATCTAAAATTTATTTAATTGAGTTAATTGTGTTAGTTATAAGGTCTAATAAATGTTGATTATTATAATTAGTATTGTCTTTCTACGAACCTATTTTCATTAACTAATTTTAAATAATAGTGCAATATTTTTTTTCTTGAGTAAAGGCAACAAAATCCTTAGAATCAGCTCTACCAGAGTATAAAACTCTGATAGAGTGAATCTTCAAAAAAAATTAAAAATATAAAAACTTAAAAATTCAAGTGATAAAAGGAATGTTTCCTAGTAACCGTAATCCTGTTTCAGATTATAGTTTGACAAAATGATGTCATCATAAATCGGGAACAATTCTTTTCTGTTGGCTTCAAAATATTGAGCGTAGCCTTTTGACGGACTGTTGATATAATCTGCAGTTACAGCAACTCTCCAATTGACGGCTTTGTAACCAGTTGGCACAGATGTAGATGGCGGAGCAGGTGTATAATAAACATCGGCTCTATTGACACCAGCAGGTACATAAATATCTATTGCATTAAGTGCAGCCTGCGCCGTTTTTGTTCTGTCGTAAGGTGACTCTTTATAATATAAGACAGATGGTACATTGGCATATGGTCCAGTTCCGCTTGATAAAGACGCCAATTTTTGTTTTGTCTCAGCAATTTTAGCTGCCAAAAGATTCCAACGAATTAAGTCATATTTTCTAAGCCCTTCACCTCCAAATTCCAACAATCTCTCGTGAACGATGAAATTGAAAAATCCTGTTTTGTCAGTCGGTATTGTTCCCGCTTGTCCAAGATTTCCAACGTATGCTCTGTCTCGCACCATTTTCACTGCATTCACAGCGTCTGCAGATGGAGAACCGTTGATCTCATTATCAGCTTCGGCAAACATTAATAGAATATCAGAGTAACGGATCATCGGCCAGTCGATCGCAAGGTTTTGCGCAGTTCCTGTCACATTGCTCCAGGATTTTCTGAATTTTCCATCGGTACAAAGAGCACCTGTTGAAAGGATCGCCTGATTTGTACCGTTAATCTGCATTGAGGCTACTGTAAGATCTCTCCTGACATCAAATTTCCCAAACTCATAAAAATAAGTTGCAATGGCATTTATACCACCACTACTGGTCCAAATAGAAGTAGGAGCAGTTTCATGTCTCATCCCATTGTAATAACCAATTTTGCTATCCGTCGCAGCATTACCTCCAAAGGCTCCTACTGCAAAAATCACTTCGTGTGCAGCATCTTCTGTATTGTCGTGCAATGCTCTGAACACAGCTTCGAAGTTTCCATTCAATCCGTGTTGACCTTCAGTGATGATGGATTTACACTCATCATAAGCAATCTGATAATAAACTTGAGAATTTGAACCTTTAGCCATAATTCTTGGATCCCTTCTTAGAGAGTAACCAGCTCTAGCCAAAGCAATTCTTGCTCTCAGCCCTTTCACAGCGCCTTTGGTGATTCGCGTGTTGCTTGTTCCTGCTTCTGATCTCCAGGGTACTAGAGCCGATGCAGTTGCTAAATCAGCAATAATCTTCTCATAGATTACATCCCTATCAGTTTTTGGAAGATAAACTGTCTCCAGGTCAGAAGATGGAACCATTTGCATAGGAACATCGCCCCAGTTCTTAATCAAATCATAATAGAATAGTGCTCTCAATGTGTAAGCTTCTCCCAAATATCTGTCCATCAATTTTTTGTCTGCCGCAGAGCCATTTTGGTAAACCGGAGATAATGGAATATTCTTGATCACAAGATTTGCTCTTTCTATTCCTGAATATAGTTTAAGGAAAGGCTTGTTAAGATCCGGATTAGAAGTACAAGCACCATAAGTACTCAGTCCTCTTCTGTCATTACAGTTGTAGTCTCCGGATGTTTTGAAATCATCACCTGACTGAGGAAAGTATAAACTGATTCTCTGTCCGTAGCCATCATCACCGATAACTTGGTTGTAAACACCAATCAATGCTGTGAAGGTATCTGCTGTACTGTCAAATTGTTGCTCTTCGTTAGAATTAGAAATATTTTCTGCATCCAAGAACTCGTCACAAGATGTAAATGTGAAGAATATAATTAAGCAACTTAGAATTGAAATTAATCTGTTAAGTTTCATTTTTGTTTCGAATTAAAAAGTTATATCAACACCTGTTAAGAAAAATCTGCTTCTTGGGAAAGCGGCATAGTCCACTGCTGGAGTAAGTGTACTCTTTCTGGTACTTACCTCCGGATCATATCCAGAATAACCGGTAATTGTAAAAACGTTATTTGCTGTTGCGTATAATCTTAAATTTGTAATACCAATGGCTTTAAGCGCATCTTTGTTTAATGAATATCCAACTGTTACGTTGTTTAGTCTTAAGAACGATCCGTCCTCGATAGCATATGAATGTAAGAAATAGTTACCACCAGTTGGTACCCACATTGTTGTGTTGGCATTGAGTGCTGCCAACTCTGTTGGATCAGTCACTTTTTGACCAGCGTCATTGAACCATCTCCATCTGTCAGACATTTCTGCCAGCATATTCTGGTCTGTGTACTGGTATTTGGTAGTGAATTCGATTTTGTTTGCGTTATAAACTTTGTTCCCAACAGAGAAGTTGAAAAACAAACTCATATCGAAGTTTCTGTATTTGAAAGTCTGGTTGAAACCTCCATAAAACTTCGGTTGCGCATTTCCAAGATCTGTTTGATCTTTTACATCAATAATTCCGTCACCGTTCAAATCTTTCAGTTTAAGATCTCCAGGCTGTGCCGCTCTGTTTCCTAGTGCCACAGAAGTAGAAGTCGGGATTCCCGCTTTTAACTTATAAGTATTGTTAGCTGCATTGAAGTCAAAATCGCTGATTTCATATCTGCCTTCAGTTACATAACCATAGAACATTCCAACCGGCTGATTAATCTGAACTTTAAAATCAAACAAGTTATTTACCCATCCTGAAGGAACTAAATAATAATCTGTCCCGGACTGCGTCAAAGAACCCAGACTTTTGATCATATTCTTGTTTGCTGCAACGTTGAAATCTGTTTTCCATGTGAAGTTTTCATTACCAACCACGATAGCACCCAACGTAAATTCCAAACCTTTGTTCTGAGTTTTTCCAGAGTTTTGGTATTGGTATTCATATCCGGAAGTCTGAGGAATTTTTGCTAATAAAAGCAAATCTTTGGTATCAGTAATGTAAGCATCAATAGATCCATACACTCGTTTGTTGAAAACTGTAAAATCTAAACCTGCATTTTTAGAAACCGTTGCTTCCCATTTAATATTTGGGTTTGCCTGAATGTTTCCCGGCGCAGATCCAGTGATAATACCTGTCCCACCGGTATAACCAAATTGGCTTGACGGGTTGTAGAAAGTATCATATAAGAAAGGTGCAATTCTGTCATTCCCGGATTGTCCGTAACCAATTCTTAATTTTAGATCATTTACCACTTTAGAATCTTTCAGGAAATTCTCTTCCCCGATTTTCCAGGCCAATGATGCGGACGGGAAATTTGCCCATCTGTTAGCTGGACCAAAAGAGTTGGATCCATCTCGTCTTACTGAAACTGTTGCAATATACTTGTTATTGTAAATGTAATTTGCTCTAGCAAAGAAAGAAGCCAGACGTCCTGGAGGCGTAACTTTATTATCTGGCGCATCCTGAACTTGACCAGCTGGAGGCGCAGCAAGAATAATATTTGAAAATGCCTGATTAGCGGACAATGAGGTCGGGATCCATTTTACAGTCATGTCCAATCTGTCTCCATTGGTCTGCACGATCTCCTGACCCAAAAGGAAATCCATTTTGTGATCACCTAATTTCTTTTTGTAGTTTAGGGTATTGGTATTTGTAATTCTTCTGGTCTGTGTGTTTGTCAACTGTACGACAGACATATCGGAGTTGATTCTGGAAAGATAAGTCTTAGGACCAGAGAATTGCTGGATTTCCTGATCATTCTGTACATATCCTATTGTACTTTTGAAAGTAAGATCCTTAAAGATGTTATAAGTGATAACACCATTTAAGAATAAGTTGTCTGTATTGTTATATTTAATCTCGTTATTAGAAAGCAGTACAGGATTTATCAAGTTTGTAGTAGCGTAATCATCTGTAGCAAATTCATCAGATCCTCCACCGGCACTTATTCCATTTTCAAAAGGTCTGTATCGGATCACGTTTCTCAGTCTGTTCGTCGTCTGTGATCCTGTAGTGGACGTTCCTGCTCCATTGATAAAAGTCTGGCTGTATCTTGCCGTCAATCCGACTTTTAGTTTTTTACTGATGTCAAAATCATATTTGAAGTTGGCCATATTTCTTTTATAGCCGGAATTGATCATAATTCCATCTTCCTCAACGTGGTTTAATGACAATGTAAATGCTGAAGTAGCAGAACCTCCTGATATATTCAGGTTATGCGTAAAGTTAAAAGCTTCTTTTCCGAAAACTTCTTCCTGCCAATCTCTTTTCTGTATCGTTTTATATCTGTTGATTCCCGGATCAATTATATTGCCGTCAGCATCTTTTATTTCAGAATAGACACCATATAATTTAACAAAATTTTCCTGCTGCTGAGAATCACCATCTCTGTTGTACAATTCGTACTGATAAAGTACAAAGTCGTAAGGGCTCATCACGTCCAATGTTTTTGCGATGGTACGAACACCAGTATAACCGTTGTAATTTACGACAGTTTTAGTGTTTTTTCTACCGCTTTTGGTCGTAATCAAAACTACACCATTTGCTCCTCTTGCTCCATAGATAGAAGTAGATGAAGCATCTTTCAAAACTTCAATAGACTCTATTTCTTTTGGAGAAATAAGAGACAGTGCATTATCCATCTGGATTCCGTCTACGATGTAAAGCGGTGCATTATCTTGTGTGATAGATGTTCCACCTCTTACCTTGATTTCCGGATCAGCTCCCGGAGAACCTTCACCAAAGGTAACCTGCACACCGGCCATTCTACCTTGTATAGCTTCCGCAGCACTGTTTACGGGCATATCCGCCAATTGCTCTCCTTTTACGGAAGAAATAGAGTTAGTTACGTCTTTTTTAGAAACAGTTGTATAACCTACCAAAACAACTTCGTCTATGTTTTTCTCTTTGTTAGAATCAAACTTTGCAAGAACAACATTGATGACTGTTTTACCATTTACTTCAATCTCTTGTTCTTCGAATCCTTTTGAACGAACAACAAGCGTTGCATTTTTAGGTACATTCAACTCGTACTGTCCAGCCTTGTTCGTCATTGTAGAAAACTTCGAATTTCTTACTGTAATTTCTACATTTTGTACAGGCTTGTTTTGGTCAGAGGTAATTTTCCCCGAGACCTTAATTAACTCTTGAGCTAAACCAAATGCCGGTAGTAAAAAGACAGAAGCGATCGTCGTTTTAATAAAAGCACTTTGAATACCTAGTTTTAAACCACTCATAGATATTTTTTAGTTTTATAATTAGTAATAATTTTTACACTTATTTAACCTTTGAAAAAATTGTCTCAAAAAATGCAATCGATTGCACTTAATTTTTTAACAATTCTTAACTTGACTAAACTAAGATTATTTTTCAATTACCAAACAAAAAAAATATTTTTTTTATTAATATTAGTGTAACATATAATAAACTGGAAATGAGACAATATAAATAAACAACTGATTAACAGTAATTTAAGACAAATTTATCGATATAAAATGTTGTCACAAAGATTCTAAATTAGCATTTTCCACTAGTTAATCCTGCTGATTAAAATCATTAATTATAAAAATTATAAGTTTTTTAATTAACCAAAAATTAACTTAACAATACAACTTTTGCCAAAAATGATAATTTCTTTGTTAGGAAATCATATTTTTATGATTACAGATTTATGTCAATAAAAAAAGACGAATAAAACCTATAATAATCTAATAATCAATTTGTTAAATAAATTTTAGGTTTTTTTGAATGATAAATAATATTTGAGCAACAATTTGCGAATTATTGCACAAAATTATCTTCTAATGCTAAAAAGGAACATTATAAAATTTGGTTTATTTATCACATTCTACCAAAATTTACAATATAATCACCTGACTTTAAGTGTTTTAAAATTTAATTCAAAATTATGTTTATCAGTTGGAATTTATAATTATATTTACAAAAAAAATATATCCAGTGCCAAATTTTCATTTGCGAATGCAATCGATTACACAGCGTTAATTATTTGTTCATATTAATAAACTAAAATGACTCAATCAGAATTTCGATATGCGCATCATCCGAACGATGCAAAAAATTACACAACAGAAGATCTTAGAAGAGAATTTCTAATCAACGATTTGTTCGTAGAAAACCACATCAAATTGGTTTACACAATGTACGACCGCTTGATCGTTGGTGGAGTAATGCCAGTTGATAAAGCTTTAACATTAGAAACAATCGATGAACTGAAAGCACCTTACTTTCTTGAAAGAAGAGAATTAGGAATCATCAACGTTGGCGGAAAAGGAAAAGTGACTGTTGACGGAACAACTTACGAACTTAATAATAAAGAAGCCTTATATATAGGAAAAGGAAACAAAGAAGTGACTTTCGAAGCTGTAAGCGGCGAACAACCTTATTTCTATATCAATTTTGCACCAGCTCATCAAGCTTTTCCAACTAAGAAAATTACAAAAGCTGAAGCTGAAATCGTAGAATTAGGCGATGCAAAATACGCCAACAGAAGAACTATCAACAAATTAATTGTGAACAGCGTTCTGGAAACTTGCCAGCTTCAAATGGGAATGACGGAATTGCACGAAGGAAGCGTTTGGAACACAATGCCTTCACACACACACACCAGAAGAATGGAAGCGTATTTCTACTTCGATTTGGAAGAAGGGCAAACGGTTTCACATTTTATGGGACAACCAACAGAAACACGTCACATTTTCCTGAAAAACAGAGATGCAGTGATATCTCCGGAATGGTCTATCCACTCTGGCGTTGGGACTTCCAACTACAGTTTTATTTGGGGAATGGCAGGAGAAAATATGGATTACGGCGATATGGATGCTGTAAAAACTGACGAATTAAAATAATTATGACAAATTTATTCGACTTAACAGGAAAAGTAGCTTTAATAACCGGTGGAACACACGGTTTAGGTTTGGCAATGGCAGAAGGTTTGGGATCAGCAGGTGCAGAACTTGTGGTAACCAGCACTACGCCATCCAAATTGGAAGAAGCTATCAAATATTACCAATCAAAAGGATTTAAAGCAACAGGTTATATTTTTGATGTGACCGATGAGAAAATTGCCGCTGAAAAAGTAGCAGAAATCGAGGCGAATCATAAACAAATCGACATCCTTATTAATAATGCCGGAATCATCAAAAGAATTCCAGCCTTGGATATGGAAGTTTCCGATTTTCGAAAAGTGGTTGATGTAGATTTAGTTGGACCTTTTATTATGTCGCAATTAGTCGCAAAAAGTATGATTGCCAGAAAATCTGGTAAAATAATCAACATCTGTTCTATGATGAGCGAATTGGGTCGTGACAACGTCGTGGCTTACGCTTCTGCAAAAGGCGGACTGAAAATGCTGACCAAAAATCTGGCGACAGAATGGGCAAAACACAACATCCAGGTCAACGGCATCGGTCCAGGATATTTTGCAACGTCTCAAACAGAACCAATCCGAGTTGACGGTCATCCTTTTAACGAGTTCATCATCAGCAGAACGCCGGAGGGCCGTTGGGGAAATCCGGAAGATCTTGCCGGAACCGCAATTTTCTTAGCTTCAGAAGCGAGTCAATTTATCAACGGACAAATAATCTACGTTGATGGCGGAATTTTAGCAACCATTGGAAAACCTTCCAACGAATAAACATTTCATAATTAATAATTTATCATTAATAATTAAAAATGAGTACACTTACAAAACCTTTCATCACAGATACATTTTTATTAAAGAACAGATTCGCTGAAGAGCTGTATTTCAATTTTGCAGAAAAACAGCCGATCATCGATTATCATAACCATTTGCCTCCAAAAGAGATTGCAGAAAACCGTCAGTTTGAGAACATTACTCAGGTTTGGATCGGTGGCGACCACTACAAATGGAGAGCAATGCGTACAATGGGCGTGAACGAAAAATTCATCACCGGAGACGCTTCTGACAAAGAAAAATTCGCAGCTTGGGCAAAAACAGTTCCGAATACTTTGAGAAATCCCTTGTTCCACTGGACACATTTGGAATTGGCAAGATATTTTGACGTTTACGATTTGCTTAATGAAAAAAATGCGGATCAGGTTTTCGAAAATGTATCAGCTCAGCTTCAAACACCGGAGAAATCTGTTCACGGTTTGTTAAAAATGAGAAATGTGGAAACGGTTTGTACCACAGAAGATCCAATTGACACTTTAGAATACCATCAAACAATCAAGAAAAATAATATCGGAATCACGGTTAGTACAGCTTTCCGTCCTGATAAAGCTATTTTGATTGATAATGAGGATTATAACGCTTACATCAACAAATTAGGCGAATCTGCAGGAATCGAAATCAATTCTTACAAGGATGTACAGGATGCGCTGATCAAAAGAATAGAATACTTTCACGCCAACGGATGCAGATTGTGTGACCACGGATTGAACAACATTTCTTTCGAAACGTTTACCGATTCAGAGATCAACTCAATTTTTGAAATTAAGAGAAAAGGAGAAACTTTAACTGCTCATCAGATCGAGCAATTCAAAACGGCAATTTTGTTGTTTTTGGGTGAGACTTACCATTCATTTGGCTGGGTTCAACAGTATCATTTGGGTGCGTTGAGAAACAACAATGCAAGAATGTTGAAAGTTCTGGGACCAGACACAGGTTGGGATTCCATCGGCGATTTCGGTCAGGCGGTTAATCTTTCCAAATTCCTGAATACATTAGATTCCAAAGATAAATTGACCAAAACAATCATTTACAATCTGAATCCTGCCGACAACGAAATTATGGCGACAATGATTGGGAATTTCAACGATGGTTCTGTCAAAGGAAAAGTACAATTCGGTTCCGGATGGTGGTTTCTTGACCAAAAAGACGGAATGGAAAAACAGATGAACGCCCTTTCAAATATGGGATTGATCAGCACATTCGTAGGAATGCTGACCGATTCCAGAAGTTTCCTTTCGTTCCCGAGACACGAATATTTCCGCAGAGTTCTATGTAACTTGTTAGGAAACGAGATCGAATCCGGCGAACTTCCGGAAGATATGGATTTAGTTGGAAAAATAGTGTCAGACATCTGTTATAACAACGCAAAAGACTATTTTACTTTTTAAAATAAGGAAAATAATTTGGGCAGCTTAATCCGCCTTCCGCTCCCAAACCTAACGAAGTGGTTCGACGAAGTCAATCTTTTTTGCACAAGATTTCCAATTCAATAGAAATTAAGTAAAAGCAAAAAAGGATTTCCGCTCAAGTCGGGCTGCGAGTGATTCATTATTAGAAACTTATATAAGCGAAGCGGCTTTGTGAACCTTAAAACAGTTCAATAAACTAAAAACTTTGTGAACTTCGTGTTCAAAACAAAAAAAATGAAAACAGAACAAACATCAAAAATCTTCTACAAATCCGATTCCACAGAATGGGAAAAAATAGATGAATATATCGACCGACAAATCGTTGGTTACGACGATTCTGTAATGATGGTCAACGTTCGTTTCAAAAAAGGCGGCATTGGTTACAAACACAAACATCCGCACATTCAGGTAACTTATGTTGCAGAAGGAAAGTTTGAAGTTAACATTGGAGAAGATATTTCAATCCTGAAAAAAGGAGATTCATTCTTCGTACCATCCAATGTCGTTCACGGTGTGGAATGCATGGAAGACGGCATTTTAGTTGATGTTTTCAGCCCGCACAGAGAAGATTTTATCAAATAATTAAAAAATCCGGAATCCCGATTCTTGTATCTTGATTCTTAAAATAAATTTAGATTAATGGGCAAAGTAGTAAGCTTTGGAGAAGTGATTATGCGATTGTCACCTGCCAACAACAGGATGATGAAGCAGAGCAACGAGATGGAATTCTTTTTCGGAGGTACAGAACTCAACGTTGCTGCGTCATTGGCAACAATGGGTTGCGATGTAAAACACGTGAGCGTAGTTTCCGACGATTTCGTTGGAGAATCAGCACTTGCTTCCATCAAAAGTTATGGAATCGACACGACTCATATTGCAAAAAACGAACATCCTTTGGGATTATATTTTCTTGAAGTTGGTTCATCCGTTCGTGCTTCCAGAATTGCTTACAACCGTCTGAATGGATCTTTCGCTAACATCAATCCAAACCAAATCGATTGGGAAAAAGCCTTGGAAGGCGCAGACTATTTCCATTGGACAGGAATCTCTCCAGGAATTTCGGAAAGTGCGTACATCGCTTTGAAGAAAGGTTTGCAAACTGCCAACGAAAAAGGAATTGAAATAACTGCCGATCCGGCTTACCGTTCCAACCTTTGGAAATACGGAAAAGAAGGTTTCGAAGTTTTGAAAGAATTGGTGTCCTACTCCACTATTTTTATCGGTGGCGTGAATGAAATCAATGAAATCATCGGAACCAAATTCTCTTCTGACAAAGACAGTTTCATCGAAGCTTGTAAAGAATTCCAGAGACAAATACCTTCTATCAAAAAAATATTTGATAAAGTAAGAGTTGGTGCCAGCGCAAGTACGCAGGAAACTCAAGGAAGAGCTTGGGCAAATAAAACCTACTTCGAATCTGAACCAATCGAAATCCTACAGGTTGTGGACAGAATCGGAACTGGAGATGCTTTCGCTGCAGGTTTGATCTATGGTTTATTAAACTTCGATGACGAGACCGCTCTTAAGTTTGGAAACGCCGCTTGTGCCATCAAACATACAGTTCCAGGCGACATTAATCATTGCAGTGCTTCCGATATTTTGGATGTGATGAATGGTGATAAAGGCGGGAGAATAAAGAGATAATTTAGAAAAAAATGATTATAGATACATTAGAAAACGCTTCTCAATATTTTTTGCTAAATCCATTATTTGAAAAAGCTTTCGACTATTTAAAAAACAAGAATTTAGATTCTTTAGAAGTTGGAGTTACAGAGATTCAGGAAGATCTTAAAATGATTGTTTTTGATGAAATGGCCAAAACAAAAGAAGAAAGTCTTTCCAAATTCGAATGTCATAATCAAAATATCGATATTCAAATTTGTCTGAAGGGAATAGAAAATATTGGTTGGAAATCTAGGCAAAAATGCACAAACCCAATCGGAGAATACAATGCAGAAAAAGATGTTCTTTTTTACAATGATGATCCGGATATGTTTTTCCAATTAAACGATAATCAGTTTGCTATTTTTTATCCAAATGATGTCCACGCACCGATGATTGGAAACGGCTTCATTAGAAAAATAGTTTTTAAAGTAAAAATTTAAGAAAAATGACAAAGATTCAATTAGTTACCAATGCGATCATCAACCAAGGACTTTTGCCTTTGTATTACAACGCAGACGAAACGGTAACTCTCGACATACTGAAAGCTCTTTACAAAGCAGGAATCCGCGCTGTGGAATATACAAGCAGAGGCGAATTTGCATTGAGCAACTTTACCAAAATGGTAGAACTCAGAAATGAAGAAATGCCGGGAATGCTCCTTGGAATCGGAACGATAAAAAATTTGAAACAAGCTGAAGAGTACGAAAAAGCTGGCGCAGACTTCTTCATCAGCCCGGGATTTGTACCGGAAGTTGCAGAATTTTTGATTTCAAAACATTTGCTTTACAGCCCAGGTTGTATGACACCAACGGAGATCATCATGGCGGAAGCTGCAGGCGTGACTTTCGTAAAGTTGTTCCCGGGAAATGCTTTAGGAGCTGGATTTATGAGTGCTATAAAAGACGTCTTCCCAAATCTTAAATTTATGCCAACAGGAGGCGTTGACACGACAAAAGAAAGCATCGAAAGCTGGTTCAAAGCCGGAGTTTCCGCTGTCGGAATGGGAAGCAAATTAGTGAGCAAAGAATTGATGGCGGCAAAAGATTACGCAACCATCGAAAACGAAACGATAAAAGTTTTAGAGATCATCAAATCTATTAAAGCTTCTTAAAAATAAAAACACAACCAAATCATTCAAATATGAATCAACCTACAACTACTAAACCGACCACTTTCAGATGGACCATCGTTGGTTTGCTTTTCTTGGCAACCACGGTAAACTATCTGGACAGGCAAGTTCTATCTTTGACTTGGAAAGATTTTATTGCGCCAGAATTCCATTGGGATAATAATGATTATGGTAACATTACCGCACTGTTCTCGATTTTCTACGCCGCAAGTATGATTTTCGCAGGAAAATTTGTGGATTGGATGGACACCAAAAAAGGCTTTCTGTGGGCAATCGGGGTTTGGTCTGTCGGTGCGGTTTTACACGCATTTTGTGGGATTGCAACATCCGGAATCATCACAGGAGAATGGTTTGTAGGTTTTGAAGAGGCCAAGCATAACATCGCCAAAGTTCAGGATATTTCCCGAGTGATTAATGTGAGTGTAACGTTATTTATTTTCGCTAGATTGATTTTAGCCATTGGTGAAGCGGGCAATTTCCCTGCAGCCATCAAAACTACAGCAGAATATTTCCCTAAAAAAGACAGAGCCTTAGCGACAAGTATTTTCAATGCTGGGGCAACTGTGGGTGCTTTGGCCGCTCCGATAACCATTCCTTTTATTGCGCAAGCTTTAGGTTGGGAAATGGCATTTATTCTAATTGGTGCTTTAGGATTTCTATGGATGGGAATCTGGATTTTCTACTACAAAAAACCACACGAGCATCCAAAAGTAAATCAAGCCGAAGTGGATTACATCAACCAGGATATCGATGCTACAATTATCGAAGATTTGTCTCAGCCAAAAACAACTTTTACATTGGCGCAATGTTTCAAATACAGACAAACTTGGGCTTTTGCTTTTGGTAAATTTATGACAGACGGCGTTTGGTGGTTCTACCTTTTCTGGACACCGGCTTATCTAAGTTCAGTATATGGAATGGACAGTACGCAAAGTGCATTTCCATTGTTCGTACTTTATATGATCACATTGGTATCCATCGTTGGTGGCTGGCTTCCGACATTCTTTGTAGAAAAGAAAGGAATGAATCCCTACTCTGGTCGTATGAAAGCAATGTTGATTTTCGCATTCTTCCCATTGTTGGCATTATTGGCACAATCTACAGGTAAAATCTCTTATTGGTTCCCGGTATTGATCATTGGAATTGCGGGTGCGGCGCATCAGGCTTGGTCCGCGAATATCTTCTCTACTGTTGGTGATATGTTCCCGAAAAAAGCCATCGCCACCATTACAGGAATTGGTGGATTGGCGGGCGGAATTGGTTCTACGATTATCAATAAAAGTTCCGGTCTGCTGTTCGATTATTCTCACAAAGCCTGGACAACTGTAGATGGCGTTCCACTTTTGGAAAAATTTCCTCAATACGCAGATCAACGTTTACCGGAAGGGTTTTTTGAACAATTACAAAAATCCGGTGCCGTGGTTTCAGACGGTATCGACAAAGGATATATGATTATTTTCTCTTTCTGTGCAGTCGCTTATTTGATTGCGTGGTTTGTAATGAAATCATTGGTTCCTACCTATAAAATTATTAAAGAATAACGAAATGGAATATCAAACTAAAGAAAAACTAAACCGTGAAAACTCAGGTCTTACTGAGAAACTTCCTATAAAATTTTTACAATTCGGAGAAGGAAACTTCTTGCGTGCCTTTGTTGATTATCTGATTGACAAGATGAACAAAGAAGCCGGTTTCAACGCTGGTGTTGCAGTCATTCAGCCGACGCAAGGTGGATTGGTGGATCTATTGGAAGAGCAAGATAACCTTTACACACTTTTCGTGAGAGGTGTGAAAAAAGGTCAAATTGTAGATGACCAACGCGTGATCTCCGCAATTCAAAGATCATTGAGTCCTTACGAGAATTATCTGGAATATCTTGATTTGGCAAAAGGCGAAGATCTGGAGTTCATCTTATCAAACACCACAGAAGCCGGAATTGCTTTCGATCCTTCTGAAACAACGCTTGAAGCTGGACCTCACAAAAATTTCCCTGCAAAAGTGACGGCTTTCCTTTACGAAAGATTTAAACATTTCAATGGTGCTGAGGACAAAGGTCTTCACATCATTCCTTGTGAATTGATTGAGAATAATGGATTGACATTAAAAAAATATATCCTTCAATATGCTCAACTTTGGAATCTTGAAGAAAGCTTCTCTGCTTGGATAGAAAACAGCAACTCTTTCCATAACACATTGGTGGACAGAATCGTGCCTGGATATCCAAGAGAAGAAAAAGACGAATACGAAGCTAAATTTGATTATGATGATAGCTTAATGGTAGTTTGTGAAGCATTCTTGCTTTGGGTGATTGAAGGTGATGACAAATTGAAAGCTAAGATTCCTTTTGATAAAATTGATGATCAGGTTTTGATTGTTGATGACATCACACCTTACAGAACCAGAAAAGTAAGAATTCTGAACGGTGCTCACACAGCAATGTTGGCATTCTCTATCCTTGACGGAAAAGAAACTGTGAAAGAAGCCATCGATGCGGAATTCGCTGGGAAATTCATTTCTGAAACAGTTTACAATGAGATCATCCCTACGCTTGATCTTTCAAAAGAAGAATTGACGGCTTTCGCTGAGGAAGTTTTTGATAGATTCAGAAATCCATTCTTGAAACATCAGCTTTCCAGCATTGCATTGAACTCAGTTGCGAAATTCAAAGTGAGAGTGTTGCCAAGTTTGTTGCAATATGTTGAAGATAAAAAAGAATTGCCTGTAAACCTGACTTTCGCTCTTGCCGCATTGATCAGATTCTACCAAGGCGAATTCAATGGGAAAACACTTCCAGTGATGGATGATGCACCTGTAATTGCTAGATTCAATGAAATCTGGGCAAACAATGATCTTGGAGAAGTAGCAAAAGCAGCTTTATCTGAAACCAGTTTCTGGGATCAGGATCTTACGCATGTTCCAGGATTGGTGGAATCTGTAACCAAAGCCTTGAGTGCAATCGATTCCAAAGGTATCGAAGACGGTTACAAGAGTTTTAAATAATAATTTTTAAACATTTAGAAATTATGAAGAAAGTATTGAAAGTCAATCCAAAAGACAACGTAGTCGTAGCGTTGATGGATCTTTACGCCGGCGAATTTGTGGAATTGGACGGACAGACTTACCAAGTTTTGACTGACACAAAAGCTAAACATAAATTCGCCGGAGAACATTTTGAATCTGGCGACCAGATCATTATGTATGGTGTTGTAGTTGGGAAAGCCAATCAAACCATCCAAAAAGGCGAAGTGATCACGACTGAAAATGTGAAACACCAAAGTGAACCAGTTTTCAAAAAAACCGGAGATCTTGGCTGGACACCACCAAATGTTGATAAATGGAAAGACAAAACTTTCAATGGTTATCACCGTTCTGACGGACAAGTTGGAACCAAAAATGTCTGGTTGTTCTTCCCATTGGTTTTTTGTGAAAACAAGAATATTGAGAAGCTGAAAGATATTTTTGAAAATGAACTGTTACCAAAAAAAGAAGTTTCCTACAAAAATTTCCTCCGCTCTTTGATTGAAGAAAAAAACGTGGAAGACGTTGTGGACAATTCCCGAAATGAGAATCTTCTGGACAATATCGAAGTGAAATTTATCAATCACCAAGGTGGTTGTGGTGGAATTCGTCAAGATTCGGAGCTTTTGGCAAAATTGCTTGCTGGTTATGTGAACAATCCGAATGTGGCTGGTGCAACGGTTCTTAGTTTAGGCTGTCAGAATCTTCAGGTTGATATTTTTCAAAATGCTTTGAAAGAAATGAGCCCGAATACCGATAAAGAGATTTTGATCTTCGAACAGCAAAAGATTGGAACTACGGATCAAATGTTCCAAATGGTCATCAAAGATTCTTTCGAAGCCATCAAGAGAGCCAACAAAATTACGCGTCAACCTGCGCCGGTTTCCAAAATCAGTATTGGTTTGGAATGTGGCGGATCTGACGGGTTCTCAGGAATATCCGCCAATCCAGCTTTAGGAATTGTTTCAGATATTTTTGCAGCATTGGGGGGAAAAACCATCCTGGCAGAATTCCCTGAATTATGTGGTGTTGAGCAAGAACTGATGAACAGATGTGTGGATGAGGAAAAAGCAGACAAATTCTTAACCTTGATGAAAGCTTTCGAGAAATCTGTTGTAGATGCAGGTTCGGGATTTGATATGAATCCTTCACCGGGAAACATCAAAGACGGATTAATCACTGACGCCATGAAATCCGCAGGCGCTTCCAAAAAAGGAGGAACTGCGCCAATTGTAGACGTTTTGGATTATGGCGAATACGTTTCAAAACCGGGCTTAAATCTATTGAACACGCCAGGAAACGACGCCGAATGTACCACAGGATTGGTAGGTTCTGGCGCAACGGTGGTTTTATTCACCACAGGTTTAGGAAATCCGATGGGAAATCCAATCGCACCGGTTGTGAAAATCTCTTCCAATACAGCGCTGATCAACAGAATGTCAGACATTATCGATGTGAATGCAGGAACCGTGATCACGGGCGAAAAAAGCATTCAGGAAGTTGGTGAAGAGATCGTAGATTATATTATCGAATTGGCAAGCGGAAACGTGGAAACGAAAGCAGACCAACTGAAGCAGGATGTATTTATCCCCTGGAAACGAGGGGTTTCATTATAATTTTTTTGAATTTTTAAGGTTTTTATTTAAAGAGCATTCTTTTCGGAGAATGCTCTTTTTTTGTGCAATAAAAATAGCGACAAGAAGTCTTATTACTCTTATAAATTCTTATTAAGATAACGACTATTTTAAGTTAGTTTTAAAGAAACTTTCCAGTTTATCAAAAGGAATCACATCCGCTTTATCATACAAATCCACGTGAACAGCGTTTGGAATGATCACTAATTCTTTCGGTTCATTGGCAGCTTTAAAAATATCTTCACTGAAATATCTTGAGTGTGCATTTTCTCCGGCAATCGAAAGCATTGGTCTTGGGGAAATTTCTTTTATATAAGTCAAAATCGGCATATTCATAAATGCTATCGGATTGGTAATTAACCAAGCTCCGTTAGAGTTCACAGAATTAACGTGAAAGCCGCGTGGTGTTCTGTAATAATCGAAATATTCTTTTACAAACTGAGGTTCATTGCCTTTCAAACTTTCAGGTAAATTTCTTGGTCCGTCTGTCGGTTTTCCATTTTCGGCATCTTTCCAACGTTGCTGACCTAAATCTTCTAAAGTTTTAGTACGTTGTTCGGGTGTTACAGAATCATTATAGCCTTTCGACATTACTCTCGTCATATCATACAAACTTGTCGTGGCAACAGCTTTCACTCGTTTATCAATCGCAGTTGCATTCAAAGCAAATCCTCCAAAGCCACAAATTCCTATAATACCAATTTTGTTTCTGTCGACGTTTTGCTGCAATCCTAAAAAGTCAATGGCTGCACTGAAATCTTCAGTGTTAATTTCCGGCGAAGCTACATTTCTTGGTTCGCCACCACTTTCTCCTGTGTAAGATGGGTCAAAAGCTATAACAGCAAAACCTCGTTCCGCCATAATGTTGGCGTACAATCCTGATGACTGTTGTTTCACTGCACCGAATGGTCCGCTGATTGCCAATGCCGATAATTTCTCGTTTCCGACATTTTTTGGAAGGTATAAATCACCAGAAAGTGTGATTCCGTATCGGTTTTTGAAACTTACTTTTTGACGGGTTAGTTTATCGCTTAATTGGAATGTATAATGTTCTTTTGATGTATTCATTTTTTCTGAATTTTGATTGGAAGATTTCTGTTTCTTTTGCGCTGATATTTGCCCTAAAGACAATAAAGTCGCAGCAATTATTAATGTGAGTCTTTTCATTATTATTTTTGGTTGTTAACTTCATTAAATTCTACATCCGACACGGGTTGAAGCCAGGTTACCTGGACATCGTCTTTAAAATTGGTAATAGCAATATGCGTCATCGAAGTCTTTGCTGATGCGCCGTGCCAATGCTCTACATTTTCGGGAATATTGATGACATCTCCCTTTCTGATAGCTCTTGCAGGTTGTCCTTTTTCCTGATAAAATCCCGAACCTTCGGTCACAATTAAAACCTGACCTTTCGGATGGGTATGCCAATTGGTTCTTGCACCGACTTCAAAGGTAACGGCTCCGGCAGAAAATTCATTGTTTTTATCCTTTGCGACCAAAGGCGATAAAAAAGCGTCGCCTGTAAACCAGTCATTGGGTAATTTTTCTTCTTTCGGGAAAAGAGATGTTGTATTTTCTTTGTCCATTTTTTCTTGATTTTTAGAGTTACACGATAAGGTTGCTACAGTCAAAAGAGTGAATAGCAAAACTGTTTTATAATTAAATTTAAATTGAATCATTAGTAATTTCTTTAATAATTTTAGCAGGAATTCCACCCACAATCGTATTATCGGGAACATCTTTAGAAACTACAGCTCCTGCAGCGACTACCGCATTTTCGCCAATCGTTACGCCTGGCAAAATGGTGGCATTAGCACCAATCCAGGAATTTTTTTTGATTAAAATCGGTTTGGCAATCAGTCCTTTTCTTTCTTTGGGATTTAATGGGTGGTTTTCTGTGATGAGATTGACTTTTGGACCAATTAAAACATCGTCCTCAATCGTAATTCCGCCCAATGCAAGAAACGTACAGTCGAAATTGATGAATACGTTTTTACCGATGCTGATGTTCTTTCCGTAATTGATGTAAAGTGGCGTAAATACGGCAACATCCTGAATTTCTTTGTCTAAAATTTGTGATAATATGTCTGTAATTTCTTCAGGATTTACAGAATTATTCATCTGATTAAGCAAAACTTTTACAGCAAAAGCTTCTTCTCGTAATCTGTCTATTTGCGTATCGTTTGGAAAGATAGTTTCGCCGTTTAAAAGCCTTTCGAAAAGATCTTTTTGAAAAGATTCCTGATTTGAAATAGGTTGTGAATCTGACATTTTAAATTGATTTGATGATCAGATACAAAGGTATTGCGACTTACAAGCAAGCCGTTAAAGATTATCAAACCAAAAGTTAAGAAAATCAAACTTCCGTCAGTCGAAAAGCTTTAGGATTGGTTCCTGTTTGTTTTTTAAAGAAATTATTAAAGTAAGTCGGATATTCGAAACCCAGCGCATAAGCGATTTCGGAAATACTCCAGTCGGTGTGCTGCAAAAGAGCTTTCGCTTCTGTAATGATTCTTTCGGTAATATGTGAAGTCGTAGATTTTCCGGTAACTTCTTTCACAGCCCGATTCAGATAATTGATGTGAACATTCAGATGCTGAGCGTAATGTTGAGCGGTTCTTAATTGAAGCGGATTTTGAATCGTTTCAATCGGAAATTGTCTTTCCAATAATTCCAGAAAAACAGAGGTTAATCTTGATGATGCATTCTTGTTTTGCTCATAATTTTCAGAAGGCTCCATCTTTAAAGATTCGTGGATGATGAGGCTGATGTAATTTCTAATCAATTCATCTTTAAACACGTAATCACTCTCCTGCTCCACTATCATTTTCTGAAAAATGGTATTGAGGAAAGTTCTTTGTTCTTCGCTAATTTTCAAAACTGGAGTTCCGCCAATTTTAAAAAAAGAAGATTGCTGTAAACTCTCGGAACGTTCGGAATTTTTAAAGAATTCTTCAGAGAAAAGAATCGTATAACCTACATACGTTGTAGAAATCGTTTCCCAAGAGTATGGAATATGCGGATTCCCAAAAAAGAGAATTGTACCTTCCTGCTCATAGGTTTTATCAGAATAGTGAATTTTACTTTTTCCTGTGGTAAGGCATATTTTATAGAATTCTTTTCTGCTGTAAGTACGGGTTTCGTTGCTGTCATTTTCAATTTGAAATGCCTTAAATCCCTGAAGTTTCAGTTCATTATTAAACTCAGACAGAACTCGTGTAACCTTCTCTTTCATCTTACAAAATTAAGAAATTCAAACTTATCTTATTTTAAATTTAATCTAAATATTAAAACGCCAATAGAATTCTCTGCCGAAACAAAAAATTCTACCGCTTTAAATGTTGTTAAACTTAAATTTTACGAAATAGTTCTCGACTCAATGATCACAAAATATCCGATTCTGTCTTTAATCAGCCATTTGCCATTTTGAAAAACATATTGGTCATCATACTTCACGCTGTAATCTGTTAAAACATCTTTTCCGTCAGCTTCACGAATCATTTTAATCTGAGAAAAAGAAATGCCTGTAGCTGTTTCGCCGTCGATTTTCACGGTATGTTGTCCGTTCAATGTGAAATAGGTTTTTACTTGTGAAGCGTGCAGATTAAAATCACTTTCCATATTTTCTCTTCCCGAAACATCTGCAACCAAAGCACCACCCATAAAGACTTTGTACGTGACATCAAGAGTAAACAAATCCATCACCTCAGAGATTTTCCACTCATCACTTAGGTACGCATAATTGTCAATCAATTCTCTTAAATCTTGTTTTGTTTTTAAAATTTCTAATGTCATAATTTTGTTGTTTAATTAAATTTTAAATTACTTTCTGTAATTATTCTTGGACAAAATTATATTATATTTGCTTACATTTTATTAGTTGTTACCTAAAGGTTAGCGACTAACATAAACCAAAGTTATGTCAGAATCAAAAGGAAATCAACCAGATAACAAGGCATTTACCGAAGATTGTCATAAGGTTTTAATGGCAGTTTCGGATGCATTATATGCCATCGGTGGCAAATGGAAACTGATGATTATCATCGCAATGGCGAGAGGAAACAAGCGTTTTACAGAAATTCAGCGTCAAGTTAGCGGAATTTCTGCAAGAGTACTTTCTAGCGAACTGAAGGAACTGGAAATGAATGGTTTTATCATCAAAAAAGTAGAAAATGGTTATCCCGTAAGTATAGAATACGAACTTCTACCCTACAGCCACACGCTCGAAGAAGTTGTGGGTGCAATGACAAAATGGGGAATGCAGCATCGGGAAAAAGTAAAAGCCGAAATGGGTTCGGAAAAATCTAAAAAACAGTAATTAAGCATTAAAAAACCTTCTTAATTCTACATCAAGAAGGTTTTGTTTATCAAATCAAATCTGCTTTTACAAATTCAATTTTATCATTTTTAAAAGTAAAATCAAAGCTTCCGCCAATTTTACCCTCCGGAAATTCTCCTGTAAATTCTACTTCCAAGTAAGCTGAGTTTTCTTTAACTTCTAATTTCCTCAATTCAGTCTGAGTTTTATAACCAATAAAATAACTCACAAAATAATCTTTGATTCCGTCGTGACCGATAAATTTTCTTCCGACTGAAGGGTCGTCCAAAACGGCATTTTCTTTGTAAAATTCCAGATATTTCTCTGTGTTGTAACTGTTGCTGACGGCAATCCAATCTTTGATAAATGTTTCTATATTCATTTTAAATTTAGTTATGATAAAAACCTTGCTTGAATTGTACAGGCGTCTGATTGGTCTTATTTTTAAATAACTTATTGAAAGACTGCGGATGCTCAAAACCCAATTGGTAAGCGATTTCTGCTACTGAAAGTTGGGTCGTCGTGAGATAATCTTTTGCTTTTTCGATCAGTTTTTCGTGGATGAGCTGTTGAGCATTTTGCCCTGTCAAAGACCGTAGCATATCACTTAAATATCGTGGTGAAAGACTGAGTTCGGTTGCGAGAAACTCAACGGTTGGCAAACTTTGATTCAATGCGCTTTCTTTATCAAAATAGACATTTAAAAGTTCTTCGATTTTCGAAAGCAAATCGTTGTTGACAGCTTTTCTCGTAATGAATTGGCGCTTGTAAAAACGGTTGCTGTAATTGAGCAAAACCTCGATGTGAGAAAGAATAACATCCTGGCTGAAATCATCAATCGTGTTATTTAATTCTTCTTTAATATTATCAAAAACCGAAAATATCGTTTGCTTTTCTTTGTCTGATAAAAATAAAGCTTCGTTTGCAGAATATGAAAAGAATCCAAAGCTTTTAATACGGGCAGCTAATAAATAATTTCTAAAAAAGTCCGGATGAATGAGTAATGTCAAACCTTCATATTCCATATCATCGGCACTCGTGGAAATGAGTTGATTGGGCGCAGTAAAAACCATTCCGCCTTCGTCAAAATCATAATAACCTTGTCCGTATCCAATTTTGCCTTTCCTTGTTTTTTTGTAGGAAATTTTATAGAAATTGAACAGAAAATGCTGGTTTAAAAGATGATCGTCAACAATCATATTGGTGTTGTCATTAATGCTGATCAAAGGGTGAACAGGCTTCCCAAAACCCAGCATCTCGTGAAGCTGAGATATGGAATCTACTTTTATCGGATTATTCATTTCTTATTTTTTTTAATTGATTAAATCTCCAAATGCCATCTGTTTCATCTCCTGAACTGCCGCCTCTGAACCGATTTCCAAACGACGGTTGTACAGCTGATTGGCAAATTCTCCCGTCACATATCGCAACTGACTTTTTCCGTCTGTCGCCGCTTCATAAACCACATCCGCAATCCATTCCACAGGTTCGAAATTGTCGGGATTCATTAATTCAAATAATTTCTGCATACCTTCTTCATAAGCCGGATGGTTGGCAACGGCTAATGATTCTCCTGCAAAATTAGTTTTAATTCCGCCCGGTGCAATGGTTTTGATACCAACATTGTGTAAAGCAAGTTCAAAAGACATACTTTCGCTCCAGCCTTCCAACGCCCATTTTGTAGCGTGATAAAGCGAATCAAGAGGGAAAGTCAACAATCCGCCAATTGATGTTGTGGTGATAAATAATCCGTTTCTGTTTTTCCTAAAATAAGGAATGAAAGCCTGCGTCACACGAATGACTCCGAGTAAATTGGTGTCTAATTGTTTTACGATCTGTTCGTCTGTTAAAGCTTCCAAAGCTCCAATCAAACCATAACCTGCATTGTTGAAAACCACATCAATCGTATGAAGGGCAATTGCTGTTTTTACTGTTTCCTGAATCTGCTCAAGATTGGTAACATCCAACGGAAGCAAGGTTACATTTTCCAATTGGGAAAGTTCTGTTTCTTTTTCAGGATTTCTCATTGTTGCAATAACTTTCCAGCCGTTTGACTGAAATAATTTGGCTGTAGCCTTTCCTAATCCTGATGATGCGCCTGTAATGAAAATTGTTTTTTGCATTGTAATTTTATTTAAATTTTATAATACAAATGTCCGCAGACGCAGTGAGGGAAATGTTGCCAAAATGAGTTTGGTTGTAGCCGAAATGACGGCGAATATTTTTCATTAAATTTAATTCTGAACTTTTCAACAAACAAAATTTGAACTTCACAACAAAGTAATCTGGATTATTATTGCTGAATTTTGCATTAATAAATTTAGACAAAATGAAAAATAAAACAGTATTAGTAACCGGAGCAACCGGATTCGTAGGCGTTCATACCATTCTTCAGTTATTACAAAAAGGCTATCTGGTAAAAACAACGCTTCGTTCTTTATCAAAAAAAGAAACCGTCATCAATGCTTTGAAAGAAGGTGGGATTTCCGATTTTGAGAATTTAGAATTTTTTGAAGCTAGTCTTACAGAAGATAAGGGTTGGGATGAAGCCTTAAAAGATTGCGACTACGTTTTACACATAGCATCGCCATTTCCCGCACAGGAACCAAAAGATGAAAATGAATTGATCATTCCGGCTCGGGATGGTGCTTTGCGTGTTTTGAAGGCAGCCAAAAAATCTGGTGTAAAACGTGTTGTTCTGACGTCTTCTTTTGCAGCAGTTGGCTACAGCATTAATATTGATGGTCACATTTTCACAGAAAAAGACTGGACGGACACCAACATTCCGCTTCCTGCCTACATCAAATCGAAAACCGTTGCCGAGAAAGCAGCTTGGGATTTTATGGAAAATGAGGGGAAAGGACTGGAACTTTCTGTCATCAATCCTGTCGGGATTTTCGGACCGGCCTTGGGCGGAATAACCTCAGCTTCGTTAGATATTGCCATTGTTGGAATTATAAACGGAACGACCAATCAAAGTGGCAATTTTACAATGGGCGTCGTAGATGTACGTGATGTTGCCGACCTTCATATCAGAGCAATGGAAAGTCCGGAAGCTGCAGGAGAAAGATTTTTAGCAAATTCTGATGGCGTGATGAGTTTCTATGATGTTGCAGAATTAATCAAAAAAGAAAGACCCGAAAAGGCTGCCAACATTGCCAAAATGGATAAAACAGCATCCGAATTTTATAAAGAAATGTCTAATGAAAAGGCAAAAATCATCTTAGGCTGGACACCAAAAAGTCGTGAAGAAGCGATATTATCTAGTGTTGATAGCCTGAAATGATTTCTTGCCACAAATGCACGAATTAAATAACAAAAGAAAAAGTACGGATGAAAATTCTTTCCGTGCTTTTTTCTGAAACAAATCGTAAATTTACTTGTACAAAAATCAAAACTTTGAAGTTCAACAACATCCAATCCTGCCATTTAGGTCCGGAAATATCTCCCGAACAGTTTATTCCGGAGCATTTTTTTATTGTTTTGACAAAAGGTTCTATGGTGGCTTTTGACGGAAATAAAAACTATCAGGTAAACGAAGGAGAATACTACATTGCCCGGAAAAACCATCTGATAAGATACACAAAACATAAAATCAACGGTGCTTTCGAGAAAATTATCATCACTTTTGACGAGGCTTTTTTGAGAAAATTCCTACAAAAAAATAATTATTCTATAAAGCCCTTTTTAAACGATAATTCATTTTTGGAGGTCGAAGAAAATCTGCTGATTAAAAACTTCATACAATCTTTAGCACCTTATTATGCAGATGGAGAAAAGATTGATGACGAATTTTCTGATATTAAAAGGGAAGAATTATTATTGATTTTGCTGAAGAATAATCCTGACCTGGCGAATGTATTTTTCAACTTCGGAGCACCTGAAAAGATTGATTTGGAAGAATTTATGCTCCGTAACTTTCGATTCAATATTCATCTGGAAAGATTTGCTTATTTAACGGGGAGAAGTCTTTCGTCTTTTAAACGTGATTTTCAGAAAATATTCGGAATGAATCCCGGAAAATGGCTGATTCAAAAACGATTGGAAGAAGCCCATTTTCTGCTTCAAAATGAGAAACGAAAACCCAATGATATTTATCTGGATTTAGGATTCGAAGATTTGTCTCACTTCTCTTTCGCTTTCAAGAAAGAATTTGGAATATCGCCAAGCGAAGTTTTGGCTTAAGGATATTATCATTTAAAAAAACTTGTATCTTTGATTTTTACAAACCAATGAGTTCAATAACCATCAAAGAATTTTATCAGGATATTTTGGGTGACACCTGTCCTGACATCAATCAATTTCTCACTGAAAACATTCATAAGGATATTGGTCATTTCAACGTTTTTGATATTTCTGAAATCTACAGAAACTGCACATCGAAGACCGAAATGCCTTACAACAGGAGAACTTACTACAAAATAAGTCTGATAAACGGCAAGAACAAAGTAGAATACGCCGACAAAACCATTGAGATTGAAGATTGCGCCGTTCTGTTTGCTTCTCCGAAAATCCCTTACAACTATACCCATCTTTGTACAGACCAATCTGGACATTTTTGCGTTTTCACCAAAGATTTTTTACCAACTTCTAAGATTGGATTGGAGCTAGATCTTCTTCCACTTTTTTCGCCTCAGAGCGATTTTATTTTTCAGATATCGACAGAACAGTTTCATCAATTCGAAGCGATTTTCCTGAAAATGCACGAAGAAATCAAGTCTGATTATGTTTACAAATATGATTTGCTGAGAAATTATGTAATGGAATTGATTCATTTTGGACAGAAATTAAAACCAATTTTGCCTGTTGAAAATACCAAGACGGCCGCCTCAAGAACCACCACTCTATTCATAGAACTATTAGAAAGACAGTTTCCTATCGAAAACATCAGTCAGCTTCTTCAACTTAAAATGCCTGCCGATTTTGCAGGAATATTAGGCGTTCACGTCAATCACCTCAACAGAGTTCTGAAAGAAACAACAGGAAAAACAACCGGCGAAATCATCGGAAGCCGAATTTTCCAAGAAGCAAAAATTTTGTTGACCCAAACACAATGGAACATCTCGGAAATCGCTTTCACATTAGGTTTCGAAGAAGTAGCACACTTTTCTAACTTCTTCAAGAAATACAGCAAGCAATCACCACAACATTACCGAGAATTACTGATTGTTTGATTTTCACAAATTTTAATTTGATTTATGCAAATAAGCTAATGCGATAATTTTCCAACTTTGTACCATTAATTAAAACAAATAAAATGGCAAGTAAAATAGCATTAGTAACAGGCGCAAGCCGTGGATTGGGAAAAGATTCAGTTTTAGCATTGGCAAAAAAAGGATTTGATATCATCTTGACTTATCAAACCAAAAAAGAAGCTGCGGATGAAGTAGTAAAAGAAATTGAAAACATAGGACAAAAAGCATTTGCATTGCCTTTGGACATTTCTTCAACCGCAGGTTTTGACCAATTCGTAACCGAAGTAAAAGATGTTTTGGAAACTCAATTTGGTTCTTCAAAACTTGATGCATTAGTGAACAACGCAGGAATCGGAATCAATGAAAGTTTTGAAACTACGACCGAAGAAACTTTGGATGCAATGACGAATATTCATTTCAAAGGTCCTTATTTTTTAACTCAAAAATTATTACCATTGCTGAATGACGGAAGCAGCATTGTGAACACTTCTTCAGGATTGGCACGATTCTCATTTGCAGGATATTCCGCTTATGGTGCGATGAAAGCGGCAATCGATTCATTATCAAGATATCAGGCTTTGGAATTGGGAGCTCGTAAAATAAGAGTCAATTCTATTGCTCCGGGTGCGATTGAGACAGATTTTGGAGGCGGTGCAGTTCGTGACAGTGCAGAATATAATCAGTTGGTTTCTTCGCAAACGGCTTTAGGAAGAGTTGGTTTGCCGGATGATATCGGAAGCGTTGTGGCATTCCTTTGTTCAGACGACTCTAAATGGATTAATGCACAAAGAATTGAAGTTGCCGGCGGATTTAGAATTTAACCGAGTAAAAAACAAATTAATAAATCCCATTCAACGATTTGTTGAGTGGGATTTTTTCAATTATTATTGAATTATTTCTCCAATTTCTCTATTACTTTCAACATATCAATTCCCTTTCCCATAACAGGTTTAAAGAGATCACCTTTTTCTTTCAGTCGTTCCAAAGCATTATGAATAGTAAAATCCGTCGGTTTCAAACCAACTTTCACTTCGTCCCATTCTAAAGGCATTGAAACTGTCGCGCCATCTTTCGGACGAAGACTGTAAACACTGGCAAGCGTCTGTCCACGACGGTTTTGAAGATAATCGAGATAGATCTTGTTCTTATCCCGCTTTTGAAGACTTCGTTCTAAAGTTGTCAAATCCGGCAATTTCTGCTGAACCATTTGCATTAATAAATGTCCAAAATCCTTGACCTGGTCGTAATCATATTTCGCACCCATCGGAATGTAAATGTGAATTCCCGAACTTCCCGAAGTCTTTGGAACAGCGTTGATTCCTGCCAAATCCAAAACTTCTTTCACTGCCAGACTCGTTTCTATCACATCTTCAAAAGTGTTTTTGTCCGACGGGTCAAGATCCAATACGAGATAATCCGGAAAATCAGCTTTCGGTAATCGGCTCGTCCAGACATTCAGTTCTATGCAACCTAGATTATTAAGATAAGCCATCGTTTCTTTATCATTGCAAATAATATAATTGATGTATTTATCACTGCTTTCCGAAAAAACTTTTTCTATTTCAATCCAATCCGGTGTTTCTTCCGAAGCATCTTTTTGGTAAAAACTAAGACCTTTGATTCCGTTGGGAAATCGGTTCATAGATTGCGGACGCGCCTTAAGGTGAGGCAGAATATATTTCGAAATACTTTGATAATAATCTATCACATCACCTTTGCTCACGTCGTCATCCGGGAAATAGATTTTATTCTGATTGGTCAGTTTCAGTTCCTGTTTTCCGATTTTTTTTATGATTTCGTTTTTGGCAGTTCTGGTTTTTGGTTCAGCTTTTTTCACAATTTCGTTTTTTGATTTGTTTTCAGCATTGAATTCCACATCTTTCGGTTTCACATCGTCGCGAAGTCGCAGGAAAACGGGATGACGGTAAATAAAATCTTTGGTCACTTCCGTAAATTTGATTTCCGCAACCAATTCCGGTTTTATCCAATTTGCCTTCGCATTGGTCTTCGGCGTGATTTTGAAAACTGATTTTTCGATAATCAAAGGTTTCATTAATTGATGAAGTTCAGAAAGCGCTTTGTCGTTGAAACCTGTACCCGTGTGGCCACAGAAAACCATTTCGCCGTCCAGATATTTCCCGAGAATCAGGGAACCAAATTTATTCCGGGAGCCTTTTGGTTCTGTAAATCCGCAGATAATGGCTTCATCGGTTTGATTAATTTTAATCTTCAGCCATTCAGAACTTCTAATGCCTTCTTTGTAAGTACTGTCGGTTTTTTTCGCAACAATGCCTTCCAAACCAAGGTCATTTGCGACTTGATAAAAATCTTTTCCATCTTTGATAATGTGGTCGTGGAATTGGATTATTTCGTTCTGAACGAGAGCATCTTTCAGTAATTCTTTCCGTTCCAGATAAGTCAGTTCCTCCGTCGAATGTCCATTCAGCCAAAGCAAATCAAACACCTGATAGATCAATGCCAAATCAGGATTGTCGCCGATTCTTTGAAGCCATTGAAAGTTCGGTTTTCCCTTGTCATCGTACGCGACAATTTCGCCATCCAGAATCATTTCGTGTTCCTGAAGCTTCAGTGCATTCGCAACTTTTTTAAATTTCTGTGAAAAATCGAGGCCATTTCTGGAATACAATCCGATAGAATCATTTCTCAAGTCTGCAATTGCCCGATAACCGTCCCATTTAATTTCAAACGCCCATTCAGCATCATCAAAGGCTTTATCAGTCGTTTTGCACAACATCGGCACAATGAATTCCGAAAGTTTTTTCTCGCCGGAAAGTGCTGGAGTATAATTTTTAAAATGCTTTATGCTTTCGGAGGCGGTATTTTTTTTTTATTGTCTTTCCCTTCGAGGTAAGCCGTTACTTTGGAATTTTTTGAAGTGTGCTCTTCCGCGTTGTAATCATCTGAAACCGCAAAATCGTCTTTATGTTTTATGAGCAACCAAGCATTGTCTTCTTGCGGGTTTTTGATTTTAACCAATGCAAACTCGCCTTTCAATTTCTTTCCGTGAAGAATAAATTTCAAAGATTGTTTGTGAAGTTCGGCTCGCATCACAAGGTCATGGGTTTTACCTTTTACTTTTTCTATGGGTTCGTAAGTTCCCTCATCCCAAATTTCCACTTCGCCGGCACCATAATTTCCTTTCGGAATCGAGCCTTCGAAAGTTCTGTATTCATAAGGATGGTCTTCCACCATCATCGCCAATCGTTTGTCAGAAGGATTTAGTGACGGCCCTTTTGGAACAGCCCAACTCTTTAAAACACCTTCCATTTCCAATCTAAAATCGTAATGCAATCTCGACGCTGCGTGCCTTTGAATCACGAATTTCAGTTTTTTTCCGCTCGCTTTTTCCTTTCCACTCGGTTCTGAAGTTTCTTTGAAGTTTCGCTTTTTGTTGTAATCCTCTAGTGCCATTTTGTGTTATAGTATTTTGAGAGTTAGAGTGTTTAAGTGTTTGAGAGTGATAGAGTTTCGACTTGCTTAAAACTTGAATCTTTTGCCTTTTTTCTTGTATCTTTTCTACCCAACTTTTTTCTTTTTGCCTTCTAGACTGGCTTTCAGCATCGCCATCAAATCTGTGGTTTTTCCTTTTGGTTCTTTTTCTTCAACCAGTTTCACTTTCTTGCCTTTTGCTTTTTGCTTGATGATTTTCAGTAAATCTGCGTTGTAAGTGTCTTTATATTTTAAAGGATCAAAAGTGGTTGCCAAAGATTTGATTAATGACTCAGCCATCTTGAGTTCGTCGGGTTTCGGTGCTTTTCCACTTGGGATTTTCAAATCTTCGTAACTTCTCATTTCTTCCGGATAACGCATTCTGTTGACCATCAATATTTTGTCATCATAAGGCCGAATCAGGCATAGGATTTCACGTTCTCTCAAAATGAAAGAACCGATTCCTGCCATTTTTGTTTTCATTAATGATTTTAATAATAATTTATAAGCCGCTTCACCATTTTTCTGAGGTTCGAGGAAATAAGGTGTTTCGAAAAGTGCTGAGTCAATCTCATCTTCTTTGACGAATTGTGCAATGCTTAGGACTTTGGATTTTTCCGGACTTGCCGCTGCGAAATCTTCTTTATCGAGAACAATGTATTTATTTTCAAGCTTGTAGCCTTTGACGATATTTTCCCAAACCACTTCTTTTCCAGATTTCTCATTAACGCGCTTGAACTTGATATTGCTCAAATCCTTGCTGTCCAACATATCCAAATCCAAAGTGCTGGAATCTGTTGCCGAATACAATTTGATGGGAATATTCACAAGTCCAAAGCCAATGGCACCATTCCAGATTGCTCTCATATTTTAGTTTTTATAATTGAAATTAATAATGAATAATTATTACCAACTTTCTAACAATAAATATTCCACCATTAAAATTTTTAAAATTTTATCAACAATTAAAGTTTAATCTTTAGCACACTATTTGTAAATGCATTAATGGAATTATTAAAACAATCAAAAAATAAAATATTATGTCTACAAAAGATCTTACAAACCAAGAAGCAATTGCGAAAATAAAGGAACTGTCGGAAAAAGCCAGAATCTGCATGTTTTGCACGGAACTCGATAGATTGCCGGTAAATTCCCGACCAATGGGATTACAGGAAACCGATGAAAATGGAAATCTTTGGTTCATAAGCAGCGAAACAAGCAACAAGAATTTTGAAATCAAAGAAGATAAACGTGTTCAGCTTTATTTTATGAACAACAGCAATTCCGAATATCTTTCAATTTTTGGTGACGCTTACGTTTATACGGACAAATCTACAATCGAAGACAAATGGTCGCCAATGGCAAATGCCTGGTTTGATGGAAAAGACGATCCAAATGTTTCTATTATCCGTGTTGAGCCAAAAGAAACATATTACTGGGACACAAAAGCTGGCAAACTGGTAAGTTTATTAAGTTTTGCTGCAGCTGCAATAAGTGGTGGAAAAACCGACAACTCAGACGGCGTTGAAGGTAACGCAACCATTTAATCATCTTTAAAATTATATAAATCTCCAACAAATCTTATTCGTTGGAGATTTTTTTTGAGCGAAAATTGAAAGCAGATTGAAAAATTCCTGAAACATTCAATTTGGTTAGGTTTTTGAATATTCAGAGACACACTAATCATCACACTTTTGAAACTCATCACATTCACAAACAAAGGTATTTACTGTCCACAGGGTAAATTTTTCATTGACCCTTGGCGACCTGTTGATTTTGCAGTCATCACTCACGGTCACGCAGATCACGCCCGTTGGGGAATGACAAAATATCTTTGCCATCACTTCACAAAACCCATCTTACATCAAAGAATTTCTCCGGATATCGAATGTCAGACTTTGCAATACGGCGAAGTTTTAGACATTAATGGGGTCAAGCTTTCGATGCATCCGGCTGGTCATATCATTGGTTCGGCGCAAATTCGTTTGGAATATAAAGGCTATGTAAGCGTGGTTTCAGGTGATTATAAAGTACAGGATGATGGGTTGAGTACACCTTTTGAACTGGTAAGGTGTAATGAATTTGTGACAGAAAGTACGTTCGGACTTCCTATTTACAACTGGCTCGAAGTTCCGGATCTTAATAAAAGACTTCAGAATTGGGTTTTGCGGAATCAGGAAAATCAGAAAACTTCCGTATTTATAGGATATTCTTTAGGTAAAGCTCAGCGAATTATGAAAGCCGTTGAAGGAATGGGAAAAATCCACGTTCACTACTCGATTGGCAAATTAAACAAAGCTTTTGAAGAAGTCGGAATTGTGCTTCCCGATTATGAAGTTCCCGATTTCAGAGAAAGCATCAAACACGTTGCAGGCGACATTGTTATTGTTCCGCCCGCTTTGTTGGACAGCAATGTCATCAAGAAAATTCCGGATGCTGCAACAGCAATTTGTTCCGGTTGGATGCAGGTTCGTGGTGCCAGAAGATGGCGAAGTATGGATGCCGGATTTCCGATGAGCGATCACGCCGATTGGAAAGGATTACTGCAAGCCATTAAAGCCACCGAAGCCGAAATCGTTCACGTGACACACGGTCAAACCGAAGTTTTTTCTAAATACTTGAATGAAATCGGAATTAAATCTGATGTTGTGGAAACTTTGTATGGGGACGATGATGAAGAGGTAACTGAAAAAGAAGTTGCAAAAGATAATGATTGATTCTAGAAATAACCTTGTCAAGGTTTTGAACCTTGACAAGGTTGACGGCAAACTTTAAGAACAGATTCAGATTTGAAAAAGCTGGAGTAGTTTTTAACAGCTCCGTAGGAGCGAACTGCTAATAGCAGATTAAAATAATAATTATAAGAGCTCCGTAGGAGCGGCCTGTTAATTTTTAAACATCGAATAGCTCGCAGCCCTATTTGAGTTGATTCCAAAGTTTCTGGAGGGAACAGAAAGCATAAATGAGATGAAGCAAAGACTTTATCGAAATTTACGAACGAAGTTCAAAGCTGCCCAAATTAAACAAAAGATTAGAATGAAAAATTTCGCAGAACTCATCAACGCTCTCGAAAGCACCAATAAAACCAATGCTAAAATCGATGCCATCATCGATTATCTTGAACGTGCGCCTGATGATGATAAATTGTGGTTTATCGCCCTATTTACGGGGAAAAGACCCAAGCGAAATGTCAACACCAACTATATGAAAGAATGGGCGCTGGAGATTATTCAACTGCCTTTCTGGCTGTTTCAAGAAAGCTATTCTTCGGTCGGAGATTTAGGAGAAACGATTTCTTTAATTCTTCCGCCACCCTCCGAAAAAATCGAGAAAACACTGTCTGAATGGATGAATGAAATCATCGGACTGAAAACCAAAACTGAAGCCGAGAAAAAAGAATTTGTCTTAAATTCCTGGAACGGTTTGGACTATACCGAACGATTGATTTTCAACAAATTATTAGGCGGAAGTTTCAGAATTGGGGTTTCCTCAAAGACTTTGATTAATTCTTTAACCAAATTTTCCGGACAGGAAGCGAGCACTTTGATGCACAGTTTGATGGGAAAATGGCAACCCGACGAAGTTTCATTTCACGAACTGATTTCTGCTGAAAATATAAATCCTGATAATTCAAAACCCTACCCTTTTTGTTTGGCTTATCCGCTTGAAAAAGAGTTGGAAGATTTAGGAAAACCTAAAGAATGGCTCATCGAATATAAGTGGGACGGAATCCGTGGACAAATCATCAGAAGGAACGATGAAGTTTTTATCTGGTCTCGTGGTGAAGAACTGGTGACCGAACAATTTCCCGAAATTGCTGAGACTGTAAAAGCGATGAAAGGCAACTTTGTGATTGATGGAGAAATACTTGCGGTAAAAGAAGGTAACGTTTTAAATTTTAATGAATTACAGAAACGTTTGAACCGTAAAACTTTAACTAAGAAAATGCTAACCGAAATTCCGATTGAGGTTTTTGCGTATGATATTTTAGAACTGGAAGGAACGGATTTGAGAGAAAAACCCATCTCTGCCAGAAGAGCAATGTTGGAGGAATTATTATTAAATGAAGCTCCCGAAAACATCAAAATTTCTCAGGCAATTGATTTTGAAGATTGGAGCAAATTAGATTTAATCAGGGAAAACTCAAGGGAGATCAACAGTGAAGGTTTGATGTTGAAACAGAAAAATTCGCATTATCATTCCGGACGAAAAAAAGGCGATTGGTGGAAATGGAAAATCAGTCCGTTGACGATTGATGCAGTTTTGATTTACGCCCAAAAAGGAAGCGGACGACGAAGCGCTTACTACACCGATTACAGTTTTGCCGTGAAAAGTGGCGATAAACTGGTCACTATTGCCAAAGCCTATTCCGGATTGACGGATAAAGAGATTATGGAAGTCAGCAAGTTTGTAAATAAAAATGCAATTGAAAAATTCGGCCCCGTCCGTACCGTAAAAGCGGAATTGGTTTTCGAAATTGCATTTGAGGGAATTGGCTTCAGCAACCGTCACAAAAGCGGTGTGGCATTGCGTTTCCCAAGGATTTTAAGATGGCGGAAAGATAAAACGGTGAATGATATTGATGATATTGAAGAGATTAAGAAATTGATACAATAAGTTTTTTAAACGCAATGGTCGCAAGGTCTATTTTAAAATTATTGAAAACTTTTTTTCGTTCGCAAAGGCGTTTCACTCAGCCACGGTAGTACTATCTTTTGCTGAACGAAGTGCCTTTACGAACGAAAAATATGCACAAGAATGTCAAAAAATCCTTTGCGTTCTTTGCGTTAAATATATAATTAACAGAATTTGAGCAACTACGAAAATACCGAAGGCTTTAAAATCATTCAAAACTGGATGACGGAAAAAGGTAATTCCCCATTTAAATTTCAGGTTGATACCTGGAAAAAATTTGGTAGTGGTTATAGCGGAATGGTCGTGGCACCGACAGGTTTTGGGAAAACGTTTTCGGTATTTTTAGCCTTAATCTCAGATTTTTTGACGAATCCTGACAAGTATAAAAAGGGATTAAAAATGATTTGGATTACGCCACTCCGTTCTTTATCCAAAGATATTGCCAAAGCAATGCAGGAAGCAATTGACGAGATTGGTCTGGATTGGGCAGTTGGTGTTAGAAACGGCGATACCGACCCGAAAGTCCGACAACAGCAGGTCAAAAATATGCCTGAAATTCTGGTCGTAACTCCAGAAAGTCTGCACTTGCTTTTGGCTCAGAAAAATCATCAACGATTTTTTACGAATATGCATTGTGTTGCGGTGGATGAATGGCACGAATTGTTGGGTTCAAAACGTGGTGTGATGGTGGAATTGGGAATTTCACAACTCTTTCATTATGTTCCGAAACTTAAAATTTGGGGAATTACGGCAACTATAGGAAACCTTGATGAAGCGCAGGATGTTTTGATTCCGTATGACATTAAAAAAACAAAAATTACAGCTAAAGAACTCAAGAAAATTGATATTATTTCGGTTTTCCCAGATGAAGTCGAACTTTTGCCTTGGGCAGGACATCTCGGCCAAAAATTGGCAGATAAAGTCGTTCCAATTATTCTGGAATCAAAATCGACCATTGTGTTTACGAACACCCGAAGTCAGAGCGAAATGTGGTATCAGCTTTTGTTGAATGCCTATCCTGATTTTGCCGGACAGATTGCGATTCATCACAGTTCGATTGATGCTCATTTGAGAATCTGGATTGAAGAAAATTTAAGTTCAGGAAAACTGAAAGCGGTCGTTTCCACATCATCTTTGGATTTGGGAATTGACTTTAAACCAGTGGATACCGTAATTCAAATTGGCTCTGCGAAAGGGGTTGCGAGATTTCTGCAGCGTGCCGGACGAAGCGGTCACTCCCCTTTTGAAACTTCGAAAATTTTCTGTGTTCCAACCCATTCATTAGAATTGATTGAAGTTGCCGCTTTAAAAGAAGCCGTAAAACAGAAAGTTATTGAACCTCGTGAACCAGTGGTTTTGTGCTTTGATGTCTTGGTTCAGTTCCTGATGACTTTGGCAGTTGGTGACGGATTTTTACCTAATGAAGTTTACGAAAGAATCAAAAAAGTCTATACGTTTCAGGAAATCAGGGATGAGGAATGGAAAGCGATGATTGATTTTCTCACGATTGGCGGAAGTGCGTTAAAAAGCTACGAAGAATACCATAAAGTTGTCGTGATGGAAGACGGTTTGCACAAAGTAACTTCCCGAAAAATTGCAATGCTCCATCGAATGAATATGGGCGCGATTGTAAGTGATGCTATGCTGAAAGTGAAATTCATTTCCGGTGGTTATATCGGAATGGTGGAGGAATATTTTATTTCGAGACTGAAGAAAGAAGAGAAATTTATCTTGGCGGGTCGGGTTTTGGAAGTGGCGATGATTAAAGATATGACGGTTTTCGTTCGGGCTTCCAAAGGAAAAGCGCAAGCGCCGAGTTACTTGGGTGGACGATTGCCTTTAAGTTCAAATTTGGGTCATTTTTTAAGAGAAAAATTGTCCGGAGCGTTGAATCCGAAAGCTTCTGAGAAGGAACTGAAATTTCTACATCCGCTTTTGGCCAATCAGGAAAAGCGTTCACACATTCCGAAAGATGATGAATTTTTGATTGAACTCATTAAAAACCGAGAAGGTTATCATTTGTTTATGTATCCTTTTGAAGGACGTTTGGTACACGAAGTGATGGCAGCGTTGATTGCCTACCGAATTTCCAAACTGGCTCCAATTTCCTTTTCAATGGCGATGAATGATTACGGTTTTGAACTGTTCAGCGATAAAGAAATTCCGCTGAATGAAGATAATTTAGATAAAATTCTGACGAGAGATAATCTGATGGTTGATGAGATTTCGAGTATTAATTCGGCCGAAATGGCGAGACGTAAATTCAGAGATATTGCGGTAATTTCAGGAATGGTTGTGCAGAATTTCCCCGGACAGCAACGTTCCAATAAAGCTTTGCAAAGTTCAGCCGGATTGATTTTCAAAGTATTAGAAGATTACGATCCGAATCATTTTTTGGTAAGGCAGGCTTATACGGAAGTTTTCAATATGCAATTGCAGGAACAACGTTTGGTTGAAGCTTTTAAACGAATTGAGAAATCGAAGTTTATTTTAAAATATTCCAATAAATTTACGCCTTTGAGTTTCCCGATCAAGGTCGACAGTTTGCGACAGACTCTGACGAGTGAAAATCTCGATGCGAGAATTCAGAAATTAATTAAACAATCCGGAAGAAATATTAAAGATGAATAAAAACTTCCGTCTTCCAACTTTACTATGAAGATAGCGACCAAAGACATAACAATTCAAAATGAAATTTTCACTTTAACCAATCAAAGAGCTTTGTATTGGGAAAAGGAAAAGGCGTTGATTTTTTCAGATTTACACATCGGAAAAACCGCTCATTTTCGTAAAAACGGAATTGCTTTGGCGAATCATATTATGAAAAATGATTTGGAGCGTTTATCCATTTTAATTGAGAACTTCCAGCCTGAGAGATTTATTATCGTTGGTGATTTATTGCACGCGGGAAACAATTCAGATGTCGATGAATTTTGCACTTGGCAAAAACAATATCCTGATATTAAATTCATTTTAGTAGAAGGAAATCACGACAGAATTTCGAAAACTTTAGAAAAGAAATTATGTTTGGATTCACGAAATACTTCCTTAGAAATTGGAGATATCTCATTCGTTCACGATTTTGATCGTTCAAATCCTAAATTTCAGATTACTGGACATATTCATCCTGGTTTTGTTATTAATTCTCCGGTAAAAAGAATAAAACTCCCCTGTTTTGCTCAGACTTCGAAGCAACTGCTGTTGCCTGCTTTCAGTGAGTTTACAGGTTTGGATACGAAAAACATCCCTAAGAAAGGGATGTATTACGTTTTTACGGATTCTGATATTTATGAGATTTAGATTTTCCTTTTGAAGATAAAACAGCAAGTAAGCAAAGTTAAATTGACCAAGACTGAAAATCCGTTTGATAAAATAATTGGTAATTCATCTTTCAAAATTCCGTACCAAACCCAAAGCGAGAGTCCAGAGATCAAGACCAAAAGCATCACGATAGAGATGTCTTCCACGTTTTTTTCTTTGATAACTTTAATCAATTGAGGCATCATTGCTACAGATGTCAGGATACCTGCGATTATTCCTAGTAAATTTTCGTCCATTTTATTTTAAATTAATTTCGGTTCTGGTTTCTAGTGATGTTTTGTAAGCTTTATCTCTTAACTTTTGGATTTTTCCGACAGGCTGTAACTCCTGAATATTATCGAAAGGATTGAAAGAGAGTAATTCGTTTTCGATTTTGTTTTTATCTAATAATTCAGTGATTTGAATATTGCCCATTGGAATAAACTTGGAGTTTTTCCACATTTTATTCAATTGATTGACAGGTTGATCTTTGAAATTATAACAGTACTGAATGCACACATCCAATTCATAAATATGATTTTTAAGATAATTTTCAATAGATAAATCGATTCTGTTATCTTGAGTCTTGTGATTAACTTTAATTGGTGTTAGCTTCACTTTAACCAAATCATCGCCCATTCTATAAACACCAATGGAATGATAATCAAATGATAAAATGAAATGATTCCAATGATTGATAAACTTTAAAACTTGATTTTGAAAAGAAAAATTCAAAGTATTTGGAATGATGCTGACAAAACTTTTGAATATTTTCAGCGAATTCCAAATCTTCTGAAAGAAATTTCCGGCGAAATAATTGTTGATCGAAATGAATAATTTAAGGAATTTCGAAATGTTGACAATCGGAAACAATGGAAAATTCACCATTGGATAATTGGCAATCGTCCTTTCATCATTACAGATTTTAACTGAAAATCCGTAAGCCCGAATGGTTTTCTTCTGACTCATCAATTTCATATGAGCGTGCGAAATCCGAATGATGCAATCCATTTTTTCGGTCGGAAATATGTCTTTCTTTTCGAATTCATTATAGACCTGGAAACTTCCTTTTACAAGAGAATAAGTCGTTGCGTGTGCATCTCTTGTGGCAAACTCAGATTTATTAATTTTTGGCGATTTCTGTACAAACTTCAGAATAGAGTCAGAAGCTTTGTCTAAAAGCTTCAGTTCTTTTTCGGTAAGAGAATCTAATTTTGGATCGTACTTCAGTCTGGAAATCATAGTTTCTGACTAACCAAAATGAAGCCAATGATCTTGGATATTGAATAAAAAAAAATAAGCTCTAAAATAAATTAGAGCTTATCATTTTCAATGGAAAAAACTTTTTATGCTTACGCAAGTTTTACATTAACTGCGTTTAATCCTTTTTGTCCTTTTTGTACTTCAAAAGTTACTTTATCATTCTCACGAATGTTTCTGCTAACTAAACCTGATGAATGTACAAAGATGTCGTCTCCTCCAGCTGATGGAGAAATGAATCCGAAACCTTTTGTTTCGTTGAAAAATTTTACTGTGCCTTCTTGCATTGTAATGGTATTAAAAAATTGTTGTTATAAATTATCTATTTGATAAGTTGAATGTTGATAGCGGAGTAACCTTTTGGTGATCTTTCTTTTTCGAAAGAGACCTTGTTTCCTTTTTTCACCAAGTGCACACAATTGTTGCTATGGAAGAAAACGTTTTCTTTGTTACCATCCTCTGTAATAAAACCGTAACCTTTCTCGCTAAAGAATGTTACAATTCCTGTTTTAACTGCCTCTTCTGCTTCTATAGGAGCTGCACCTAATTGAATATCGTCCAAATTCACTTCCAATCTTTCTTCAGGAGGCGTGGAAGTCAATCTTCCGTAAGAATCCACATACATAAATTCTATTTCCTTTCCTTTGTCATTATTGGTCTTTCGTTCTTCTCGACGAATATTTTTTTCTTTTTGTTTTGCGATTTTTTTCTTAAAATTTTCTTTTTTGGAGAAAGAATCTGCCATAAATTATTCTAGTATTATATTAATATTTTGGTGTGATGATAACTCCTTTCCACGAGAGCTATTTTTGTCATTTAAAAATTGAGGTCAACAATAAATTTCAATTTTTTATATTAAAAATTTTGAAATATTGGTACTGTAAGCGAAAACTGGGGAGAGAAAAATTGGTATTCTAAACTGTGACAGAAAAAGCAAGGCAGACACCTCTGTTTATAAATTATAATGCAAATGTACAACATTAATATGAAACAAACACTATTTTAATTGATTGATTTTCAAATTAATATTATTTAAATGATTATTGAAAATTTATAAATTAAAAAATGACCTCAAAACGATTAGCCTTGAGGTCATTACCTTTTTATACTTGATGATTATGCAAATGCCATCCAGTCACTATTACCAAGATCTTCCAAAGCTGAAATATCTTTGTGGTGATTCAATGACGCAAGCAAAGACACAATTTCCTGTCTTACCATTTCAATGGAATTATCTGTCAACTGCTGACTGAAACCTTCGTTATTAAGTTCTAAAAGATCATTAACGGTAACAACTCTTGCAATAATTTTCCCAAGATCGATCATTTTTCTTTGAGAAATCGGACTTCCAATTGTGAAATCAAATTCTTTTTTATAAAGTTTTGAGGCGTTGCTCGTCAATTCATTAATAGAAAGATACTCTCCAAGGTTTTCCGTTTTTTTCTTCTTCATATCTTTCAGAATTCCTTCTGAGATCTGCGTGTAAAGCATTTCATTTGATCCTTCAAAGATTTGGAAAGGACGGCTGTCCATAATTCCTCTTCCTCCGATATGGCTCAATCTGTAACCTTTTCCGCCAGAAAGCTGAACCAACATTTGCGCAGATTCCTGCATCATATCTGTCACCAAAGCTTTCATACTGTTCGCGTGAACACCGCTCCCTGAAACATCGTGGTCTATTCCACTTACTTTGCAGCTCTTTGCACACATTGCTGAACAGAGTGTGAAGAACGACTGCATTTTTGCCAACTGAAACTGAACCTGATCCAAAGAAAAAAGATTGGAAGTTCCTACGATTCTTTCTTTGCAATGCGTTGTAGCCTCGTCCATCATTCTTTTCAGAAATCCCATTCCCATTCCCGGGAACTGGAATCTGCTTCTGTGAAGAACGTCGAGCATTAGTTTAAGACCTGTGGATTCCGGAATCAGTTTATTCTCCTCAGGAACTTGGATGTCAACTTTATTAAGACCATAAGGAATCATATATAATCCCGCATTGTCATAATATTCTAAAACTTCGATATTTTGATTTGGTTTGTGCGTATCTGCGATGAAGAAATCTACATCTCTACCAAGATTCCCTTCTGCATTGGCGTTTCTGGAAGTGATCAGCCAATAATTCGCCAATCCTGTAAGACCTTGCCAGTGTTTTGTACCTTTGATGTGGTATTTTCCGTCTTTTAATTCGTTTTGCGTGCGCATACTAAGCGCGTCACTACCGTAATCCGGTTCAGTGATCATCAAACCACCCATTGCACCGTAATCCAGAAAATGTTTGAATATATCTCCCTTGATAAGGTCATTTCCGTATTTTGCCAAAGGCTCCAGAAACAATGCGATATTGATCCCAAAAGTCAAAGACAAAGGCAGAGATTCATAAGAAGCTGCGGAAAGAATCCCAAGACATTCTTTTACTTTTACACCTCTACCGCCATATTCTTTTGGAATGGCAACGGATAAAGGTTTTAAATTGAAAATTTCTTTCCATACACTCGGAGGCAAACCTCTTGAAAGACTTAGCTGATCTATATTTTCTTTTTGAAAAAGAGACGAAATTGATGTTTTGAAACGGTTTAAAAATTCTGTGTAAGAATCTGTAGGAAGATTTAATGCTAATGCATTCATAGTTTGAGAGATAAAAGTGCTGCAAGCCATTTTTACAGCAAAATAATAAGGTGAAGCGAATGGCAATTGTATTAATAATTTAATATCAGCAGCTCCACAGTGATATATTGAAGCAAAGGTAGTATTAAATAATTGGTTTACACCATATTGATAAAATTTAAGTTGATACCAAAAATAAAATAAATTTTAAAATTAAAAAATCTTATTTTATATAATTTTCATTAAATCACGATTGTCAATTAATTAACAAAACTATTAAAATAATCTAATACGTTTATTAATAAAAGGTTATGTTAACCATACTTGATAATATAACCAGCGTTGGTATAGTAATTGTTTAATCAATTTTAACTTATAAAAAATATTATCATTATGGCAACTAAATCCACACTAGCTAAGAAAACAACCACAAAAACTGCAGCTGCAAAAACCACAACTGCAAAAACTAACGCTAAAAAAACACCAGCAAAATCAGATGCTGCTAAAGAACTGAAAGATCTTTTTGAAGACAGCCTTAAAGATATCTATTGGGCGGAAAAAGCTCTTGTAAAAGCACTTCCAAAAATGCATAAAAATGCAACGGATGCAAAACTTAAACAAGCCATAAGTGATCACCTTGACCAAACAAAAAATCATGTCGTTCGATTAGAAGATTGCTTCAAAGCATTAGGCAAAAAAGCACAGGCAAAGAAATGTGATGCAATGCAAGGTCTTTTGGATGAAGGCGAGAGCATTGTGGAAGAGACACAGCCGGGATCTGTAAGAGATGCAGGAATCATTGCTGCTTCTCAAAAAGTTGAGCATTATGAAATCGCAACTTATGGTACATTGGCAGCTTTTGCAAAAGTATTGAAAGAAAAAAAATGTCTGAAAAACTTATTAGAAACTCTGGAAGAAGAAAAAACATGTGACGAATTACTCACCAGTATTGCAGATACAAATCTCAATTCCAAAGCAAAATAAATCAATCACATAGATTCCGGCTCGTCCGGAATTTATTTTTTGACATATAATACAGACTAAAGAACCAATGAAACCTAAGCAAATCCCGGGAATCCCACAACAGAAAAAAGGAAGTTTCCACGACACAGAAAAATATATTCATTTTGAGAATTCGGAAATTACCGATAAGAATTTTGAAATATTGAAAAACCGTTTTTTTTTAATTAATCAATGGGAAAATTACTGCGATAAAAAGTCTGCAGAGTTTAGACTTCACGATCCTACTGGCACTCCTATTTCTAGATCACCTCAGGAAAACGACCTTATCAGAATCAAAATTCCAGGACCTGGAAATCCGGAATCAAATGGTTATGAATGGGTAAAAATCGAAAAAATATCCAATCAACTTCCAAATGTGGGCGAGATTGAGAATATTACGATGATTTGTATTCCGACAAAGGTTCCAGGTCAAAACAAGAGCAAGCACATTGCTCATTTTTATTCAGAAAAATCAACATCTAATTTCAGAATTTCAAGAGGTTCAAAATTTATAAAAATCGGGATCTATGGCAGAAACGAAACACCAAATATGAACACCAGTTTCATCGGTAAGATGAGAAATTCATTGATTGGAATTGGTGGAATGTTTGGAATATCTAAAATACAGTGGAAAATTTTTGCAGAGAAAATAATAGAGTTTTAAGCTAAAATTCTTATCTAAAAAATCCGATAAACAAATTTGTTTACCGGATTTTTTTAGCATTTTTTAGTAAAGATCCCAAATTTCTACTTAAATCAGCATTAAAATATTTATGGGCTTAGATATTCTAATTTTTTTATTTGATTTTTGGTATTCTTTAATCCTTTCAAACCAATTCCATTAGGTTATAAAATTACCCCGTCAAATTAATACTTAAATTCTAATATATAAAAGTGTTCTCTCAACTCACACTAAAAGAGATGCTGATCTTTCTCGGCTAATATCTTTTAATGCAAATCTAATCTGCCCATTTTAGAAATAACTTGAGTTGGGATAACATATTTACTGGTTACTTAATAATAGGATAAGATATTATCAAAAAAAAGCCATCTGTAGCATATCTGAGTCACCCTCATTACTAATTCCTGATTTGAAAGGTTACTTAATAAAAATAATATAATTAAATTAATTAATGTTTTACGATAATTAATTATATATTTGCAGTAATAAATTAATTGATCATCCTATGAAGCAGAGTAAGAATATTTCAAAGATCCTGTACTATCTGTGCATTTTGTTATCAGCAGGTTATCTGCTTACATTCATCTATTCGGTCTGTTGCCTTTTAACCGGTTTTGCTGTTACACCTTACAAGGATAATTTATATCTGCACATCAATTATCCATTTACAGAGCAGCCATTTCTGAACATTGAAAACAATTATCCCTATATCATCCTGTCTTTTTTACTGGTTTTAGTAACATACGGTATCTTTTTCTGGTTGTCAGCAAAAGTGTTCAGGGTTTTCTTTCAGACAAAATTATTTACCGAAGAAAATATATTACACCTTAAAAGATTTTATAGCTATAATATTTTCTTACCACTCCCTATCGTCATTATGGCAAGTTTTTTCGTAGAAGTTGAAACAATTATATGGGGACTGGTCTTTATCCATTTTATGTTGGGAATTTTCTGTTTTTTCCTTGCCAATATTTTTAAACAGGGATTACATTTACAAAACGAACAAGATCTATTTATATAAAAATGCCAATTATCATCAACTTAGACGTTATGCTTGCCAAACGAAAAATGCAGAGCAAAGAATTGGCAGAGAAACTGGGAATCAGCACTGTCAACCTCTCTGTTCTTAAAACGGGAAAAGCAAAAGGTGTGCGTTTCGATACGCTGGAAGCAATCTGCAAAGCACTGGAATGTCAGCCAGGAGATATTCTGGAGTATAAAGAGGAATAAATCAAATATTTCAAAAGGCTTTTGTGACTTTTGGTTATAAAGCTTTACCATAAACATTTTTTACACACATTTTGAAAAGCAATGGAAACGTTGCCAGGATTTCTATTATCTAAAATCAATCCTATGAATACCTTACACATTAACAATCTAAACCTCACTTACAAAAATGGTTTTCAGGCCATTAAAAATATTTCTCTGGAAGTAGAAAACGGTATGTTCGGTTTATTAGGACCTAACGGAGCCGGAAAATCGTCTCTAATGAAAACCATTGTAGGCCTGCAGAAACCAACTTCTGGAAGTACCATTTTCAACGGTATCGATGTTTCTGAAAGCCCCGATTATATCAAACAAAATCTCGGATTTCTTCCCCAGGATTTTGGCGTTTATCCCAAAGTATCGGCCTACGATCTTTTGCAGCATATCGCCATATTGAAAGGAATTAAAGACAGTTCCGAACGAAAGAACCAGATTTTAAACCTGTTGGAAAAAGTCAATCTTTCTGATTTTAAAAATAAGGAAGTCCATACCTTTTCCGGAGGAATGAAACAGCGTTTTGGCGTTGCGCAGGCTTTGCTGGGAAATCCTAAAATCATAATCGTTGACGAACCGACTGCCGGCTTAGATCCTGAAGAACGGAATCGATTCAATTCTTTGCTCAACGAAATTAGTAATGATGTGATCGTCATTCTTTCTACCCATTTGGTCGAAGATGTCCGAAATCTTTGCTCAAAAGTTGCCATTATTAATCAGGGGCAACTTCTTAGCCAGGGAAAGCCAAACAAACTGATTGCTGAACTGGAAAATAAGATCTGGTCAAAACCTATTGGAAAAGATGAGCTGGAAAATTATCAATCCAATTATAGAATCATCAGTCAGCAATTGATTGAAAGAGAATTGTACATCACTGCATTCTCGGAACAGCAGCTTCAAGATTTTTCTTCAGTAAAACCTTCATTGGAGCACGTTTATTTCCATACGCTCACTCAAAAACCTTAGTTATGAATGCTTTATTTTTATTCGAGGGCAGACGTCTTGTAAAACGTTGGCCGGCATATCTTGGTGCCTTAATTCTAGTATTGATCGGCATTTTCTGCGGGAACCAGTTCAATCTTACAGTCGGGGATGGAATTTATTTGAATTCACCGTACACCATTGGTTTTATGACCGGAATATTGAGTCTGGTCATCATTTTTTTCGCAATCATTTATGCCAGTCAGATTCTGTTTAAAGATTGGGATTCAAAATTTGATATTCTTATTTTCTCGTATCCATTTTCAAAACGAATTTATTTGCAGGGGAAGTTCCTTATTTTTTTTCTACAGACTTTTCTAAGTTTTACATTTTTGATGACCGGATTTGTGATTGGACAGAATTTCCGGACGGGAAGTGAAATCCATCCTTATTTCAACTTTTGGCATTACTTCTACCCTCTTCTGATTTTCGGAGGAATCAATTGTTTTATAGTGTGCAGTTTTTTGTTTTTCATCTCATTCATTATGAAGAAAAAGCTTCTGGTCGTTGTCGGTGGGTTGTTTCTTTATGTTCTTTATATGATTATTCTGGTATTTTCCAACTCTCCATTTATGGCAGGAAGCTTACCACAATCATTGGAAGTACAGCAATTGTCGGCATTGATTGATCCTTTTGGAATGTCATCTTATTTTTTTGAAGCAAGAACATTATCCGCTCAGCAAAAGAATGAACTGATTGTTCCGTTCTCGGGATATTTATTAATCAACAGAATCGTTTTTCTGATTATTTCAATCCTGCTTTTATTATTGACTTACAGATTATTTTCTTTCTCAACATTTTCTCAAAACAAAAGTAAAAACAGGAACAAAAATCAGATAGCAATTGTTTCTTTTACTAATAATTTAGGGCAATTTACAACCACAAAATCAGTATTTGGAATTTCTGCCGGGATAAAATCTGTTGTATCATTTGCAAAAATAGACCTGATTTACCTTTTTAAAAGCATCACTATTGTTGCCGTTTCAATATTGCTCTTATTTTTTGTCGGAATGGAAATGTATGCCGAGATCGAAAAAGGAATTCGCCTTCCTCAAAAATATGCAAGTTCGGGATTGATATCTACCACTATTTCGGAGAATTTTCATTTGTTTGGAATGTTAATTGTCATTTACTTTATCAACGATTTGTATTGGAGAAGTCATTCATCGGGATTTTCACTGATTGAAAAAAGCACTTATTTTTCTAAAAGCAAACTGAACGGACATTTTCTTTCTGTATGTATTTTATTATTCTTTCTTACAGCGATTCTGATTTTGGAAGGATTAGCATTTCAGCTTGTTTACAACTATTTTTATATCGACTGTAATGCATATTCAGGAACAATCCTCTTCAATACTTTCCCGCTGATTCTTTTCTCAGCTTTTATATTGTTGATCAATGACAATATCAAAAATCGTTTTGTTGCTCTGGGGGTTTCTGTTCTTGCAGGTTTTACGTTTGCCGGACCAGTCTCAAAAAAGATTATTTCTTATTCACTATTAAGGATTTTTTCAGATTATAAAGGCGCTTACAGTGATTTCAATGGGTATGGAATCTATGCAGCAGCTTTTGCTGAAAGATTATTATTCGGATTAGGCCTGATTGCTTTTTTATGGCTGATTAATGAATTCATCAAAACTAAAAAATGGAATGTCAGACAAATCATTTTCACAGTCATTTTATTATCAATTGGCGTTTTTACAGGAAGTCTTTTTATGAAAGATTATATTCCACAAAATGAAGATGAGAAAATACTTCAGTCTGTTCAATATGAAAAGAAATTCAAAAAATATGAAACCCTGCCGCAGCCAACGATTACAGATGTAATCACTGAAATTCAGCTTTATCCGTCTGAAAATTCATATAAGATCGATGGTAAATATCAACTGGTCAATCACACCGACAAACCCATTAAAAAGATTTTAATTAATTTTCATCCAGATTTGAAAATAGAATCTGCGGTTTTCAATACAAATTATGAATCAAAAAAGATCAATCAGGAAGTCACTGAAATTTCTTTAAAACAGCCCTTACAGCCTGGAGAAATAGCCAGCCTTAATTTTAAAATTTCTTATCAGTGGTCTGCCGTTAATGGTCACGATTCATTCAATTCCATCATAGAAAATGGTTCTTTTATGAGAATCAGCCGATATTTTCCAACGTTCGGTTATCAAGCTACTAATGAAATTGAAAATGAAGGAAAACGGACTGAATTTAAATTGGGAAAACAATCGGAATTAAAAAAGTTGGAAGCTCCGGAAGTGTTCAAGAAGGATTTTATCAATTTGGATATGCTCATTTCCACAGAAAAAGACCAGACTGCTGTAGGAACCGGAGATCTAATTCAACATTATAGTAAAAATAACAGAACCTATTTCCGGTATAAAGCTGAAAATATTCCGTTTCGCTTCGCTGTTTCTTCCGCAAAATATCAAATAAAAACCACAGTTTATAAAGGCATAGCAATCAATATTTTTTACAATCAAAAACATTCGGAAAATGTGAATCATCTGATTGAAAATGCGAAACTCACTTTAGATTACTGCACGCAAAATTTTGGTAAGTATCCCTTCAAAACCATCAACTTTGCAGAAGTTTCTTCCTTCACGAAAGGTTTTGCAGCCACCGCCTATCCTTCATCTATTTTTATGACAGAAGATATGTTGTTTCACGCGAACATCAATTCAGATCAGAATCAGGACGTAGTTAATGAGCTTGCGGGGCACGAGCTTTCACATCTCTGGTGGGGAAACAGCCAAATCGATCCTGATGACAGAGAAGGTGCCGTGATGCTGACCGAAACTTTAGCTATGTATACCGAAATGATGCTTTACAAAAAGATGCACGGTAAAGAAAAAATGATGGAAAGAATAAACGTTCACCAGCAAATTTATGACAATGAAAAAGGTCTGTCCGAGATTCAGCCACTTTACAAAGTTATGGCAGAAAACACGCACATTTCATATTCTAAGGGCGCAGTGATGATGGCGAAATTGAGTGAAATAATAGGTGAAGATCAGGTAAACATAGCCCTTAAAAATTTTCTTTTGCATAACCATTATCCCAAAAAACCCACCACTCTTGACTTACTAAAAGAGTTTTATAAGGTGAGTCCTAATGAACCGGTTAAAAGGAAAGTTGACATTTTATTCAGATCGAAATAACTTTTGATATATCCAAGAAGTTTTAGTAATTCAAATAGCAGTTATTTACATTGCTACAAATCATTAAAGTAAAAAAGCTCCGACAAATATCAGGGCAAATTTTAGTAATCTCAAAATTTAAAAAACTAAACATAATTTCCGGCGGTTAGCTCATTAATTTATTCTGACAGAAAATTCATTGATAAGTAGTCGGGCTTTCGGCATGGAAGCCAGAAAACCATTGTCATCATCCCGGTAGCCAAATGATAAGATAACTGAAGCGTTAAGCCCATTTTCGGATAGACCTAAACCTTCATCAACCAGCTTCGGGTCATAGCCTTCCATAGGCGTTGCTTAGCTTAGATTGACTCTCATACAAAGAACAGGGCAAATTAATAATGTTCATTTGCGATATATCCTTTGAGAATATTAAGGACCAAAATTTCAATGTACTGCAATTGCATCTTGTGAGGCTTCTGATTTTTCTATGGCTGATTAACATTCAGGCAGGCACAAGGAAAACTGCGATCAATTCATTGTAAGTGATAAGAAAAGTATTGATGAAAGTTTGAAATATTTTTGCGGAGGTTCTGGAATCCCTGATTCCGGATATCCAAAATGATTTTTTTCCACAGTGACAAAAGAATATATTTGCTATAGAAAATCAATTCGCCTCATATGAGAAATATGAGTTGAAATAAAGTCAAAATCCAAACTTCAATTTCAAGTTGATTACACTAAAATTGGTTGATACATTTCAATTTTCATCAATCAAATCATCAAACATCTGAAACAAATTGAAAAAATACAAATTACGATTTTTGATTAATGTATCTTTTGTGTTGTTTTCTAAAATTACAAAAAAAACAAACTACAGTAATGGTCATCTGATTAATATATGTAGTCAAAATAAACTATGCTATGAATTAGACTTTATCAGAGATCTTGGATACAAGGCACTCGATAGCCGATTGAAAAGAATAAGTGACCCTATGTCGCACGATGTAAGAAAATTTTATAAAGAGTTTAATATAGATATTGAGCCTAATTGGTACCTTGTATTTATGCTGTTGCAAAAAGAAGAGGAGATTCCAATTGCAGCTATAACTGACGCCTTGGGCTACGCTCATCCCTCGGTTGTAATTATCGTAAAAAAGATTGCAGACAAAGGCTATCTGCATGTCAAAAAAGACAATACCGACAAGCGAAAGCAGATGGTATCGCTATCTGATAAAGCAATTAAAATGTTGCCACAGTTATAGCATATCTGGCACAGCTGCGAAAGATCGATCTTACAGTTGCTGTCTGATAACATTGGTATCCTTCATTATCTGGATAGTATAGATCAGGAACTGAAAAAAAAATCTTTTTATGACAGATTCAAGCAAGAATACTTAAAATCAAATATCTCATGAAGGTAACAATATCCATCATTCTATTTCTTTTCTCCTGTACTATGGTTTCTGCTACAGAAACAAAACTGATGGTAAGAGCAAAGGCAAGAGATGCAAAATTCATCGGCAGTTCTCTTGGTGGTGCCTATGGCATTATCAGAAATAAGCTAAATCAGCAGATCTTGGCTGAAGGCAAGACCATCGGCAGTACAGGCAATACAGATCTGATCATGAAAGATCCTAAAATGAGAGGAAGTTCAATTACTGATGCACAAACAGCAGGTTTTCTGGCCCAAATCGATATTAACGAACCTACACACGTCAGCATAGAAGTGGTGTCTCCCTATAATCACAGACAGGCTCAAGCAAAAGTAAGCACGGAATTATGGCTGATTCCCGGGCGGGATATTTTAGGGGATGGAATTATTTTAGAAATTCCGGGGTTTATTATTGATATATTGAATCCCACGGACTCACCAGTACATTTCATTGAAAACGATTAAAGACAATCCATTCCAGATTCAAGCCAACGTTGTAATGATGTGCGGATGCATCATTGATAAAGGTGGTGTTTGGAATTCTGATGAAATCGAAGTGAAAGGCATACTTAAAAAAGATGGGAAATATATTAAGGACATTAAAATGTCATTGACCTCGACAAACCTGTTTGAAGGCAATTTTCTAATTAATACTGCTGGAAATTACGAGCTAATCTTATATGCTTACAATGAGAAAACAGGTAATACAAGGGTTGATAAAGCAAATTATGTAATTTATGAATAACGAAAGATTTTTCTCGTTTACTGGTAAGCCCAGCACTTTCTTTATAATGGCTTGCCTGTTGTTCTTTACATTTTGTATGCCTGGTAAAAATCCTTACCCCGCTTCAGAACAGCAAGATCCCACTCAGGATTCAATCCCAACGATAATCGGCGAGCAAGTCACTAAGCTGATGAAAACTACCGGTTACAAAGCTATTTCAGGCGTTCTTTATATAAAAGGCAAAGCCTATCAATTTCATTATGGCAAATTAAACAATGGAAAAAGTCCGGACAATAATACCATATACGAAATAGGCTCTATTACAAAAAACTACACCGGATTGTTACTTTCTCAAGCGGTTTATGGCCATAAAATCAACCTTGATGATGATATCACGACATATCTTGATTATAAATATCCGAACCTGATCTTAAAGGACGGCATACCTGTAACATTTCGTCATTTGATCACACATACATCCGGACTTCCTTCAGATATCAACTGTTATAAAGGCATAAAGACGACAGAGGAACAATTAACCTGCTTTAAACATTTTAAAAAGGATGATTTTTTTAAGGGATTGAAGAATGTAAGACTGACCGATGATTCGGGCAAGAACTATTATTATTCGGGTGTGGGCATACAGCTGGTTGGTTATATTTTAGAAAGGTTTACCAATCATCCTCCCACGATCTGTTTCAAAAATATATATTTTCCAGGTCTGGTGAAAAAAACACCGTTTCTACATTGAAAAATAATAACAATTCCAATGTATCTATTGGAAATAACAGTAAAGGTGAACCTATGCCTTTGATAAACGGGTACTACAATTATGCAGGTGGACTGAAATCTACGACAAGCTCAATGCTTGCTTATATAAAGCTCTATATTGAGAGTAATGATCAAGTTGTCAGACAAGCAACAGGTAGATTAGCCGGAATCGACCAGTACGGAAGGGCCTATGCCTGGAATACGTATAACTATGACAGTTAAAAAAAAGATGCTTTATCATAACGGAGGTACTTTTGGACATTCATCCTGGATAGCTCTATACCCCAATCAAAAAATGGGGATATTTTTAGTAACTAATATGGTGACCGATGAATCCCAAGGCAAATTGAACGAGTTATCAAACAGCATCATTGACAAGATTACAAATGAGTCTAAATAACTTTCGCTTTGATCAAAGGGATTTACAGGATAATGCGTTCAGTTAATTTCATTATAATGGGTGCAAGTAACGCCTCTTTTGCTGGGATTTGTCTTACAGAATTTGCTAAAAAATCAACTAATCGCAATTTTCCAAGCAGGTTTGAATAAATCCTTGCTCAGTGATCATACATCCCAGTCTCTTGCAACTCCTTTCCGTTATACTTATAATTCTTGTAAGAACCCCTGACCAAAAAAGCACTACCGTTAGCACTTAAATGGTTGATAACAAGGAGATAGTAATTATTAGAATGTTTTAAATCCTGAGCTCTTGTACTGCTTCGTGCGAAACTCAACCTTTCATTTCCAAGGTGATCCTTGTACTGGTAGATATAACAGTTTTCCGTAAAGCTATAGTAGACTTCTACCGTTGGCACAAATTGAAATATTGCATTTTCTATAGTACCTCAAAATTTTATACTTAGGATGGTCACCAAACAGGTTAAATGCTTACCGTACATTCGTTGGACTTAAATTTAATCAGAGACGTCTGGAAAGGATCCAAAGCTTGTAGAATTAAAAAATGAACGTATTATACAAATCCAATTTTTATATTAATCCTTAGGTCTGAAATTTGCTAATAGATTCAGCTTAATTGTTAATTGAGTTTTTCCATTAAACATCGGCATTTCAATAAAAATTTAATGAAAATGGATCTGGCATTTAGCATCAAACTGACATTTTAAAATCAATATAAATTATGCAAAACATCATCAAGACTTTTACCAAAAACCACTCCGTAGCATTACTTGTAATTCTGGCGTTTTTTATACAATCCTGCGCAGAGCCGGCCGACAAGTTCTTTACCACAGCAATTTTGAATACGAATACCATAAGTGATTTTGCAACTCCGATCCTCGTAAAACATATAAATGACGAAACAACCGAATTTCCTGATATCCCATCCAGCAAGAAGAATGGTGACGAAGCCAGGAAATTCGTACAAAATAATATTCTGTATAGGGAAAAGTCCCTCAATGATATCAAAGCACTGAATGCAAATTCTGATGACAGAAAAGCAATCAAGGAAAAGTCCGTTGCACTCTATGAGTTTATAATTCCTGTTTATAAAAATGAATATACAAATTATGCGAAGCTTTGCGATAGTAAAGCTGATCAGACCAGTAAAGATGAGTTAGAAAAATCAATTGAGCAAAAGTATGGGGTAAAGTTTGAAAAGATGTACACAGACCTAATGGAAACTGGTAAAATCTTCGCTACTGAAAACAAACTGAATGTTGACTGGAAATAGATCGCAAATAAAATTATATATATCATCTAAATGGAATTTTACAGAGACAAAAGAAAATCACTGAACCTAATTCTGATTTGCGTAGGAATATTGGTAGTTTTCATCGCTATATTTCTTTACAGCATCGGTTTATATGATGATCAAATAAGTACCAAATTAGCTGCTGCCACGGGAATATTCGGTATCATATTAGCTATTGTAATTGTTAATAAACTAAGTGCGCTTCGCGACAAATCCCCTTTACTAATACTCAGTAATGAAGGAATTATTTCCAAAACTACTGCGGTGAGCAAAGCTGCAGAATTGATTCTTTGGAAAGATATTATTGACGTCAATTTAGAAAAGGTAGGTGCTGATACGTTGGTCACTCTTACTGTTGATAAACCAGACCAATATCTTCCGTTGATCAAAAAGAAATTATCAGGAATGCTGACGAATGGACTAACAGACCAGGAAGGAAATCTACCGATAAGTCTCACGGCATCAGAACTGAATATTGGAGCTGTAGAATTATTTACGTTGATCACCTCATTTAGAAAAGAAGTAGGATAATCTAAAATTTACTAACCTAATTATTTTAATAGAAATAGATCAATTCTGAAAATGCCAAAATAAGTATGATTGAATTCTTGCTCATACAACTTGTCAATGAAAGGCAGTATCATTTCCTACATAATTAACAGACTGAAATTTTTCACAATACGGTACGAACCTTCTGTTGTCGTATTAAAATCTGTAGCTTGTGTTGCAAAAGAGTACGAAACTTGCGTCGTTTCTTGTGTTGGGACTATTGATGGGATTGTGTTTTAGATAAATGGGAAACCTGGTGTTTGCTATAAATAGATCAAACACTTAAATGACATTAAATCAGCGCAAAACATTCATATCTATCCAACGACAACTTGTATTTCTACGATTTCTCCAACTTTCTAAGGTCAGACAGCAGTATATATCCAGCAGTTTCTTTACCTTTTGGATTTTTATAGTAAACGTAAACCCAGTTACCAGCTTCTAGCCTATCGAGATTAAGAGTGACCCTATTTCCCTTTACCACATAGGAATTTAGTTTTGTAGCAGCATTCGGTTTTTTATGAAAATAAGATTTAACTGCAGAAACGGTATAATCTCCAGCGGTAGCATCAGTTATTTTATTATACAATCCGGTAAAATCGTCCAGTAAATGATCGACTTCGCAATTATCAAATGATACACGTAATTTCTCCTGTTCCAATGACAAAGTCACTTTACAGTCCGGCTCATTTTCGTTGCTTTTTAAGCTTACTTTATTGGAAATCAATGTGCCGGCACCGTAATATGAGCCTGTTTGTGCACTTGGAGTATTCCACCATGCAAATATCTCTGCTTCGGCGTAATTCCCCTTTTTCATAAAAGAAACATAGCAGTAAGAACCATTTTTGTTCTTCAATTCATAGGTTCCATTTTGCGCAAGCACATTAACACCTGGAAAAAAGGCAAGACAAATGATTGCTGCGAAACCTGCTTTGTGAAGTAATTTCATATTGTAATTCTAAAAGTTTGTAATTTAAAAATAATTGTATCATTCAGTACAAACGATAAAATGATCCTCCAATGATAAATGGCGCAGTTAGCGAATAAAAAATTAATGTCGATTTTGATACATTGAACGTCTGTTTCATCGGAGCATATTTTCATTACTATTCTAATCAATTTTCAAATCCGGGCAATTGCAAACAGTTTATATTTTATAAATTATTCATTTAAAATAATCTCCAAGAACAGAACATTGATTGTAACTTGAACTATACTCAAATATATACTTTCTATATTTAAAATGTTCCATTTTTACAATTTATTGCAAACCCTTAAAAGTAGATTTGTTTAAACAAATTTTAAATTTCTTGAAAAATTAATTTAACGCCAGTTTTTATCACTTTAGGATTAAAAATCAAACATAGCCAGAATAATTTTAATTTTTCTTTGGATAGAAAATTGATTAGAAAAATAAAACAGTAGTCATATGAGTTTAGGAGATTTTTTCAGAAGCCAACTTTCACAGGTTGTAGAGTTGAAAAACCAGCAACCAGATGTTTTGATCCATAAATTCCCGTCAGAAAATGATGAGATAAAGTATGCATCCAAACTTATTGTGGCGATGGGACAGGGAAAATGCCCGATCAAGCGTCTCAATATTTTGATCTATACGTGTAAGCTCAAATTTTATATAATTCCAAAATAATTATAAATGCTTAACTAAAAAATCACAATATTTCAAAACTTTTAGAATGGCGAAACAGACAAGCTTAATCACTTTATAAATGAACTATTAGAAAAGGCAATAAGTAATTCTACATAACTAATGCTTTAAATCAAGTACAATCATTACTGATAAAACTTTATGGAGGTTTAGAACCCTATACTTTAAAAATTTACTTAAAAAAATTATCGTTTGTAAATTTTTCTACAACTCTTTTAAACAAATTGCCATCAACATTTAGTTTAAGTTCTATCTGCCTGTTCAGACCACCCAGAAAAAATGCAGCAACCTTGTTATGCGTTGCAAAATTCGCTGTCGTACGCATTTGATGCTCCGCCCAAGCCTCGTCTATCTGTCCAGATTCAGTAGGAACCGGAAAGTCGGTACCTTCCACAACGTGGGCTAGTTGGAAGACCGATCCCATCGTTAATCCCTGGGAAATATGCAAAAGCAGAAAGCCTATTATAAATTGCCACCAGGTTACATCCAACACCAATAAAGGCAATACAATGAACAAGATATATATAGTGCTTTGTAAAAAAATAAATTGAAATACTATAGCTTAGGGTGTCTGTATTGATGAGCACCTATTTTTTTCTGGAAGAATTTTTTGTAATCTTTACGAAACACCCAAGACAATGATGCTAAGCTGTAAAGCGGAAACGCATACCAATGCTAATAGCGCTGAATGCGATTCACTTCGTCTTCATTAGCAATCCGTATCAATCCCGGAGCGATTTCAATGTCCTCATCGTGACCAGGAATATTTGTATAAGTATGGTGGACGACATTGTGTGTAATACTCCATAAGTAGGGATTGGCGCCGACGAGATTAAAAATAAACCCGAAGATCCTGTTAACTTTTTTATTGCCGGAAAGCGCACCGTGAATAGCATCGTGACACACATTAAAGCCTACAAATGCACTAAACATACCTAGCATTACAGAAAGTGGCAAGAGCATCCAGATAGGCAATACACCCAAGAAGATGATAAGGTAAATTTCTGCAAAACCCGCAAGAAAAAACACGGTCTTTCCCCACATTGATGCATTCCCATGCTGACTAAATTTGTTCTGGATGAAATATTGGTCTACCCTGCTTCTTACTGTTGCATAAAAACGAGAACCGGAAGCAGATGAAAATTTTAATTTTTGTGACATAAGATATCATGTTTGATCTATTTACGCGAACAAACAGATGTGCTAAAATCGGGTGTTGGAATAAAAAGGAATATTGAATTTCGGACATATTACCGGAATGAATAATATAACGGATTAACTAAGTATTTAGTGTGGCAGGTACCAATAAAACCGATATTTAACTAATGTAAAGACAAAAAAGTCAGTCACACAAGAACCTGCAACAATCAATAAGAGTTTACGGTGGTGAAGCGGACTAATTATTTTTATAAAGAGTTTAATTTTGATGTGAAAAAATCCTAACAAACTTTTATCATTCCTTTTTTTAAAGTTAAGTTAAATGGATGCTGTATTATAAAACTCTTTCAATAAAATACTGCATTAACAATCTTTCCAGTTTTACATTAAAAATGTGTTTGTATTTTGCTATTATTTTAATTTAAAAATTATAAATGATTCACAAATACATTTATTGAAATTGATACTCAAGAAAAAATATGATCTATTTAAAAATACACAAAGTCGAACTGACAGTTCAATTTTAAAATATGAATCCTTTTATTTATTTTTGATATTTTAAACATCATGTTTTTTGTCATGTCTTTATTACAGCGATGTTTTATATTCCTCAATAAGATACTGATGATGACACCAAACGAAGCCCAAAAATTTCATTTGTGTAGAATTTCTTACTGTTAAACTCGTGCAGAAGAATGTTTGCCATTGCGAATATCTTTGATGATTCTTCCGCATCATTGCATGTAATTACAATAGAGTCTCATTTGTCAACACCAATGTCAACACTTTAAGCTCGCTAAATACTTATATTTGGAATAATTTTACCTAAAACAATTAAATTGTATTAGATGAAATTAATTACCAAATCTATTTTTATTTTTGTTACAACAGCCATCTGTATAGGTGCTTCAGCACAAAGCAATACTCTAAAAAAACAAAATGGTTACCTCGTTTCTCAATCAAGTGGCAGCATTTCTTTATTATCGCGCTGGAATTCTTTTAAACCGAATACTGCTCATAAAACCTTTGCCGATCCCCAGCAAAAAATGTTATCCCAGATGGGTCTGGCAATACAAGAATCTAAGACATCATCCAAGACAAACCAATTTTTTGGAGGCATAGCCTATAAAGGTAATAATATCCCCTACGCCTCCATTACAGATGGCCTGGGAAACACTTATATTACAGGAGGAAGTTCTAACGAAGGGCAATCCTCCGGAGATTTTTTTACCATCAAGATTGGTCCGGACGGGCAAACAGTGTGGCTAATACGTGAGCAGACTGCGGAGTTTGCCATAGAATATGGGATGCATATCGCATTTGACAATACCGGAAATATTATTGTTTCCGGCCTTAAATGGAATGGTAATGATATGGATATCCGGATGGTCAAATATAATACTGCCGGTTCCAAACTTTGGGACGCAAGCTTTGATAATGGTAAACAAGGCCTTGAAGTTCCTAACGGCATGACCACTGATACCAATGGTAATGTATATATCACCGGAATTGCCTGGTCCGGCAGTTCTGTAGATTACATAACTGTAAAATATAACAGCAACGGCGTTGAGCAATGGCATCATACAGAAAATCCTGCTGGAGGAGAAAGTTGGAATGAGGCGACATCTGTAGCAGTAGATAACAACGGTAATGTCATAGTCACAGGCTATTCTCCCAATACTGACGGCTGGTTAAACTACCATACCATAAAATATGATGCTAATGGTTCCAAACTTTGGGAAAAGGCTTATAATTATAAAAGTACCGATCCTGATAATGCTGCTGAAGTGACTAACTCTGTAGCAAGGGCAATTACCACAGACATCGACGGAAATATTTATGTTACCGGAACTTTTGACACTTTCCTCAATCGTATAGGAACCATCAAATATAATTCTGAAGGACAGCAAGAATGGGTTCAAACTTACAGAAGTGAAAGTGAAGGAACGATGGGCTGGAAAATTGGTGTAAAAAATAATGCATTGTATGTAGCAGGAAGCCACGCCGGCGGTTTTTCAGAAGACGGAACTGTATTAATATCTTATAATACCGACGGTACACAGAACTGGGCGAAAGAGACCACTGATCTTATTGAAACTAATACTGCTTCACTAACTTTTGATAAAGAAAGAAATATCATTGTATCCGCCAACGGTATGACGCCAGGTGCTGAAGAATGGGAACAGGATGTTGCGGCACGCGCCTACAAATACTCTAAAGATGGAGACCTTTTGGGACAATCTGCTTTTGTGATTTCTACTTCTACAGGAATGGCAACTATGGGACAGATGGCAGGCGCAGGAACAGATGATAACGGGAATATTTATTTCTCTGTCAATGCTTATTATACCGAAAAAGGCGCTGTCTTTGAAACTGTAAAATCTACATTTGAAACTATTAGCCCAGCACCACAATGGAACACCATTTACACAAACCTAGGCACAAAAGATGCAACAATGCTTAATTCTTTTAATGATAAAAATGGCAACACTTTTTCAACAGGTTCGTATTACAGCTTTGCTGATGGAATGCTGAATAACAACTATTTCCTTGTAAAACACAATTCAGAAGGGAATATAGCCTGGAATACGGTATTTAATGCAGAAAATGGTAATGCTGCAGAAGGTATTGTAGCGAGAGCCGATGCCAATGGCAACACTTATGTTTGCCTGTTACCTGGTTTTGAACAGAATCCTCCAGCTTTAAAAGTGATAAAATTTTCGCCTGAGGGAAGTCAGCTTTGGTCAAGCAATATTGAACTTTACAATTCTCAGGTTTATGTTATGGAACCTCAGACAGACGGAACTGTTTATCTTGGTGGGACTGCTAAAGAAACCGAAGGAAGTAACTCAAGTTCGTTTTTAGGTATTAAATTAGCAGCTGACGGTTCTCTTGCCTGGAAAACTTATATGCCAGGATCTACTGGTAATAACATCTACAGAATCAATTCCGGAAAAGTTGATTCCAACAAACGCTTGATACTGACAGGCGCACACGGTAGCGGTAGCTTTATCTCGGAAGAGGTCAATCTGACAACCGTTCAGTTCAATGCTGATGGAACTCCGGGCTGGATTGTCCCAGTAACTATTGATGGTTCAAACTCCTATGGGACTGATCTTTATCTTGCTAATGACAACAGCATCTACATCAATGGCTATGCAAAAAATAAAGAAACCTATGCTGATGATATTGTTACAGCAAAAATAAGCGCAACAGGAACAACACTTTGGAGCAAGACTTTTGGTAACGCAAATAAAGATGAGCGCTTACACGATCAAATCTTTCACCAATGGGGATATTGCAGTCGTGGGTTACAGCCTTGCCCTTAATGGTGATATTAATAATACTTTGGTAAAATATAATGCTTCTGGCGAGGAACTTTGGAATTTCGCATCAGAAAATATGCATTATTACAATGATTTTCATATCGACGCTTCTGATGTGTCTTATATTATGAATCAAGTCCTAATCGATCCGTTCCCTCATAAGATCTTTAACCAGCCTTTTCCAATTGCTTCCTTAATCAAAATCGATAAGGACGGACAAAGCAAAGGTGAGACATTTTTCAACGGACCAGAATATGCTGAGTTTTTTGGAGAAAGATTAATCCCACATTCTGATGGACGCCTTTTGCTGGCAGGCAGCGTGGGCAACCAATCTTTTTTCAAAGGGCTTTACTTTTTTGAAACAGAGCACGACGCAACACTTGGTCTTTCGCATGACTTGAGTTCTTCTAAAACAAAAGATACACTAGGTCAAAACTATCCCAATCCGGTTTCAAATAACACAACAATTCCATTTAATCTAATCAATAGCGGAAAGATTGTCATAAGACTTTACAACACTCAGGGCGGCCTGATCAGGGAAATAACTTCCGCGGTTTATCCTTCGGGTCGTCACCTCGTAACATTTGATACCAAAGGTTTACCAACAGGAATATATTTTTATCAATTAGAATCGTCTGGCATTAAACAAGCCAAGAAAATGATCGTCAAATAATTTTGAATACTAAAATCAAAGGCTCTCGGTAAATATCCGGAGCCTTTTTTTTTGTTTATGCAGTATAAAAATTTAAATTTGAATTATTATGCTGAAAATGAACAAAGTAAATCCATTAATATTCCTGTTTTTAATTTTGCTGTTTGCCGTTTCTTGCAATGATGAAGGCGCTAAATCTGTTGCCAATAAAAACCATTCTGCAAAAGATGAATCAGGCAATTTTAGGAAACTGGGTGATGAGCAATGGCATCTTGGAAATTATCAGGAAGCACTCAATTATTTCACCAAGGCTTATCAAAAAGTAAAAGCCTCCGGCGACGAAAAAGAGACAGCCACCCTACTTAATAATCTTGGATTGGTACATTGGAGGCTTGAGAACAACACGGCCGCTCTGGAATGCTATACCGAATCAGCAGCGTTAGCGGAAAAAAATGGAATGCAAAGGCTTTTGGGTTTAACGCATACCAACCGCGCATTGATTCTCAAAGAACAACGGAATTTTGAGGAAGCGTTTGCCCAAAACAATGAAGCGATCAGGTTATTCAAAGAAATCAATAAACCTCATGATCTGGCGACAGCTTATAATAATCAAGGTCAGATCTACAGATATTCGGGAGCTTATGATGAAGCTCTGAAATTCTACCTTTTATCTTTGAAGCAATGTGAAAAAATAAATGATGTAGAGGGCAAAGCGGTTGCCTATCAAAATCTAAGTACCGTTTATGCCAAACAGGGAAACAAGGAAAAAGCACTTGACGCCGCCAGAATATGCCTTAAACTCAGTTATGAAAGCAAAAGCAAAGTTCGTATCAGCGAGGGTCTTTATGAACTTTCCCACAATTTTGATCTTTTTAAAATGCCTGATTCTGCATTGTACTATTTCAAAAAACACAATGAGATCGAGAAGAGCTTGATGAAGGCCAATCAAAGTAAAATTCTATCTCAATTTCAAGCCAACTTAGGAATCGAGGTCAAAAATCTACGGATCAAAAACCTTCAGAATGAAAAGGAAATTGCCAATGAACGTTTTATGTTCGTCGGAGCCTGTGTGATGATCGCCTTGTTGGTTTCTGCATTTTTTATTTACCGCTATCTATCAATCATTAAATTTAGAAAAAAGCAGCTTGAGGCAGAACTTGAAACCTCAAAGCAAATTATTCAAATAAAAGAAGAAGACCTCAAGACCTACATCATCGACCTGACGGATAAAAATAATATTATCAGCAAATTGCAAGAACCTGACAAAGAAACGCGGGACATTGATTATGATGTAAGTGAGCTATTGGAACAGAAAATCTTTACCGATGACGGCTGGGATAAATTTAAAAAACGTTTTGTGGGGATATATCCTGATTTTTTCAGCAAAATAAAGCAGAGCGGAATTCCTATCACTGAGGCAGAAGTCCGCATATTGGTTCTAATGACGCTAAAACTGAATGGCACCGAAATGGCAAACAGCCTTGGCATTTCACCTCAAAGCGTGAGGGCTTGTAAGATGAGACTCAAGAAAAAACTGCAAATTAACAGCTATGAATCTGTGGAAACTTATTTACAATATATTTTTGCTTAGATGTATTAGAATAATCCGTACTATAAAAAGATGTTTAGATTAAAGTTAAGATTATAAAAAGAGATCGAGCCAGATAATATCTGAAATATTATATTTTGCACTTAAATAAAATAGCCGTGTTTATATATCCTGAAAAAGTAAGTTTTAAAACGGAACGCAACAATTACCTATCCTTTAAAAAGAATATATAACCCCAATCACTTTCAAACTTTTGTGTTTAACATAACAACATTTTTGTTGCTTTAGAAATAAAAAAATCCCCAAATAATATGGGGATAAAAACTAATAACCATGAAAACCTTTATAAAAGCATTTCCTCTAGAAAATTATGGAAACTAAATACATTTGAAGGTGAATGCTGGTGTTAATTGTATTTAAAAAAAGAATTGATTTTCCTAATTTTTCCTAAAAAGGAATGGAATTATTTTATAGTCGAACACCAAGTTCTGATCTTCTGTAATGAAAAAAAACTAAATAAGTTTCAATAACTCCTTAGCCACCTTTTCAGATGAGGCAGGATTTTGTCCTGTAATCAATCTTCCGTCAACCACTGCGTAAGGAGTCCAATCTTCAACTTTACTATATGATCCGCCATTCTGTTTCAGCATATCTTCAACCAAAAATGGAACAACATCAGTAAGTTGTACAGCCTCTTCCTCTGTATTAGTGAATCCGGTAACATTTTTATCTTTAACTAAATATTCACCGTCTATTTTCACATCCTTCAAAACTCCGGGTGCGTGACAAACGAACGCTACAGGTTTATCATTGGTATAAAAATCAACAATGAGTTCTTGGGAAACTTTATCTTCAGCCAGATCCCACAAAGGACCATGACCGCCTGGATAAAATACCGCATCAAAGTCTTCACTTTTGACCTCTGATAACTTATGGGTGTTTTTTAATTTTTCCTTTAAAATCTTATCATTGTCCATTCTGCGTGTAGCATCTGTTTGAGATGAAGGGTCTTCACTTTTCGGATCAATTGGTGGTTGACCGCCCTTTGGAGATGCCAATGCAATGTCAACCCCTTTATCAGACAATGCATAGTAAGGAGCTGCTAATTCTTCAGTCCAAAATCCTGTCTTTAAACCTGTATTTCCTAATTCATCGTGACTAGTCAGCACGAATAAAACTTTTTTGCTCATTTTGAAATTTATTTATTGTTCACAAATTTAAAAACCCCATTTTCCAACAACAGGACTTCAATCACTAATTTGATGTGATCCGAATCACATTTGTTCAAAAAAATTACTTTATCCTATCATAGATCAGCTTCGTAACGACTGCTCCAAAAAGATAATATCCAACGGTCATAATCTTCTTTTGGTTTGTTTCTGCAACCGGAGAGTCGTCAAGTCCCATCTTATTTGGTAGTAATACAGCTCCCAGACCTGCCGCTGCTCCTGACACTAGGTCAAAACCACTGGTTGCTGTCGCAGCATAGTAAATACCATTGCTTATTACATCGCCCGCCAATGTCGCACCGTAGAGCTGATCTTTGTCGGTTATTTTCATATCAAGCGTTTCTAGAGCTTTATTCAAAGCCTCCTCTCCGACTTTATTGACTTCCGGAACATTATCAAAATTTTTTCTGATGATCTCGTGAACAAGGTTGAGGGCAATTGCGCCACCTAGACCTGCAAGGATTTTCTTATACATATTTTAAAGTTTTGGTATCCATCATCTGTTGCAGAAATTGAGCCATGTAATCTATCCAAGACCGTCACTTTTACAACGCAGATCTATAATGCAGTTACGAATGCGAATAACCCGAAAAATATGACTGGAGAATTACCACAACGATCGTCCAGTTACTTTTAGGTTTTTTAATAAGATCCTGGACAGAATTATCTACGTCAAACGTTAATAAGGATTCTGTCATAGCTGATAGATCTTCAATATTTTCTTTGAAAGGTTACCCACTTTACCATCCCATTTCTGCGGTTCGATATACCTTTTAGCGGCAATGTCCGCTGCCTTGCCATCTATAGTGATTCGTAAGTAGATGGGAGCGGTACCGTTTGTTCGGATTTTATTCTTTTTTATAAAGAATAATAGGTTGAATGTTTTGTTCATGATGTGGTAACTTTAATTGTTTAATAATTTAGTTTTTGTTACCACTTTCTGCAAGATGTACAATCGTTAGACTGCCTATTGGTCAGGTTCTTCTGAATTTTTCGTGACCCATTCTCCAAATTTCACGATAGATCACTAAAAAGGTCATAAAAATCGTGACCTATTTTGATTTTTTTTGACTCTAACGCAAAACAAAAAACGCTGTAAACATTGATGTTTACAGCGTTTTAGCTTATTTTAGTTTCTCAACCAGCGGAGAGAGAGGGAGTCCACAAAATTAATTCGTATTCTCCTTTATGTTTAATAATCAATTAGTTAAGATTTTCCTCCGTCGCATTTTTGGGTTAATATTTACTTGTTTTTTACTATTTTTTACTATTTCATTTCAATCCTATTACATTTTCCTTGAATGTTAATATATTTCTTTGTGGAATTCCATTCCAGGCAGGGCTAAAGTTCCCGCTATCATAAGAATATATATTGTCTATTTTTGTTCCTGTTACGTTTAAACGGAAGTTATACGGCACATTCACGGGATTTGGTTCTTTAATTCCGGTCGCCGGATTCGTCCAAAATGTTTTGCCGTCAGAATCTTTATCGACCATTAGTATTAGGTTTTTATTTACATTAGTAGAACAGTTTATTAAGTTAATTTCTTCTTTTTGCCCAGATCCTAATTCATCAATTATTAAATATGTTGCGTTTTTGAACTCACAATTATTAAATGAAATTACGTTGCCTTCACTTGTATTTGCTCCATTATGAAGGAATACAGCCATTCTATCAACTGCACTACTTACGCTTTCTAAAATACAATTTTCGAACTGGATATTTTGACCATTGTGTGTACCAATTCCTACAACTTGATTACAAATTTCTTCTTTAATTCTACAGTTCTTGAAAATTACTTTTTTAAATGTCACATCATCGATATGTATTGGATATTTGCAATTAATTGCGGAGACAGTGAGATTTTCGACTTGTGTATCAGAAGTAATATTAAATAAATGTCTTTTCGATTGTTCTATTTCTGATAATAATTTATTTGCAGAATCTGGGAAGGAATAATTTGCTGGTGATTTAAGATTTGCCATTGAACCGAGAGGATCGCAAATCAAAATAGTATTATCCAGGCTTTCTCCCACTAATTTAACATATTTTTTTCCTTGTAAATCAGTTTCTCTCCAAATTCCATTAGGAACAAATACAATATATTGCTTCGATTCGGATGCGTCTTTTATATTTTCAATTGTTTTACGTATTGAGTTATAATTACTCGCATTTCTGGTCACAATAATTTTATTTTCAACTCCTACAGTTATTATTTCTTCTATTATTTCATCTGATTTTGAACAATTAACAAGAGCCAGAAATAAAATTGGATAGATTAGTTTTTTTATTTTCATAATATATTAGTTTTAGTTTTTAATGCGTCACGTTTTGACGTTAGCTTATTTTATTTTTGTAAAAGTTAACTTAAGATAATTAATTATTTAGATTAATTAAAAATCGGAATTAATTTTGAATTTTTCATTAAATAAGCGTTTAATTTCCTATTTAATTAATAATTATATTTAAATATTATTGTTTTATGTATAATTATTTTACATATATTTACAATCCTTAAAAACTCACAATCAATGAAAAAGAAATCTGAATATCTATCATCTATTCAAAGACTATCAATTATTAGTGATGCGCTATTAAACAATAGTGCAATTGACTGTAAAGAATATGATTATAATTGCCAGACATTAATCGCTTTGGTTTATAATTTTGTTGTGCTTTCCGAAAAACAAACACGTTTTGTAAATATATCCGGCACCGGACGTTTATGTGTTACCAAGTTTAGAATATGCATTGTTATGCTTCAGATTAATTTGAACTAGCAAAGCTTTTCTTTATTACATCGATCTCCGTAACTTCTTTTTTAGGTAAAACAATGTTGAAGTGATTGGTGATTCGTTTCATATAAATATCCAAAAAAATCATTATCGCTTCCTGATTATCTATTAATTGATTATTAGATTCTTTAATTTCTTCAAAATCTTTTTTTTATTTCGTCATTATCTTTTTTTAGTTCAATATTTTGGTTTATCAAATAACTCAGCTTATCTTCTATCGGAAGTTTGGAATAATCTATATTATCATTTCTAACTGGCTTTCTATTTAATGATAATGTAGAAATTTCGTCTTTTCTTAATCCTATTTTTTCTATATCCTGTGTTCGTAATAACTCATCCGGATCATAGTTATATATTTTTCCAAAAACTACCGCTAAATCCTTGCTTAACTTTCTTTTATTATTGAGCAACATTGAAATATAAGGAGCTTCCACATTTAATTTTGCGGCAACACCTTTTTGCCCCTCTAAATCATTGTTAACAATATCTGTTAGTATCTTCTGAAAATTAGTCATTGCAAAATTGTTAATTAACAATAAATGTTATATATTTGAAACATTGTTAATATAACGATTTTCGTTATGTTACATTGTTAGTTAGCAAAATTATGTAAAAAAATTAAATCACTCCAATTGTATTCTATTTGTTTTGCAACTGATAAGCCTTTGTAATCATTATTAATCTCTGATTTTTCATTTTCTATAAATGTTAAAAAACAATTCATTAAGCAAGGTTGATTTAATAAGGATAATATAGATTCTTTAGATTTGTATTTTATATCTTTACCCCACTTATCCCAAAAGAATAAAACTTTATTTTCTAATGTATTTTCAATCATAATGAAAGTAAATAGTTATATTAACTTATCGTCTTTTATTTTTAGGTTTAAGGTTTTTCTTTCCGTTGGGGAGTAAGCCGTATTTCTTCATCGGGAATTAATTTGTAATGTGTAACCCATCGTGAATTTTAACTTTAGTAGATTCTCCCATTTCGACAGTTTGGCTTCCGAATAAATAACTTAGCCATCCCAACCATTTATTAGCACGATTAATCAATTTTACAAAAGAAAGATATTCCAAGTAATCTTCAGGTGTCAGTAAATTAGAATGGCATTCTGGGCAATGTTTATTTACAAATTCAGAAATCTCTGCTAATTCATTAGGATTATCATTTTTAACTACAAAATCGCAAAAATCACATTCAATTTTGTTTTGTTGCTTGATATCAATAATTTTACCTTTCATAGTATTTATTTTTTAAGCCATTCAAATTAAATTGCGATGATGTCGTCTAAGCTGACAACCTCCATATAAAATCCATCAGCTAATTCAAACGTTACATCAATATCCGAAACGATCTCTAACAGAAGATTCCAGAACCAATTAACTCCAGTAATATCAGGTTCTTCGGTGTATACATCTTTTGCGTAAATCTTAATGAAGCCGTAGGTAGTTCCTATGTGAGTGAATCCTGATTTTTTTGCTTTTTGTATTGTCATTGTTTCAAGGTTTTTATCTTTGCTCTATAAGTAGTGATTAAAATGGCAAATCGTCATCTTCATCTTCTGCAAATACGTTTTTATCATTTGCCTTTGTAGGCTCGTTTTCTTTCAAACGTTCTGTATTTGTTGGTTCACCGGCGAGACTTTCTATTCTCCATCCTAAAATTGAATTGAAGTATTTTACCTCTCCTTGTGGACTTGTCCATTCTCTCCCTCTGATGTTGATGTGGATCTTAACCTTAGCACCTTCTTTGTGGTAATCAACTATATCTCTTTTATCTGAAAGGAATTCGATATTAATCGGCTGCGGATATTGCTCATCCGTAAGTAATACTATTTCACGTTTTAAGAACCCAGACGCAAAGGTTTGAGTGTCTCCGATTTTCTTTATTGTTCCTGTTAACTCCATATTGGTTTTAAATAAAAATCCGCCTAACAAAAGCCAACCGGGTAAAATAATAAACTATGAAAAAATTACTCTTTTAAATATTTGTCGATAATGTTTTTAGTCATTTCAAAATTCCAACTGAAGCAGGAATAATAACCCTTTTCATTCAGAACTTTTATCGCTTGCTCTTGTCCTTTAAGATGAGCGTCAGATCGAATATCACCATTTAGTTTATGCGGATCTTTGACTTTTAACTCAATCATTAATCCAGCATACTTGCTATTTGGCTCAAGAATCAGTAAATCAGGAATCTTAAACCCGCTTTTCTGAATCTTTTTATTTCGACTCGCTTGCGCTTCCGTAAGCTTAATGCTCGCTACCGTATCGGAAAGAAAAACAACTTTCGGATATTGTAATCTTAAATACCAACATATCTGACATTGTAATTCAAACTCTGGTTGTCTTTTATGACGCTTTGGGCGGATTACTCCAGCTAAATCTTTCTTCATCATTCGTACTCAATCATCTTCATTCTCCGCCGTGCGTCAAAAATGCAAACTACTGTATTACAGTACAAATATATAACAGTTAGATTACTCTAACAAATTATCTAACATATTTATAACATTTTATATTATTATAAAAAAACCTCATAGTCGAGGTCTTATAGGTTAATTAATTTCAAATTCTGGTCCGAGCGAAGCATACATCACTGCCGCTAAATCAGTCATTCTCTTATAATATAATTTTTCCTTTTCTTTAGATATTTCTCTCATCTGTTCAATTAATCTCCTATTTGATGGCGATTGTGAGGCTAATATATCGTGCGCTTTATTCACTTCCGAAACAAGAATATCAATTTTATTTTCCATTGCTGCCAATGATTTTAATGATGCCATCTGTAAGGCAATAATCTGTCTTTCTGTTTTTGTCATAACGTTGTGGTTTATTATTTAGAATATTTTTGTTTTTACTTTTCTGGCTTGCTCAAATCTTTCTAACTTCAATGAATGCATATATCTTTCAGTCATTTTAGTTTCGGAGTGCCCGAAGATGTCGCTGATGGTTTTTATTGGCATTCCCTCTTCTCGCTTATCATCTGCGCCCTTATGTTTGGCAGAGTAGAGGCTTTTTATTTATTCCCAATCCATCCTTAATGAGTTTCTTCCATTGTTTATTTGGTGTATCTTCTTTAAGAGAGTAGGGATTGGGAGAGAACCAGTTCTTTTCAGAATGTCGGCCACCATTCGGCACCCAGGTTCCAAAAACGAAATAATCAGGATTTTCATCTTTGCATGGCTGCAGCATCCCAAGAATATTCCCAGCATAGGAATTGATCGAGACTTTCCATTTTTAGTAATTTTACCAGGTAAATTGATTATGTTTTTAATAAAGTTTAGATCACTTACTTTTAGTTGTCTGGCTTCATCCGGCCTTATTCCGCAATAATAAATTAGCATATAAAAAATGTAGAAGCCGTAATTTTTAGATTTTAACTCATCGCAGATCAATTTCATTTCCTGATCAGTTGGTGGTAAATTGGCGGTTGAAAATTCTGTTTTTAAATTCTTGATTTCTCTGAATGGATTTATTTCAGCTTGTTCGGATTCAATTATTTCTGAAAATACTGATCTGATAAAACCCAAATTCTTATTATAAGCCTTATTTGACCACTTTCTTTCTTCAACTATCCAGTCCAGGCACTTCTTTGCGTATGCCCGTGAAAACTTCTCTGTAGGTAGTTTCGAATAATTATAATAATCGATTGCTTGAATAAAAAATCGAGTAGTACCGGAATAGGCATCGAAAGTATTCTTTGATACTTTTCCATCTAACCGGAGCAAAGCATTAGTAAAAGCTTCCTTAATTGTTGTGGGTTGTATTAGTAATTTGCCTATGTTTGGAAACCATCCGGATTTTAATTTGATTATTAATGCCTTTTGGAGGTCCTGAGCAGCGGCAAGCCCTTCTTCCGGATCTGGGACAACATTAATTCCTTTGTAATATTTTTGGATTATTTTCTGACAAGAACTGTCATAGATATAAACGTAATAGCTTCCACCTGCCTTTTTGGCATATAGATTTTAACTTCGAGATTTTCCATTGTCGTTTTTGCTTCGCAGGCGTTGAGGACAAGAAAAACTTACTTTAATTTACTATTTTACCGCTTTTAATTCTGTAAAACGCTTTAAATAAACGCTTTACAGAATGTTGCGGAGAGAGAGGGAAACGAACCTTATTAAAATTAATATATATAATTTTGTATAAATACCCTATTAATCAATATTTTAAGTATATTTGTAGTAATAAAAACAACTTGTTTTTATGTTTAATTATAGAAGTATTAGCACCTAAATTAGCACCCTATGAATTCTACCTTCAAACTTAAAGAACCTAACAGCGAAAAGGAAACACTCATATATTTCCGCTCCTATTTCGGAAATGAAAATAAGAATTTTATTTATTCTACAGGTGAAAAAATAAAATCTTCTGAATGGGATTTTGAAAATAGGCAACCTAATGACATTAACGGCAGGACAAAGAGATCTGAAAATCACAGAAGCATAAAAAAGCAACTTGACAGGTATGTTGGCTTTTTTACCGAAATCGTCAATCGCTATAAAAATATTGGAGAAGAGTTAACTATTAACGTTATAAGACAACGATTTGATGAAGAATTTAAAAACATCAAAATAAAAGATGATTTTTCAAGAATATACGATGAATTTATTCAGGAAAAAGAAAACGATTATACAGGTAACTCGATTTCTAAATCTACCAAAGACCGATATGATTACAATAAAAAACTTTTACAGGATTTTCAGGATAAATTAAAGATAAAATTAACCTTGGGAAATTTTGACGAAAAAACGTATAATAAGTTTCTCAAATACTGTATTGAAGAAAAAGACCATTCAGCAAATACAGTACATCGTAATGTTGGATTGTTAAAAACATTTCTTTACTGGGCTTTGAACAAAAAATACACCTACAACAATAGTTTTATTAATTTCAAGAAACCTCCCAAATTCCGAACTGATGAAGTTGCTTTGAATTACCAGCAGGTTGAAACAATTTATCAGTATGATTTTAGCAAAAATAAGAGATTGGAAAGAGTTAGAGATTTATTTATTTTTGGTTGCGTAACAGGAATGCGATTCGGAAATTATAACAGCATTTCGAAACAGGATATTCAGGGAGACTTTATCCGGGTAATTGATTTAAAAAGCAAGACCAAAAACTTGGCAATTCCTTTAAACATCATTTCCAGAGCGATTTTGGAAAAATACGAGTTTGAACTTCCTAATATTTCCAATCAAAAGATGAATGAATTTATAAAGGAGGTATTTAAGGAAATGAAATTTACAGAGGATATCAAAAAAACAATGAAATACGGTGATGAATTGGTAGATGTAAAGTCTGAATTTTGGGAAAGAATTTCATCCCATACTGCAAGAAGAAGCTTTATTACAATAATGAAGAACAATAAAGTTCCCGACAAAGTAATTATGAGCTACACAGGACACACCAGCTTAGAGGTTTTCAATAATTACTACCGCCCAAGTGAAGATGACAAAGTCAATTATATGAACGAAGTTTTTAAATAATTATTAATTTAGATTATGGATAAACAGAAGCTTTATGGACGTTGGAATTTCTGGGAAGAGATTATAGGCTATCCTATGATGATCTATTATTGGGTTGTCAAAAGAGAAAGAATTCAACAATTGTTGTCTGGAAGAATTGAAAAAGCCAAACAGAAAGCCAGTAAAATTATTCTTACCGAAAAGATGAAAAATGAATTTTTGATCCAATACGAAAAATTGGATAATTTTTTCAGTTTTCACTTCAAAGACATTGACACATCCAGAAATCATAATTTTGAGGAGAAGATTCAGTATTGTTTAGACCAATATAAAAAAGAATCGACAAAACACTTTAACTCAAGCAACCTGATGAAGTTACAGGGGAATTTTCTGAGTGGTGCAGGAGCTACCCTTTTTCTATATTTTGCTTTAGAAAGCAAAACAAAAAGAGAGATTCGATTATCTGATATTATGATCGGCAATGACAGCTCAAAAATATTTATTGCTTTCTTGAAAGACAAAAAATTCATCGATGAAAATCACAATTTACTCGTAGATCAAAAATCTTCCTTCATCAGAATCCACCGATTCTTAAAGGACAATCATATCATCAATCCGGATTTTCAAGACACTACGATTATTGAGGCAATGGAAAATGAATATAATACCAATTTTGATAAAGGAACATTTTCAAGAGCTGTTCTTGTTAAAACTACTGATTTTGAAGAAAGTATCTATCAAGAATTATCTAAACTATTTAATATCAAGCATTAAACTTTACGCAATTGAGTAGAATTGCATCATTAGTTAATCCAATCATACAATTTTGTCTGCAAATAAAACAATATCGTTATGCAGACAACAAATCCATTCCAAACCATTCTTGACGAATTAGGAGAAGTAAAGGACTTACTCTATTCTCTGAAAAAAGAACCTGACATCGAACTAAAAAAGAAACTGTACTCTATCAAAGAATGTTCAGAAATTCTTAAACTTGATTATCAGACGGTACGCTCACACATTTTAAAAGGAAACATTAAAGCAGAACAAATAGGACGATTCTACCGAATCAGCCATTTAGATCTGATGAGTGCTTTAAGCGATGTTAAATCGCTAAAGTACAAAAGATAGACAAAATCGCTTGTCTATCAGAATCATTATTGTTCAACCTTTTCGTACTTCCGTACGGAATAACCCCTTACCAAAATGAGCGAAAAAATCCCATATCTCAGAGTAGGAACCACCTACTATAAAACCATTCAAAAACCGCAGATCTCTGGCGATAAGATTTCCATATTAGTCCGTTGGAATCGTGAAACCATTATCAGCGATCACGGAAAGATTTATGTATCAAAAGTTCCTAAATATGACGGTTTCTGCTGTATTCCCAATCATCTAAATTATCAGCAAATTATTGCAGGATTTTATAATATGTATAATGAAATCCCCTATCAACCTACCAGCGAAAAGTCAGAACTGAATTCCATAAAAGAAAAAATTCCATTTTCCCTGAACTTTATGGAACATATTTTCGGAGAACAGTTGGAGTTAGGTTTAGATTATATCAAAATCCTACTCCAATATCCAATCCAGATGTTGCCTATTCTTTGCTTGGTAAGCAAAGAAAGATCTACCGGAAAATCTACTTTCATCAAATGGCTGAAATCCATTTTTGGACTAAATATGACCTACATCAAAGGAGATTCTTTCAGCAGTCAGTTCAATTCGGATTGGACTTCAATGTTAATTGTTGCCATCGATGAAGTATTTTTTGATAAAAAAGAAATTACTGAGCGTCTTAAATACCTTTCGACAACCGATAAAGACAAGAAGGAAGCCAAAGGAAAAGACCGTGAGGAAGTAGAATTCTTTGGAAAATTCATTCTCTGTTCCAATAATGAGGACAACTTTATTCAGATCGATGAAGAAGAAATTCGTTTTTGGATTATTAAAGTAAAATCCATCAAATCAGAAAATACCGAATTTCTAAAAAATCTGAATTCCGAAATCCCCTATTTCTTACGCTATCTGATTGAAAGACCCTTCCACAGCCATAAGGTAACCAGAATGTGGTTTACCGAGTCTGAGATCAGAACCAAAGCGCTTCAGAAACTGCTATGGAAAAACAATAACAAACTCGAATCCAAGATCATTGGACTTTTATATGAGTTTTTTGAAAACACAGAAGACAGCAAGATCCATTGTGTTCCACAGGATATTTTCAATATGCTGGGTAAAATGTTCAAAAACAGTTATTGGACAATCAATGATGTCAGAAAGTTACTCAAAGAGATCTGGAAGCTTGAGCCCCAAAACAATTCATTAGCCTATATCAAATACGACCTAGATTATGGCTTAAGTTTTTTCCAACAGAACAAAACAGGACGGTATTTTACAATAGAAAGAAATTTTATTCTACAAAAATTTGATGAAATGATGAATTAAGAGATAATGAAAAGAAAATCAATCTCTTATGTCTCATCAAAAGCCTCATCAAATTTTTAACCCTTGTTTTTTGATGAGTGTTTGATGAGCAAAATATTTCTAGTTTGATGAGATGATGAGAGTTTGATGAGGGTTTAAAACACTTCATATCAATTAAATACAGCGTTCCCTCATCAATTCATCAAAAATTCCTTAAAACTAAACCCGTCCATTTGAAGGAACAGCACACCTACAATTTATCACTAATAACACTAAAAATTACAACAATGAATTGCAAACAATTAAATACAATCCCGTTGGAAGAAGTCCTCCTTTCTCTCGGACACCTTCCCACGAAACAATCGGAAAAAGAAGCTTGGTATCTTAACCCCTTTGCCAGCGAATCCCAAGCCTCTTTTAAAATTAATAAAAAACTTAATTATTGGTACTTGTTTTCAGAAGGAATCGGCGGAACTAACGTAGATCTGTTGAAAAAATATCTGAACAAGACTACCAGTGAAATTTTAATTTGGGCAGAAGATCAAAAGTTTTCTTCTTTTCATCAGCAAAATATTTCAAACAAGAAATTAGATGATTTTCAGAAAACTTATGAGATAATTGAAATCAAAAACGTCCAGCATCCTGCACTTTTGGAATACTTAAAAGAAAGGAAAGTTGAAAAGCAAACTGACTTTTTAAAGGAAATTCATTATCAAATGAATGACAAAAACTATTTCGGAATAGGTTTCGAGAACGATTCCGGAGGTTATGAAATTCGTAATAAATATTCGAAAATTTGTTTGGGTAAAAAAGATATTTTCACCATTAAAGATGGTTTGGACTCGCTTCGGGTTTTCGAAGGCTTTTTTGATTTTCTATCATTTAAAAATGTAGAAACTTTTCTGGAAAAAAAACCTTCGGACTATATCATTTTGAATTCAGTTTCGATCATTTCTAACATTAAAAACTCACTTGAAAATTATGAAAATATTGAGCTTTATTTTGACAATGATGAAGCCGGAAATCGTGCCGTTGAAATGATTATAAATGTAAACAAAAGTGCAGAAGATTGTCGGGTTCTGTATTCAGATTTTAAAGACCTGAATGATTGGTTAGTTCATAAAAACCCATCAAATGAAAGTCAAGTCAAGCTTAGAAGAAGGTAAGTAAAATAACACAAGGTTGTACTTAAAATACCTGCGTAAAATAGATACAGGTATTCTGAGACTGACCTAGGTAAAATAAACATAAGTACAAAACGGTGGGTTGTTAGTGCAAAAAGTACCCAAAGTTTACAATAAGCGTGACCGCTGATTGCAAAATTGGGCTTTTTGATTTCTTCCTACCGTCAGAAATGTTTTGAAATACACAAAAATAAACACAATGGAAAAAGACTTTTTACAAGAATTTGTACATCAAGCCGCCAAAGAAAATGCAGAAAGGATTGCTCAGGAAAAGAGAAAAAAATACTTTCAAGAATTAGGTCGGAAAGGTGGTTTGAAAACCAAACAGAAAAAAAAATTGGAAAAAGTGATTTCGATAAGAATGACCAATTCCGAATATGAAATTCTGATTCAGAAACAAGAAAAACATTCGCTAAAACTATCCACTTATATCCGGAATGTTTTGTTTGAAAAAGAACTGAAGATTAATGAATTTCAAACCGATGAAGTCTTATTAAAATATGGAAATCATTTCAAAAAAATAAGCAATCTTTTAAGAAATCGAGAATGGAATGTTTTTGAAAATAAGAAAGAAATTTTAATAAGAATTGAAAATCTAATCGAATTGATTCATCAATATTTATATTCAAAAAACTCGGGAAAATGAATAATTCTGCGACGACAAGAGCCATTACAAAAGTTGCTTTAGAATATAATGGGAATGACAAAGGAACAGCCGAAATGATTTCGTCAAATTGCCTTTTGAGTTCCACTCCGGAAGGTCAGTTTCAGGAAATGAAAATCGTAGCTGACCGAAATCTAAAAGTAAAAAAATGGGCATTGACTGGCTACATTTCTCAACCGGACGAGATCGGCAGAAAATTGACGGATAAAGAATTTGCAGAAATTGCCATTAAAGCTTTAGATAAAATTGGAGTGACAGAAAACAACCAATATCGATTGGATATTCACAACAGTACAAAGCATAAGCATATTCATTTTATCGTGAACAGGATTGATATTTCGGGGAAATGTACCGTGAAATCACACGACATAGGAAGAAGATTCGGGGAAGCTGTTCGGGAAGTTTGTAAAGAAAAAGGATTATTGACCGATGTTGAAATTGGTATCAAGAAGAAATCGGAAATGCTGAAGAACTTATCGGAAACTTTAAAGACCACTGATAATTTTGATGCACTTATTTCAAAAATGAAAGAAAAGGGTTTTGAAGTTCAATTGTCTTCAAATGTCAAGGACGGCATTTCGGGGATGCGAATTGTGATGGCAAAAGACAAAAATAATCAAACAGAAAGAATTTACAAAGCTGGTTACAAATTGTCTGAAATCTCAAATCAACTAAAAATTTCTGAAATAAAATCTGTATTTAAAATTAAGAAAGCAGTTAGGGATGCACAAAAAAACGCTGACAACTTAAAGGAATTTCGAGATCATTTACAACAAAAAGGATTTTCATTAAGAATCCAATATAACGGAGAATTTAAATCCGTTCAAAAAAATGAAATTCGAGATTTGTGGATAAATAAAGTTGGTGGTAGTGAAGAGAAAAACGGATTCTTTTTTCGGAAAAATGTCGGGTTTTCTCTTTTGGTAGTAGATTCTGATCTTGATGATCTGTTAAAATCATTAAGTCAGAATAGTGTAATTAATGAAATAGGTGATGTTTTGAGATCAGAAAAAAATGAAAGCTTAATAGAAATTGCAGGTGATCTATTAGAAGACTTATTAAAACCTAGTTATGTAGCTCAAGACGAAGATGAACTCTGGAAAAAGAAGCGAAAATTAAGAAGATAATCACGGTAAAAAATTATTAATATGGAAAATGAAAATAGAGAATCACAAAGTGACGGGATGGAACTTTTAGAAAATGTAGTTAAGTCAAACATTGCAAATACTGAACAAAATATCAAACTTGAGTTTGCTATTGAAGATCATACGACTTTATTGAATGAGGTACAAATGAGTTTGGAAGTAGTAAATTCAAATTGTGAGAATTTATTTGGAATTTTAGAAATGGAGCAAACTAAAAAAGCTGAATTCATTGCTAGTATTCCGACTCAAATAGAGGCGGTTCTTTCAAAAGAAAGCAAAGATTATTTGGAAAGTTTCGGAAAGGACATAAGGTGGAAAAAGAAATTCATTTGGAGTGGAATTGGTGTTTTTGTCTTTGCGGTTTTAGTGTTGATTGGCTCTATCTACTTAGCAACCACTTGGTACAAAGAAAGCATCAAAGCCAAAAGTGAACTGCGCCAAGATATTTTAAATGAAATTGCTAATGAAGGAAAAAAAATCTACGATGAAAATAAGATAAAAACATTGAAAGAAAACACTCAAGTAATGCAATTGTGGATTAAAAAGAACCCTAAAAAAGCAGAGGATTTTCTGAGATTTAAGGATGGGTTTGAAGCAAGTAAGGAAAATAAATAAGAATAGTTATTACTGAATTTGATATTATAATTAATAGTGGTATTGAATTTCCTAACCGTACTTAGTGTTTTGCTTTTCAATACATTTCCTTACCGTAAAGCAAATTTAATATTTTATGCGTTATTTCGCAACATCTAAAAATCTAATTATTTTTATCAATGTCAGTTCGTTTACGAACTGACATTGTATATCTTATAGAAGCACGATTATTTGATTTTTTTTTGCTCTATTTCAATCTAATTTTTTTCGCAACAGGATCGTATTCGTAATTCACAATATTTTCATTTAATATCAATTGAATTGTTTCTTCTATTACTTCAAATGGAACTACAAACCATTCTCTAGGATTTAGTCGCTGACCTTTTTCATTAAACAAGTCAATGTCTAAACAAGCATTGCCGAAAAATCTATGCAAAAGTGCCTCTAATTTGTCAGCATTTCTATTATAAACTTTATATGTCGCAACTTTTTGAACGTCTGCAAATAAATAAGTCGCTTCGTATCGAGCATTTTTTATTCTTTCATCTACTGAATTACTTGCAAATCCAACTTTATACAAGTCTTTAATATTCACTATTTGCGTGTTGGTTGATTTTGATTTCAATACATAAATCCAACCTGAATGAATATCTTCTTCCTTTACAACTCCCGTATTGACAAACAAGTCTTGTTCAATTTTTTCATAAGTATTAGTAATAAGTTTTCCATTTTTTTGGATTTGTTTACCTAACGAACGATAAAGCATATTACTGTAAGTCCCATTTTCAAAAATTGTTCTTGTGCGTCCTTCAATTCTCACTCTGTTACCAGATTTTTGTTCCCATTCTCCTTTTTTTAAATTAGCTGACTCTAAGTAAAGTAGTAAGCCATCCATTAAATAAAAATCTCCTACGTGTAGATTTTTTTCAATATTTGTAAAGGGCAAAATTTTTCTTCTTCCCTCTTTAATTTCTTTATGAACTTTTTGAAACATTGCTTCATATTTCTCAAACTCTTTTTCTTTAATAGGCTTCCTTTGTGCAACAAAATCAGCATCCGCTCTATCTTCTGGTTTTGGCGTATGTGTGAATTTAAAAATATCTAAATCTTTATCCGAATCTAACAAGCCCAACTCATCCTCTTCATTAAAAATATCTTCTATTGTTTGCCTTTCCATTTCAACATAGCCTAACAGGTTATACCTGTCAAAAGGTTTTAAGATTTTCTTTTGCGCTTCGTTTTCTCTAAAGTTTTTCAATTTTGCCAACAAGCCATATTCAGACATACTTGATTTATTTGGTTCTCTTTGGTTCTTATCAAAAAAGGTATTTATTTCATCAAAGGAATCAATCAGTCTTTCTTCATCTGTTTTTACAGCCGAAGTTTTGAGTTTTGAATCTAATAATCCAAAGTCGTCATCATCAAAAATATCTTCTATTGTTAGTTTTTTCTTAGCCATTTGCAAGTGCTTTTTTTCGTTTCAACTCTCTTAAAAATACTAATGCTTCTGCCATTCTTTTTTCTTTATGGTCAAATGCTTGAATGTTGGGCTGTTCTCCATTATTGTTTTTTACCCATTCTTTGATTTTTGGCCATAACAAAATCGCTTCATCTTCGGTCATTTCAAACTTAGTAGATTGAATATGCTCGTCAATTAGTTTTAAAACTTGTGTTGTTACCGATTTTGATAATATCTCAAATGCTTTTTGAAAAGGATTTATTTGGTCTATCAAGTCTATATGAATATCATCGATATTTACAAAACTACCTGCCATTCTAATAAATTTCTTATCACCTTGTTCCTCAATAGTGCTGTTTTTTATTACTGAATCAACCACTACATATTGCCTAACTGCTTCAACATCTTCATCACTTAAATCAGGATAGATTTCTCGTATGATTTTTGGAATTAGAACAGTATTAATAACTTCTGGCTCAACATTACCTGGCATTGCTTTAAGCATCTGAGGGTCTTGCAATAACTTTGCTTTCAAATCATTTATGTCCGTATCAATGATGTCTTTGGCTCGTTGAGAAGTTGGAAGTTTAAATCCTCTTATTTTAATAGTGGTTTCATCATCCGTATCGTCGTCGTCTTCATCTTCATCCTTTTTTAGTTTAAATTTGAAGTTTGGCGCTAATACTTGCTCCATTAGCAAAGATGCTGTAATAGCTTTCAACATATTGTTTACAGACAATTTCACATCCTCATTTTCTGCATCAGGTTGAGCAATGAGGTTGGTAAATTGAGCATGTGATTTATTGTTGCTGTCTCTCGTAGCTCTGCCAATAATCTGAATAATTTCTGTCAGCGAACCTCTGTAACCTATGGTTAAAGCGTGTTGACAATAAGGCCAATCAAAGCCTTCTTTTGCCATTCCCAAAGCAATAATAATATCAATATCATCTGCCGATTTTACTTCACGTAAATACCCACTTATTTTATCCCTTGATTTTGGATTGTCTTGAACTAAGTCTGCAACTTTTAAAATCTTGCCTGTTTTGTGACTTTTTATGTGTATCACTCCCGTGATTTCATCTTGATATTCTATTGTTCCTAAAACATCAATAATATGGTCAACCTCATCGTGCTTAAGCTTCGAAGATTCTGCAGAGTTTACACTTGGAATATGAATAATTGTTTTTTGATTCTCATCTAATATTTCTGCTAAAGCAGAAATTCCTGTTTCAGTATTCTTTTTAAAATATTTACCTGTATAAAAATGATAGCCAATCCCTAATGACTTTAAAAACTCATAGCCGTTTAATTGTTGGTAGTAAGTGTAGGTTACTTTCGTAAATTTTGCTTCATCTTCTGGTATTAAAACCGGTACACTATCGCCTCTAAAATACGAACCTGTCATAGCTACAATATGAGCATTCGAATTAGCCATAATGCTTTTTAAAACCTGTCCTAAAATATTGTCGCCTTCTGCTGATACGTGATGAAATTCATCAATAGTTACCAAAGTATCATCTAATTTTTTTACGTCTAAACCATCAAAGGCAAAACGCAACGTAGCGTGTGTGCAAATCAATATTTGTTCTTCAGAATCTAAAAAATTTAAGAAAGCTGTTACTTTACTTTTTTCTTCTCCTGGTGTACAGAGATTGTATTTTGGGTTTGGATTCCAATCGGCAAAAAAGCCATATTTTTTTAGTTCTGTTGTGCCAAAAGATGCTCCAATGGATTTTTCAGGAACAGCAACAATTACTTTTTTAATGCCTTGATGTTGCAATTTATCCAAAGCAATAAACATTAAAGCCCTCGATTTACCTGATGCTGGAGGTGCTTTTAGCAATAAATATTGTGCAGTTCTACCTTCATACGCTTTCTCCTGCATCTCTCGCATACCAAACGCATTGGTACTTTTACTTTTTCCTGTTTGGTCGTATGTTACGTGTACTAAATTTTGCATTGGCTATTTCTTTTTCTTGTCTATTAATTTTTTCATCTCCTTATCAAAATCGGAAACATAATTTTGGTCTTGAATCACACGGAATTTATCATACTCACTTTCGGCTTTTAGCTTTGCTTCCAACATTGATATTTTGCCATTGTCTTTTAAAATAGGATAATCTGCCAATTCCAAAAATTGAACTAAAAAGCTATCCCAATCCTTCATATTCATTACCCGCCTGTTTCTTGCTCGGTTTTCTGCTAAGTCTAAATAAGATGTGACTATCCTTTCTAAAGCTTTTAAATGTTTTGCATTCAAATAGTTTTTGGCAATAGTTACATCACTTTTTAAAATCTTTCCATCAGGGGCTTGTTTCCAAGTTTTTAAACCCATATAAATTTTGGTAGCATCCGCTTCTGTATAAATAATCTCGGCAGCCGTTTTCCCTGTTATTGCCCAATGTAGTTTATTTTGAACCGAAGCAAAAAAGTGTTGGGTAATTTCCGATTTGTTGTCATAGTCAGCAGAAAGAGCGTAGATGTCTGTAATTTTTTGATATAAACGTCTCTCACTTAATCGAATCTCACGGATTCGCTCCAACATTTCTTCAAAATAATCTTCTCCAAAATGTTTGATTTGTTTCAATCGCTCATCATCCATAGCAAAACCTTTGATGATGTATTCGTGCAAAATTTCAGTTGCCCATTTTCTAAATTCAATGGCTCTTTGGGAATTTACCCTGTAGCCAACCGCTGTTATGGCTCTTAAATTATAGTATTTGGTTTGATAGGTTTTGCCGTCTTCGGCAGTGTGTCGGAAATCCCGACATACTGAAGCTTCATCCAATTCGGCATCTTCAAATATTTTTTTAAGGTGTTCGGTTATGGTTGAACGTCCTTTTTCAAAGAGTTCAGCTATTGTTTTTTGAGTTAACCAAAGCGTTTTGTCTTGATAAAAAACGTCTATATTTACTTTGCCACTTTCGGTTTTGAAAATAACAAAGTTGTTTATAGGCTGTAAATCGTTATTTTGATTTTCCTTGCTCATTTTCCTTTCTTTTGATGTAATTCGGCTTCTAACTGAATTAAACTTTCTAAAACTTCTTCCACAATTTTTGAATCAAAATCATCACGGTCAGGTTCTTCGTGTGTACCTTTATTCAAATAATTCCATATTTGATTATTTGTAGTTTCAAGACCTGCTAGCCAAGTAAGAATTTTTAAACTATTCTCAAAGTCTGTAACCTTAAGTGCAGTCAGTTCTTTTTTAAGAGAATTAACAATTCCCATCAAGTCTGGCGGTGCGTTTGGAGTTCTAACTTTATAACTTATTTGAAAATTATACTTTTTACTTGCTTTATTCCATAGGGCATTACTTAAATTTTCAAGAGCTCTTCGGCACTCCATTAAGCAGTCTCGATACGAATTTTCTTCAATGTGTGCCGAAGCTTTGTTTATATAATGTTTTGTTGTCTCTTTTTTGCGAACAGTTTTTGATGTTGGTTTTAAGAACGCATACAATATTCTTTCACTTTCAAAACCATTTTTTGTAAAATGTTTATTCTCAATATCCTTAATGTATTCTTCCGAATGAGAAGTAATAATTATTTGCTTTTCATTAATAATTGGATTATCAAACATCAATTCCCTTATATTTCCACGGTGGTCGTGGTCAATAGCATTTACTATATCATCAAAAATTATAAATGGAAGTCTGTCTTGAACAACTTTTGCAAGTAAAATGGATAAACCTAAGCACCTTGTGTGACCTTCACTTAAAATATGCATTGCATCCAATTCAATTTCAGGGTTATCCTGAAAAAAAACTTTTATTCTGTCTCCTGCGTTGGAAGGCAATACAATATTTTCAATTAACTCAAATTTACTATCGCCTTGATTTATGAAGTTATAAAAGGCTTTTGTTAAATCATTAAGATTTGAAACAAGTGATAAAGGCAATTCTCTTTTATATTTATTGAGTTTTTGCAACAATGCGGAGTATGCTTCTACAAACTTTTTATTATCATCTATTAAAATCTTTTCTTTTTGAACTTCTTCAATGAGTGTTTTATTTATTGCATCAAATTCCTTTATCCCCTTTTCTGCCGAACTTACTATATCTTTATGAGATTTGGTATTGGCTTTTAACTGGTCTATCTGCCCTTTGATTGCTAATAAGTTCTTTCTTTCTGCCTGTAGCTGATTTTGGGTTTCTATATGTTTATTTGAAACAGCATTTGTGTCTGTAATCTTTTGTTCTAATGCAAGTAAACTGGTTTTATGTAATTTGATGTTTTTAAAAAACACTTTTAAATCTTTCACATAGCTTTCTTGTTCCGATTTTTCCTTCTGAAAGTTTTTGAGTTGTTCTGGAATGTTTACAGCTATCTCAACTTTTAATTCATCAGCACTTTTTTTTCTTCCCTCAAAGTCAATAGTGAAATTATAAACTTCCGAAACTAGATTACTCCAAGCGTTGTCTCTATCTTGTTGGATTTTGGCAATACCTTCAAGCTCATTTAGTTTGGTTTTAGCATTTTCATATGGATTAACTTTTGCTTGTTCTACTGGTGTTTCACAAACAGGGCATTTGTCGGAAAGAGTTTCCTCAAAATTCTCAACTAATCTAAATAACTCAACAAAGTCTACTTTCTCTTTTTCTTCTTCAAACTTTGTATTATTTACTTCAAAAGTTGAAAGATTTTTTTCAATGTTGGAAATAGATTCAAATAGTTCATTAACTGATGAATGAGTGAACAACTGGCCTTTAGGCTTCTGTAACTCCTCATCGACAAGAGCTATTCTGCCTTTTATTTCTTGATTTCCATTGATAAATAAATCCAATTTATCAAATGCCTTGTTTAATCTGCAATTTTCAGAAATAGTCTGTTTTTGCTTTTCAAGCTCAACGAGTTTTTCATTAGAAGTTTTAATACTTTGTTTGTATCCTTCTATTTCAAGTGTTTTTTTATTGAGTTCGTTTTGTTTTTGAGATTCAACGGGTATTCTACCAGTGATATTATCAGTAAATCCGTTTATGAAAGAATAAAACTCATCTAAACCAAAAAGCGTAGCCAATAAATTCTCTTGTTGTCCTTGCGTTTTTGATGAATAACGAGCAAAGTCAATAATTCTATTTTTCTCTATCAAGCAAAAATAATAGCTGTCAGGATTGGCATTGATTTCAATAATTTCTCCTTCTGAGTTTATCCCTTTAATAATTGGTTTTGAGGATTTACCAGTATGAAGATTTGTTATGTAGTGTTTTACATCAATTCTTTTTGCATCTGCTTCGCTTAAATATCCGAGTAACGAGTATTCTAATGCTTCACAAAAACTTGTTTTACCACTTCCGTTTGGCCCATAAACTAAAATTTTTGGTTTATCAAGGTCAAAAGATTCCTTAGAAGCAAAACCTCTGAAATTCTCAATTTCAATACTATTTATTCGTGAAATATCGTTGACGTTTTCGCTTTTATTGTCTTCTATTTGAGGTAAGCTCGTACTAATCTTATCTCTATTTTGATTAATCAAATCATTTAATAATAAAGCTCTTTTTCCTGCCGCTGTTCCGACACTTGCAATGGAATCAAAATTTTCAGTTATCAAATTGACTAATTTAATTTCATAAGATGTTAATTCATCAACTTTTAAAGTCTTGATGAATTGATTGAATTGGGATTTTATTTTAGTATGCTTTGACATTAATTGCTTGATTTATGATTGTTTTTCAAGTTAAAATCATCCCATTTTGGCAATTCTTTAAGTTCTCCTTTTATGCCGAAAGCTGCTTTAATGTTTTCATTAGAATTGAAAAATTCTTCATAAATATTTGTTCTTGATTCGCTATTAAGTTTTTGGACAGATTCCTCTAATATTTTTAGAATATACTCTCCTAAAATTGCAACCTTTGGATTTTCCAATTCAGCATTTTCAGTTGCTATTGATACCTTATTTAAAAGTTCTTGAATAAAATCTATGTAGTATATTATTTGTTCATTTTGAACTTGGAATAATTTATTTTTGTTCTCTATAGATTTTATATTTTCACTATTTTTTTTCTTAATTGTGTCAATGTTTTTTTGAAATAAACTGTAACAAGCCTTTTTACAGGCTTCTTCATCAGAAATTGATTGTCCTTCCTCAAGAAATTTTTTAAATCGATTTTGAAGACCATTATCCTTAATCTTTTCGTTAAATAGTATATTGAAAGAGTTGCATTCTAAATCGTGTAAAAACTTATTCCTTATATTCATCAAAAGTTCGAACTCTGAATTTTCTTCTTTCGATAAAACTTCAATGTCAAATAATAAATCGATTTTGTTTTGGAAGGTTAATTTCCCTTTATTGCTAAATAGCCTTGTCTTTTCTTTTTCATTATAGATTCCAAGATTTAATAGGAGTAAATCATTAATTGACCCCTCAATGAATAAAGAGTATTCGAGGATTCGGCTCCTTACTTCAATATTTAGTTGTGCTTCCATACTATTTCACTGTCGTTTTTCTCGTTTTCTTTTGCTTCGCAAAAAGTGTGTCTTTCTGCAACATTTCTTCATACTGTTTAAACAAGTATTCCAAACGCTCGGTATCGTTTTTAAAAGGTTGCAAACGGTAACATTGCTCTATAGCAGTATCGAGTTCTTGATGTGCTTGTAGCAAACCTTTGGGCATTGTAGTTGGATTATACAATTGTGCCATTGTTTTGCTTGGGTGTTTGGCTCGTTCATCTAAAATGGCAAAAACATAGAGGTTTAAGTTTTCCTTTTGTTTGTTTGTGATATCTGGAAATGGAAAAGTGTTGTAGCAAAGAAAAATAGAGTATCGATAATCTGTTCTCATTTTTCCTGCAGTAAATTTGACCCATACATTGTGCATTTTGGATGTCAGAATTCCAAAAATCAAGCTATTGGCATCATAAATAACTTGTGCTGAATTTGGAATGATAGTATCCCTATCTACAAATCCTATTGGTATATATTCTCTATTTACTGACGAAACTATAGGTATCAATAATGAATTGTCATTACATTCAAAAAACTCTCTGAATTGATGAGCTCTTAAAGCTTGAGAGTGCAATGTTTTGTCCTTACTGGTAATTCTATAATTGTAGCAATTATCTATGGCTAATTTAACCTCTGGAATTGTCAAAGCATAAGAAAGATTTTCATCACTAATCCAATAACAATATCTTTCTATATTGTTTATGAATTCATCTGAACCAACTTGCTTTTTAATTATTTTATCAATTTCAGTGTATTTATTTATCAATTGGTCTTTTTCTTCCTTTGATATTCTTAAAAACTGTTGGTCGTTGGGCATATTTCCTCTTCTCATTTCAGGGAATTTACTCAACGGTTTAGTTTGTTTTTGAATATTTTTTGTTGTACCGTTTTCCAAATTGGGCGAAATATTCTGAGTTGTTGTAATTATTCCATCTGTAATTAAGTATTTTGGGATTTTACTTATATTTCTTAATCCGATAATCACGACCGTAACACCTGCTTTTCCTTTAGCATTATTAGTCCAATTGAAATCCGTGTACGCAAAGTCAAACTCAATTCCTATTTCAAAAATGGGCTTCCATAAAATTCCAACCTGCTCACCTTGACAAATCGAATTAGTTGAAACAAAAGCTGATTTAGCATTATAACCTTTTATATAATTAGCACTTTTATAAAACCAAACAGAGATATAGTCAAGTTTTCTATATGATTTAATCATATTGATTGATGCATCAAGGTCTTTTTTCTGTTCTTCATTTTGATTTCTGCTTCCCAAATATGGTGGATTCCCAATCACATACACTTCGTCTGCTGAAGAAATTGGGCATACGATATTCCAATCTACTCTTGTCGCATTTCCTTGTTTTATTTGTCCTGCTTCTTTTAATGGTAATATAGGCTTCGATTTTCCGTAATCAAGCAATCGTTCTTCAAACACTTTGTTCATTTGGTGTTCTGCCAACCAAAGTGAAAGTATTGCCATTTCGTGGGCAAAATCATCTATTTCAATACCATAAAATTGCGAAAGCTGTATTGCAGTCCATTTTATAGTGGGACTTTGTCCTTCTAAATCCGTAATTTTTTCTAAAATGAGTATTTCCAGTAATCGTATTTCTTTGTAGGTAATAATCAAGAAATTTCCACTACCACAAGCTGGGTCAAAGAATTTGATTTTGGAGATTCTTTTGATAAGTGCTCTTAAATGGTTTACTGTTGTTGCATTTTCATAAACTTCATAGAGTTCATCAAGAAAGAGAGGTTTTATCAGTTTTTTGATATTTTCTACAGAGGTGTAGTGCATTCCTAAATCGCTTCGGTATTCAGGAATTACCACCGCCTGTATCATTGACCCAAAAATATCTGGGTTAATATCTTTCCAATTTAGTTCGCCGAGTTCAATTAATGTCTTTCTCGCTTTGAAATTAAATAGTGGTGCATTTATTTTTTGACCAAATAAACCACCGTTTACATATTCAAACTTTCTAAGGTATTCTGGAAGATGTTCTACATTTTCGGTATTTAAACGGTCAAACAAATCATCTAAAAATAAATTTGTGTCTAAGCCATCTTGAGTAGTGTGTTGAACAAGTGTATTTGTAAAAATGCTTTCATCTTTAAAAATCTCTGTGTCTTCTGCAAAAAAACAAAATAATAAACGAGATAAGAAAATATTAAGGCTGTGTATGCTTTCTTTTGAGTTGTAAATAGTTGGGTTTTCATCAATCAACAAATCATACAAAGAAGCCATTTTATAGGAAGCATTTCTATCGGCTTCATTGTTGTTGCCAGAATTGTAAACTTCGCTGCCAGCAAGGGGCAAAAAGAAATCGTGATAATTGGGTAACTCTTTTAGTTTAATATCTAAGTTCTTACCTAATTTCAGGTCTTTGGCAACTATTTGTTTATTGTCGGTAAGAATTGCAAATCGTGGCTGTTGTTTTAAAATCCGCTCTTCTTTTGTAATGGATTCAATACTGCTTAACAATTTGTCAGTGGCTTCAACTTTAAAGAATATTTTCTTTTTGTATAATATTTCTCCATCAACTTTGGATAGATTGTAATCTCCTTTTTTTAGTCGGGTTACAGACGTTTTAGAGATGCCGTATGCAATCAATAAATCAAAGACAAATTCATCTTTTGAGAAGTTGTCAATCAGGTTCTGAACGTTATGCTTTATTTCGGTTGATTTCATTAGTTATTTTGTTCAGGTTTGTTGGAAACTAGCAATTCTTTCACGTCTATGTCCAAAATATCCGCTATTTCCATTAAAGTTTCCAATCGTGGTTGTTGTCTGTTTTGAGCATAAGCGTTTACCATATTGTAGCTTTTTCCAAGTTTTTTAGCCAACCAAGTTTGCTTAATTCCTTTTTGTTCCAACACTTCCTTAATTCTGTTCATAGTCAAACGTTAATTTGTCTGGTGCTAAATTAGTGAGTTTATTTAATAACATCTCAAAAAACGGTGTATAAAATGTGGTTTTTTTGTTTATGCACAAAGAGATTTGTCCATACCTTATCTGTAGGTGAAGCAAGGACAGGACAGATCAATTAGCGTATATATGAAGAATGTTTTCTATCGTGACATATCCATAGCGTTAAAAATAATTAAATAGTGAAAATAATAAAAAGAGTATTTCAAAATCAACAATAAAAAGACTCAACCTTAGTTGAGCCTTTCCTATGAAAAAGTGATTATCCCGAATTACTTATATTTTTATCTATTAATGAGCTTTTCAAGTCTTTCCATCATTTCATCTTTTTCCTTCAACATACGCTCGTATAATGCAATCTTGTCTTCGTGTAATTGAACCATCTTTTCAATTGGATTAACATTAAATGTAGAAGTATGCCCTGTATTTAAGAAAGCTCCATTATCAAATGTATTTGAAATAATGTTAATTGCCTGTTCTTCATCAAAATTTCGGAAAGCTTCAACAGGAATTTTCAGTGCTTGAGATATTGCTTTCAGCAAATTTTCATCTATCACATCTTTTTGTTCAAGCAAAGAAATCTTCTTTTGATTCCATTCCTCGCCCAAGTCAAGAGCTAATGCTTCCTGCTTAATGCCGAGCATCTCCCTAAAGCGTTTTACATTTCTTCCCTGATGTATTTTCTGTTCCATAGCGGTTATCAAATTTTAAAGGCTCAAAGATAAAACCATTTCTGTTAAATCGTCTGAATTGTAAAGTTAAAAAAATATCCTGTAAAATATCCTTTTTTGAGGATGTAATACCCGCTTTTAGTATTGATTATCCATTTTTAAGATTTGAAATTCGCTTCTAATCATTTAATCTAATTATTATGAAAAAGAAGAAAATAGATTTTGAGTCTGAATTTTGGGATGGTGACACAAAGCATTCTTGTTTAACACTCATAGATGCCTTTTACAGAATGGATGATTTAGTCGCTGTAAAAGAAAGACTATGTGATGTAATCAACTATTCAACACAGCCCAAGGTCTTGATGAAGGATGACCCTTCACTGATCTTTCATTTTCATCTATGCATTCGATCGTTTATTAGGGCTAGCTACCTCATACAATTCAAAAGTGAAAAATGGAAACTAAATGATCCTCCGGAATATAAATCCCTATTGTTACAAGGTTTCCTTTCAGATGCAGAATATCGAAATCCTTTCCTTGTCTTTCAAAAAGCTTTCAAAGAATTTAGTTTGAAAGAGTTTGAATATTTTATTACAGAAATTGTCTATTTCTCATTAGCCAATTCTTATGATAAACCAGCGGATAGCAATGCAGCGCATTTCATCCATTTGATTAAAATACTTGATGCCGCACAAATAATCCGTGAAAGAGGTGTCAAAAAAATAAAAACAGGTAATAATGAAAAAGAGTAAAATATCTTTGGAAACTTCCTTTTGGGCAGGTCAGGAAGTCGAAAACCCTTTTGAATTTTTAGAGGTCTTTTTTGAATATGCCAATTTAGATTATTATAAAGAAACACTGAATCATTTTCTACTTCACACCAACAAGCTGGAAGCTTATGAGGCAGGCACTCCGGGACAAACATTTATTATATATACTGCTTTTCGCTCTTTTTTGAAAGCGTGTTTTAGCTTAAAAACTAAAGATAAAAAATTGAAAGTGAGAAAAGCTCCGGAAAAGTGGTCAATTCTTGGGCAGGCTTCACTTACTAGCGAGGAATATCAAAATCCATTTTTAGTATTTCAAAAAGCATTTGACGAGAAAACACCCGATGAATTTGATTTCTTTCTTTGTGAAATAACACATCTGTCCTTGTCGCCCTTTGCAGAAGAGTTTGAGTATGATTTCATTACGCCATTCATTCATTTGACTAAAATGCTGGATGCTGCAAAAATCATAAGTGAAAGAGGCATCAAAAAAAACAAAGAATAAGAAATCCGCCTAGTAGAATATTAAACCTTGCTAAAGCATTGAATACCTGACGGCAGCTTACCACCTTTATTTCTCTAAAATTTTAATATGAGAAATAAAAAAACAAGGAACGAAAGAATCATCAACTCAATAGAGATGGTGGAAACGAGCTTTAAATTACTGTCGGACAAAAGGCAGATAGATGAACTGAATAAAGGAATCTATCTGCTATTAGGTAAATTAGGAAATTCGGAAGTCACTGAACTGTTTGACCGCTATCCCAGACTGATACAAAAGTACAGGATCAAAGAACTGTTTTCGGGAAATATGAAGATTCCGGACATTGATTCAGCCAATCTGAAAATTGCTGGGTTACTGACGTACCTACAATTTCTGATTTCAAGCATTCCCGAGTTTATAGACCAATCGGGGCGGATTATTCCTGCGGATGAAATTAAAAATGATAAATCCTATCAAGCTGAAAATTATATCATTGCTTCAATCCCTTTGGATGATTATTTAAATGAACTTTTTCTGAGTGTCCTTTCTGTTACTGGCGAAGAATACTACCAAAAATTCCTTGAGAAGATTGGCAATCCAGATTTTACTATCGATGATATTCTGAAACTTGAGAAAGATAAAGATTTGCAGGTGCATATTGATTTAATGATATGGTTCTCCTTAATGCGTGTGATTCTTGAGGCTATTTACTTCTACTTTAATATCGAAAATCACAATCCAAAATCTTACTAATATGAAAACTTCAGAACAATTTTCATTCTTAAAACTCGAAAACGAAGTTTTGGAAAGTGCAATCAAACAGGTTAACCAAGATTACAATGTCATTCAGATCTTTTATAACAAAAGTGTACATTCTCAGGATTCTCATCTAATTATTAATTTGGAACACCAAAAGGATATTGATAAGTTAAAACAAAAACACTGGATAAAAAAAGCCTACTATGAGCATAAAGTGCATATCCATCTATTTTACAATACTCAACTCCATCATAAGTTTGACTCAGGACATCCCTATGTTGAATATTACTGCAAACCATCTGCTTTGATCTATCAAAATGAGCATTATGGAAATCACCTTTTGATTGATAGAAATTGGAAAAAGTTCAACAAAAAGTTTGAAAATTACAAGGAAATATTTTACCACGATCACAATTTATTATTGTCTCAAACACGTGAATTCATTAAGGACAAATCGTTTGTAAGTGTTTTCCTCAGCTATGAAAAGGTGATTAGGTATGACTTGGAATATCTTGAAAACCTATATACAGGATCTTCCTCTGATACAAAAAACCTGCACCAGCGCATTTATAATTTAGTACCCTATACTCCTGAGATTCAAAAATATTTTGTAAAACAAAATGGAAAGAAATATTATCTGATCAGTTTATTTGACAAAGCAAGAAGATCAGCTCGTGAGGATGAACTTATGTATGAAAACGAATTCTTTGAAGCAATTGGTATTGCAGAAGAAAGTCTTTTCAGTATGATAGAAATACGCTTAGACCAATTGAAAAAACAGATCAAAAAATCACCTCGTCACATTGTGACACCTTTTGAAATACCCGATGTTTTGGCGGATAACAATGATAAAATTGTCGATAAAGCAGTCAAAATCATTATAAAGTTGGAAAATACAGAAGAGATCTATCTGTTTCATAAAGCCACCTATGGAAACAATATTACCTATTATCTGCTTATAATTGCTCATAATGTTAGTAATGAAAAATTGAAAGAGACCCAATATTATCTTAAAAGTAAAGCTGGCAAACAATATGATTTTGTGCTTATCAGCCACGACCGCAATTGGATTCAGCAACACCTATTCAAGTATCAAAATTTCTTTGCCAAGATTATACAGGGTAAAAACAGGATTTACGCTTCAAGTCCATATCATCCCGAGCCACATTGGGAATCTCCCCATCATCTGCACCAAGACTTGGATTCATATTACAAATCAGCAAAAGGCAATGGCTTGCAGTTTTTGAGTATGGTTGGGAATGAAAATGACAACCATCAGGGAATACCATTTCTTTTCGCTTTATTCTTCCTTTCGTTTTGCAGAACCTACATTTTTGTGAAGCTCTGCTATATGCCCAACTATTTGTCCTTTCAATCATTATGGCAACTATGCTTATACGCCAATCCGGATATGATACGCTATCAACATTTATATGATGGATTCCTGCTTAAACTTATTCCCACTTTGGAATACCATAAATTTCTGCGCCATAAGTTTACTTGTCTTGACAAGGAAGTAATAGACCATATGAAAGTCATCGTGGAAAAGCTGATGAATGACCTTGATGAATTGGTCAAAGAAGAAGGATTAATTGATAAAACAGAAAAGGATGGAACAATTGAATGAAAATCTAAGCAAAGCTATTATTCGGTTTATAGAAGACCACCCTCCAAAAACTATAAAAAGAAATCTTTTTTCATTATTTGTAGACTATACTTATACTTTAAAGGGAGGAACTCCAAATGATCTGGATAACATTCTGTTTGATTTTAAAGAACTCTTTATCTTTCTTGATAAAATAGAGGATGAAATGGAAAACATCAAGGATGGTAAAAATATAAATTTGTAGTGTGATTTGCTAAACAATATATAATTACATATAAAAATATTTAGCACCTATATTAGCACCCGAAAATTAAAAACCCTATAAACATTACGTTTATAGGGTTTTCTGCGGAGAGAGAGGGATTCGAACCCCCGGACCTGTTACAGTCAATAGTTTTCAAGACTATCGCAATCGACCACTCTGCCATCTCTCCTTACTTGCTACGATTTCTCGTTTTCAGTGGTGCAAATATAAAAAGCTTTTGCTTTACGACCAAATTAATTTTGAGAAAAAGTTTTAAATCTTTCGTAATCAAAGGGAAAAATTAATTCCTGATCATCTGAAACCCTAAAAAAACCATTAATAACCCTACAATGAGACTTGATAAAGCATATAAAATTAAAATATAATAGCTCCCATTTTGCCAGAGTAAATAGTTTTCTGCGGAAAAAGTAGAAAAAGTGGTATAGCCACCACAAACGCCAGTGATCAAAAGATATTTAAGAGAACTATCGACTTTCAGAAAATATGCGGACAAAATCCCGATTAGAAAACAGCCGGAAACATTCACAACAAAAGTTCCCAGTGGAAAGGCATTGATATTCCATAGCTTCTGTGTATAATTTGAGATCAGAAAACGCACTACGCTTCCAAAACCACCACCCAGGAAAATGTAAACTAAATTTCTCATTAGGCTAATTTATGAAAAATCGACTTTAGATTTAAAGGTTAGTTATCTGAGTTAAATTTTAAATCGTTATTTTTGAAAATCAACACCCATTTGATTTTAATTTCTATGAAAAAAATTGTTCTGATCGAAGATGAATCCAGCGTTGTTTCCTTTATCAAAAAAGGCCTTCAGGAATTGGATTACGAAATTTCAGTTGCGCTGGACGGTTCTACAGGAATTAGAATGGTTGAGAATAATGAGTTCGATATGATCATTCTGGACATTATGCTGCCAGACATCAATGGTCTGGAAGTCTGCAAAGAAATCAGAAAAAAGAACAAAACAATTCCAATTTTGTTCCTTACAGCTTTGGATTCTTCCGAAAACATCGTTCTGGGACTGGAAAGTGGCGGTGATGATTATTTGGTAAAACCATTCAAATTTATCGAACTTGTGGCGAGGATAAAATCATTACTCAGAAGAAGCGGACACAGCAACGGAACAGACTCCAATGAAGTTGAAAATGATGAAAACACTTACCAATTCGAAGATCTTACCGTAAACGATTATACCAAAAAGGTAACGCGGAGCGGAACAGAAATTTCGCTTACATCCACAGAATATAAGCTCCTACTCTATTTCCTCAATAATCCGGAAAAAGTAATTTCCAGAGCCGAAATCCTGGATGCTGTTTGGGGCGTGAATTATGAATTGGGAACCAATGTGGTAGATGTTTATGTGAATTACCTCAGAAAAAAACTGGATAGCCAGGATGAGAACAAAATCATTCATACCGTAATAGGAATGGGATACGTCCTGAAAAAACCTTAAAATATGATGAAAATAATCTCTACCAATCAAACTAAAACAATGCTTCTTCTGATGCTTGTTTTTACAGTGGTCATTATGCTTTTCAGCGGATTGGTTTATTTTTCGATCGTTAATTTTTCGCATCAGAGGTTTTATGAATTGCTGAAAATCCGTGCAACTACGATTGTTCAGATCGAGAAAAGCAGACCTCATATTGATACAACCACCAATCAGATCATTACAAATCTGACCCGCGAAGAGGAATTACCAATGGAAAAAGATTATGTGTTTGAAATCCCAAAAGATTCCAATTACAACAGGATTTCCCATCAGATTCACATTCCTGATACCTTCTTTAAAAACATTGTGAAAAAAGGAGTAGCCAATTATAATGACAAAGAGCTTTATTACATTGGTCAAAGTTTCCGCTCTCACAACAAAGACTATATAGCAATTGCATCTGCAAAGAACCATTATGTGGTTTATTATCTGGGGTATCTCAAAAGAACGCTGATTACGTGTATGATTCTGGCACTTTTCTTTTCAATGATATTTTCTTTCTATTTGTCTAAGACTTTGTTCAAACCGATATTAAAAATCACCAATAAAGTAAAAGAAATAAGTACAGAAAACCTGCATTTGCGTTTGGAACCTCAGCCCGGAAACAAAGAATTGAATGAATTGGTAGACACCTTCAACGATATGCTGAACAGAGTGGAAACATCCTTCGAAACCCAAAACCACCTGATTGGAAATGTGTCACACGAACTAAGAACTCCCCTTACATCCATAATGGGAGAAGCGGATGTAGCGCTTTCTATGAAGAGATCCGAGGAACATTATCAGGAAACACTTCAGATTATTTTGGATGAAGCAGAAAAGCTGGACAAAAAAATCAAAGCGTTACTGATGATTGCCCAGACCGGTTTTGACGGCAAAATACAGAAGATGGATAAATTACGTATGGATCAGCTTCTTTGGGATGTTATAGAAACTGCTACGAGAATCAATTCCAAGAACAATGTTTTTATGGACATCAGTATGTTGCCGGATAATCCTAAGAAACTAAAAGTCCAGGGAAATGAGCAGCTCCTTCATCTTGCAATGGCAAATATCATTAATAACGCTTGCAAATATTCTAATTTTCAGCAAGTTAAAGTTTCTTTAGGAGCAACAGATACGCACGTTTACATCATTGTAAAAGATAATGGAATTGGTATTCCGGATTCTGAATTTAATAAAATCTATGATCCGTTTTTCCGCGCTTCCAACACGAAGAATTATGAAGGTTACGGGATCGGATTACCCTTAGCACGGAATATCATCAGGATTCACAACGGAGAATTGATCATTAATTCTAAGGAAAATGTGGGAACTACGGTGCAGATCAGCTTTCCGATTTTCGTTCCGGTAGAAAATGTCTAGAACTTTTAGTTATTAAGATTTTAAATTAATACATCAAAGTATTTTTTTAGATTACCCAAATAAGTACTTTATATGTATTATATTCGTGTAAAATCTGATGTTATGAAAAAAATAATCCTTCCATTATTTGCCTTAGCTGTTCTGCAATCCTGCATCGTCTCTACGGCTGCAAAAGCTGTGAAAGGCGTTGCAAAAGTTGGATACAAAGCCGTGAAAGGTACTGTAAAAGGCGTGAGCTGGGCCGTAAGCAAGGCCAATGGAAAAATTGACAAAGACAGAATAGACGGTATCTGGAAAATTGTCGGAATTTATCACGGATCTTTTGCAGACTTCAGCGCGGATCAGAATCCGGAAAGTTCCTTTACCAGTGACTGCGCGGATGGTTTTGACCAGATTATCTTCAATTCCAAGAGGTCAAAATTCAAGCCGGTACACTGCAGTACCGAAAAAGAAAGCTGGCAGAAGTATGACTTCGATTTTGGTAAAAACCCTTTGACGAAAGAGAAGGAAAACTATATCGAAATCAATTCCAGCAATTATATTTCGGTCATCGATATCAGCAGTAAAACAATGATTCTTGAAGGCAGTCTGATGCCCACGCAAGCTTTCTCTGGCGGAAAACTTTATCTTTTGGAAAAAGTAAAATAAATCAAAAAAGCAATCTTTTCAGATTGCTTTTTCTGTACACTAATAAATATTTTTTTGTTTTAATTCAAATCCTTCAGCAACTGCAGGATGACAAGTTTAGATTCATTTAGTATCCAAAAATGAAATTCTAATCTCATTTTAATCTCTCTCATTACATTTTAATTTGGTTCCAAAGACTTTCTAATTTGGCGGATATAGTTTTGTAGTATCAAAAAACAACAACTCACAAATATTAAAGTTATGACCAAAACCATTTTAATTGCAACCGACTTTTCGCTTGAATCTTTGGACATCTTGAAAAAAGTTTTGAAAAAGAAATATAATCAAAATGATGAGAATAAATACAACATTCTTTTCGTTTCCGGTTATGATATGGGAGATTCTATCAGAGATCTTTTGTTTTCTACCAAGAGTTCTATCTTCAACAAAATAAGACCAAAAGAATTCTGCGATGCGTACAGCATTATCAGTAACAAATATCCGAATCTGATCAACAAGGTAACTTGTGATATTTTCACCGGAAGTTTCCAAAGAACTTTCAACAATTATCTGGAAGCTGCAAATGTAGACGAGGCTTATTACGCATCTGCCAAAAGTAAAAACCTGAGCAAAAATCAATTCGATATTTCTAATTACCTCAAGAAAAACAAAATATTAGAGGCTCAGGAAGTTGTAACAAAAACTCAGGAATACGTTCCGGAAAAAGGAAGATTGGCAGAAATCTTTTTATAGAGAAAATCTGAATGATGAAGTTGAAATGATGAGTTTAAAATTAATGAATAAAAGTAAATATCATGTTAAGAAATTATAGTAACAGCAGGACATTAGGAGACAATATAAGACTGGGGACGCTGACTGCTTTTACGGCAGGAACTATAAATATTGCATCTCTGTTAATATTTCTTTCCTTCACCTCCAACGTAACAGGGCATTATGCCATTTTTGCGGCAGAAATCAGCCAGGGAAACTGGTCTCAGGTTGCAGTTGTGGGTGGATGGATTTTCTTATTCTTCTTCGGAGGATTTGTAGCAAATATGAGCGTTATCAATCTTAACAAAAAGAGTAAATATTTCGCACACTCATTGCCGATTTTTCTTGAAATCCTATGTCTTTTGGCAGTCGGAATCTACGGTCAGTTCTTTTATGAGAAAACCCTTCAGGAGACAGAAGTTTTGGTGGCATTGATGTTATTCGCAACAGGTCTTCAAAATGGTTTGACGGCAAGTATCTCCAACTTCTCTGTGAAAACAACTCACCTTACAGGAACTACTACGGATTTGGGAATTTTGGCTTCGATGTTTACTCAGAAAAAATTCAGGAAAAATCCGGAGCTCATTGCCAGAGCAAAGTTATTGATGAGCATTATGGCTGCTTATGTTCTGGGAGCTATCTTTTCAGGACTGACTTATTACAGTTTAGAATTCCGGGTATTTTATGTGATCAGCATATGTCTTTTGGTCGTGATCGGGTATGATTTTTACAAGATCAATCTGCGTCATTTCCATACAGAATACAGATATTACAAAATTTTCCAGAAGCCAACCTTGATTGCTTATTTGTACTATAAAATCCATAGCAAAGAAGAAGACAGAAGCAGAAATCAACCTGAAACAAGAAGAAATCTAGCTTTTAGCGATAAGTAATCAAAACAAACACAATCATATATATTAGTTTTAATAGTTCTTTTTTTTAAAAAATACACCGGGAATTTCCCGGTGTATTTTGATTTTATGATATTGTAATTAATGCTTATTGCTCTACCCAGGTATGGTTTTCGCCAGCTAATTCTCCAAGATATTTCTCTGCATCCATCGCGGCCATACATCCGCTTCCTGCAGCCGTAATAGCCTGTCTGTAATGGTGATCCTGCACATCGCCAGCTGCGAATACACCAGGGAGATTGGTTCTTGCAGATTTCCCTTCGGTGATGATGTACTCGTTTTCGTCAAGATCAATTTGTCCTTTGAACATGCCTGTATTTGGTTTGTGACCAATAGCGATGAAAATCCCGTGAACATCTATTGTAGAAACTTCGTCAGTCAAATTATTCACCACTTTTGCTCTTTCTACCAAAGCGTTTTCACCTTCTATACCGATAAGTTCGTGGTTGTATTTTACTTCAATATTAGATGTACTCATTACTCTGTCCACCATCACTTTTGATGCTCGGAAATGGTCTTTTCTTACCAACAAAGTTACCTTGTTGCAAATTTTAGAAAGATAAGTTGCTTCTTCTGCAGCTGTATCTCCGGCTCCTACAACTACAACATCTTTTCCTCTGTAGAAAAATCCATCGCAGGTTGCGCACGCAGAGACACCGCCACCGGAATATTTTTTTTCATCCGGCAATCCCAAATATTTTGCAGCAGCTCCTGTAGAAATAATTACACTTTTTGCAAGAATCTCGCGAGAACCTGTACTTAATTTGTGGATTCCGCCACGTTCTTTGGCAAACTCTACTTTTGTGATCATCTCGTAATGAACTTTGGTTTCAAAACGTTCTGCCTGCTTTTGCAGATGCAACATCATTTCCGGACCTGTAACGCCATCCGGATAACCTGGAAAATTCTCAACTTCCGTAGTCGTTGTGAGTTGTCCTCCTGGCTCCAATCCTGTAAATAATTCGGGTTTCAGACTTGCTCTGGCAGCGTAGATGGCCGCTGTAAAACCAGCAGGTCCGGAACCTACAATGACACAATCTAAAATATTGTTTTCCATTTTTAAAATTAAATTATTTTATTCTTTTAAGGCTAATTGATTAGCGATTTCCGTTCCAATTTATAAGTTTTCAAATATAAATCTTTATGCGAAAAAGCGAGTACAAATTTCGTGAATTAATTATTCAAAACCTATCTAAAGTATCAATGTGGCTGATGTGAATGGCAAATAATATTGCTAAACCTTAACCTTCAATTCGTCCACTTTTATGATTTTGTAAACCAATTCTTTATAAATCTCTTCATCCTCCATTTGTCTCACACCAAGACCTTTGGATTTGAGATCCATCTCACGAAGAATTGAAATGACGCGGGTAGCGTGCTTCAAAGGATAGAATCTTGCGGCTTCTGCGTAATTCTTAATAGCAAACGGCGCAACGCCCATCTGTGAAGCAATGGTTTGAGGCGATTGACCAGTGAGTGTATGATAAATGATAAGATCTGAGAAAAATTTGTACAGAAAACCAAAAGACATTACTACAGGATTTGCCTTTTTGTTTTTGCCCATATAATAAGCAATGCTGAAAGCTTTTGCCTGATCTTTTGTAGCCAGAGCATTCTGAAGTTCGAAGATGTTGAAATCTTTGCTGATCCCGATATGTTCCTCGATGATTTTTCCGTCCAGAATGGCGCCGTCTTTCAGAACGATTTTCAGTTTGTTGAGTTCATTGGCAATTCTGGAAAGGTCATTTCCCAAATATTCTGCCAGAAGATGGCTGATGTTGGGTGCAGATTTGATTCCCATCACGGTCATTTCGCCTTGTATCCAGGTTGGAAGCTGATAATCCTTCATCTTTTCGCTAGTGAAAAGCATTCCGAATTTGGCTAAAGTTTTCGTAACCTTTTTTCTTGCGTCCAATTTCTTCAACTTATGTGCAAAAACCAAAATTGTCGAAGGCACAGGATTTTCCAGATAAGTTTCCAACGCTTTGGATTCGTCATCATTGAGTTTCATATCCTGTGCTTCTTTCACAATGATCAGCTGCTTGTCGCCCATCATCGGATATTGTCTTGCTAATGAAAGAACTTCCGGATAATTGGTATCTCTACCGTAAACAACGGTTTGATTGAAAGCTTTCTCATCCTCTTCCAAAACGTCCTGCTCAAAATGCTTGACCGCCAGATCTATATAAAAGGACTCTTCGCCGTGAAAAAAATAAACCGGTAATAGTTCTTTATTTTTAATATTTTTGAGGATAATATCTATTTCTTTCATCTTATCGTATGCAGGTTCCGAAACTTAATTTTGAAAATGACTTTGATTTGCAAATCAAACAAGACAAAGATACATTTTTTATCTATGATCTGGTAAGGAAAATCTGGCTTGTACTGACGCCTGAAGAGTGGGTAAGACAGCACTGGCTGCATTATTACCGGTTTGTAAAAAAGAAGAATCTGTCATCTCTCATCCTAGAAAAGAAGCTTGAATTAAATGGAACAACTAAACGAATCGACCTTCTGATCACCGAAAAAACAAAGCCGAAAATCTTAATAGAATGCAAAGCGCCGAATATTGCTTTGAAGGAAATCCACTTTGAACAGATTGCAAGATACAACAGCTTAATTGGTGCGGAACAGATCATCATCAGCAATGGTCTTCATCATATTTTTGCCGATTATAAGGATGGAAAATACCATTTTTTGAATGTAAAAGTTTAAAATTTGAGATTGATATTTTCTTTCAAATTTTGCAGATTGATATTGATAGTTTTTTTGAAAAATTCAATGGAAGAGTAAACGTTGAAATAATGATAAAAACCTCAACTTTGCGAAGCTGCAGCCCGACCTGAGTGGAGCTCATTTTTTGTGGTTGCCTGACGTATCTATAAAAACCGAAATCCTCTGACAAAAAATAGCGGGAACGGAGGGCGGAAATGGCTGCCCAAATTAATCTATAAATTGAAATCTTTCTTCGGATTGAATAAATAAATCAGGAAAAAGAAAATTAAAGAAGCTGCCAGAAAGTATTGGTAGTAATGAACCGCCGACTGAGAGCTGATGGTTGTGGAACTGGAGCCTGTATTTTTCTGTAATTCGGTAGTGAGATGATTGATCGCCTCGTCTAGATTATTCCCATTGAAGTAACTTCCGCCTGTTGACGAAGCGATGTTATTAAGCGCTTTTGTCTGTAATTTGGAAACTACGGTTTCTCCGTACATATCGGATTTATAGCCCATTAATTGTCCATAATAATATTCCGGAATGGGCGCACCTTCTTCTGTTCCTACGCCAATTGTTGTGACTTTGATGCCTTGTTTTTTTGCCAGATCGATGGCTTCTTCCTCGTGGCCTTCATTGTCTTCGCCATCGCTTATTAAGACAACATTTTTGGAACCTTTGTTAATATTTTTGAATTTCTGAGAGGCCACTTCCATTGCTTTCAGAAAATCGGTTCCCTGGTTTTGTACAACGCTGGTTTCGATGCCGGAAAGATATGTTTCTGCCGCAGAATAATCGCTGGACAAAGGCATTACTGAATAAGCATCGCCCGCAAAAACAACGATTCCTACTCTATCATTGGTCATTTTCTGAAGCGAATTGATAATGATATTTTTAGCCTCATCCAATCGGCTTGGCTGGATATCCTGGGCATTCATCGAATTGGAAACGTCTAGAACAAAGATTGTACTGCTCACATTTTGAGTTACGCTGATCTCTTCTTTTCCTCCCAAAAGATCGATGATGGCAAAGATTAAAAACAAGAATCCAAAGAGATAAAGAACCGGAAAAATTTTTGTGAACCAGGATGTTTTCTCAAACAAAACCTCCTGAAATCTGTCTTCTGCAAAGATGTTCCTTCTCTTGCTTTTCCATCGGATATAATGGATAATGAAGTAACCAATGACAGGTAGCAGCAGCAGTAATAAAAGATACCAGTAATTTCCTAAAGACCAATTCATCAGCTTAATTCAAAATTTTAAAAATGACCCAACGAAACAATGCGTCCAACAGCAAAAGTCCTAAAGCAACCCAAAGGAATATCCTGAAATATTCTTCATAATTATACAATTTGGAAGTCTTTACATCCGACCTTTCCAATTGATTGATCTCATCATACACCGTCTGCAGACTGTAATTATCTGTTGCACGGAAGTATTTTCCCCCAGTAAGTTGTGAAATATCCATCAATGTATTTTCATCAATTTCTGTCTTTTGTTCCGTGAAAACAATGTCTCCAAAAATATTGGTTCCTGTTGGAAAAGCGGCAAATCCGTTGCTTCCAATCCCAACGGTGTAAACTTTGATACCGTTGTTTTTTGCCAATTCTGCAGCTATTTGTGGTGGCATGGCGTTGATGATGGTATTCACGCCATCTGTCATCAGAATGATAATCTTAGTTTTTGCTTTGCTGCTTTTCAAATGATTCACTGCTACGGACAATCCTTCGCCAATCGCCGTTCCGGGTTGTAATTCCAAAGGATTGAGTTGATTAAGTTCATCTACAACAACCTGATGATCCGTCGTCAACGGCACTTTTGTGTACGCTTCTCCGGAATATGCTACCAGACCAATTCTGTCATTTTCTCTTTTATTGACGAAATCTACGGCAATCTTTTTCAAAGCTTCCAGCCTGTCCGGATCCAGATCTTTTGCCAGCATACTGAGCGAAACATCCACAGAAAGCATTATGTCAATTCCTTTTGATTCGTCACGATCCTGAGAAACCGTGTAAGTTCTTGGTCTTGCCAAAGCGATAATCAGAGCCGTAAGAATAAAATACTTTGAAATTCTCAGAAAAGCCATTACCAGGGAAATATTTCCGCTTGGCCGCATATTCTGAACCGAAGGCACAGCAATTCCCCTACTCTTTTTTTTGCCCGCATCCAAGATCATTAATGGAATAAACAAAATAAAAAGCAATAAAAACCACGGACTGTAAAATTCGAAATTCACGGATTAATTATAATTGATAAATGATGGTTGATAAATGATTGAAGAAAAACTTATGGATTTTTGGTTCTGAAATTTTCTTTTTCGCCGTTATTCATGCTTCTCAGATTCTCTGCTTCCACATCTTTTGTTGAACGTTTAACAAATTCACGGATTTCCGCAAAATCTCTGGACATTATTTCCTGATTTGGAATTGTTTTCGCAAACTTTACAAGATCACCACGAAGAAAGATATCTTCCACAATTTTTTCGTTTTCCTGAGAAATGGCATTTGTCGATTTCATATAAGTGATGAGATCATCTGTCAGCAAAACATCTGCAGGAATCTGATATTGTTTAGTGATGAAAGCTCTGGAAATTTCAATCAATTCTACATAGAAAGCACGGAAATTCTCGTCTTCGATATAATTTTTCTTTCTCAGTTTCTCCAAATCTTTAAGAGTTTGATTTGTAGTAACTGCAGGACTGTCTTTACGCTTTCTTCCATACTTGATAATTCCGTAGATCAAAACAATGATTGCAATGATTAATAAAGCCAAAAGAACATAGAATTTGTACAATTCCCAATAATCCTTAACATCAAGCCGGACTTCCTTATTCTTCATAATGTCATTAATCTGATCGCCTTTTTTGGCTGTATTAATGACTTCAACTTCGTAAGGGATGGTTTTCAGAATTTTGTCGCCAACTTTAACTTCGATTTCCGGAATTGTGAATTTACCTTCCTGAAAGACAGCAAATTTCACAGATCTCAGATAAATATCTTTTTGAACTGCAATACTGTCATTTACCATTTCAAAATGAAAAGGAAGCAGTTCATTTCTGGCCGCAATCTGAACATCTTTCCCTTGAAGATCTGTGATTTGAATTTTAAAAAGCGCTACTTCACCCAATGCCAGAGTGGTCTTATCTAGATTTGACGATAAGGTTTGAGATAAATTTAATGTTGAAATTAAAATGAAAAACGAAAAAAATATTTTGAAAATTCTATAAGGCATTATTTTGCTGTCTTTAATCTTGACTCTTTACTCTTGTTTCTTGAAATTTATTTCTTAAAATATTGATACAGAAACTTACTGTAATCTTCGGAGGTTTTAATATCTAAAAAATGAGCGGACGAATTCTCAAATTCCTCTTTTGTCTGGCGCATTTTCCGCTTCTGCTGTTCCGCAAATTCATATCGCCATCTTGCGCTGGAAGTATTTGCCCAGACTTGCTGACCTGTTTCTGCATCTCGAAAAAGCGCATAACCGATGTCCGGAATCTCCATATCTTTTTCATCAAAAACACGAAGTCCTAAAACCTGATGTTTTCTTGCGGTCACATTCAGGATTTTTTGGTCAAATTCATCTTCGAAATCTGAAAACAAAAAGACCAGAGATTTTCTTTTGAAAACGCTCATCATATAATTGAAAGCCACATCCAGATTGGATTTTGAAGGAACGTAATCTGCCGACAAAATGTTACTGATGATGGACAAAACATGCTTTCGTCCTTTCTGTGGCGGAACCACGTTCAGAACTTTGTCCGCGTATAGAATCAATCCAACTTTGTCATTATTTCCCGCAGCAGAAAATCCTAGTGATGCGCAGATTTCGGCGACAAATTCTCTTTTCAACTGAGTTTTTGTTCCGTAATCCATTGAGGCAGATATGTCCACAACGAGCATCATTGTGAGTTCCCTTTCCTCTTCCATTACTTTGACGAATGGCTCGCGGAAACGTGCGGTTTTGTTCCAGTCCATTCTTCGGGTATCGTCGCCAAACTGATATTGGCGGACTTCGGAGAAGGTCATTCCCTGTCCTTTGAATGCACTGTGATATTGTCCCATAAGCGATGCTTCCGTCTTCTTGCGAGTGCGGATTTCTATCTGCTTTACTTTCTTGACAATGTCTTTTATTTGCACTTTACTTTCTTTATTTTTTGTCGGTCATCGGTTGATAGTTTTCAGACCTCTTAGTTTTTTCAAAAACAATAGGACGACTGACCACTATCAACAGATTAACCAATTTGTAAGTTCGACTCCTAGCGAGCCGTCTTAAATTTACTTTCTTCTTTCTACAAACATTTCGTTCCTACAGAACTCTCCCGTTCTTACGGCGCCTGTATCTTCGCCAGAATTTTATTCACAATATCATCCTGAGTCACTTCCTCGGCTTCAGCTTCGAAGCTTAATCCAATTCTGTGTCTCAAAACATCTTTTGCAATTTCTTTCACATCTTCCGGAATTACGAATGCTCTTCCTTTGATGAATGCAAAAGCTCTGGAAGCAATTGCCAGATTGATACTTGCTCTTGGCGAAGCACCAAAACTGATATAATTTTTGATTTCGGACAATCCATATTTTTCAGGATAACGGGTTGCAAACACCATATCAAGAATATATTTTTCTATCTTTTCGTCAAGGTAAATTTGATTGATGAGTTTCTTAGCTTCAATAATCTGATTCAAATCCACCACTTTTCTGATCAGAGGAATATCCTGCGTTGAAATCATTTTCATAATCTTTCGCTCATCCTCAAATTCCGGATAATCGATCTTGCACTTTAGCATAAAACGGTCGGTCTGCGCTTCCGGCAACAGATAAGTTCCTTCCTGATCAATCGGGTTTTGAGTTGCGAGAACAAGGAAAGGTTTTGGTAATGCCATTGTTTCGTCACCGATCGTCACTTGTTTTTCCTGCATCACTTCGAGAAGTGCAGACTGTACTTTTGCCGGCGCCCGGTTGATCTCATCTGCCAAAACAAAATTCGCGAAAACTGGTCCTTTTTTGATACTGAAATCGTTGTCTTTTACACTATAAATCATCGTTCCCACAACATCTGCAGGCAAAAGATCCGGTGTGAACTGTATTCTGGAAAATTGACCGTCGACCGCTTCGGCCAAAGTCTTAATTGCCAATGTTTTTGCCAATCCGGGAACACCTTCCAAAAGAACGTGTCCATTGCCAAGAAGTCCGATGAGCAAACGGTCTATCATATATTCCTGCCCAATGATGGCGCGGTTGATTTCCTGTTTTAGGATCGAGAAAAAGTAATTCTGCTCTTTTACTTTTTCGGTAAGTTGTCTGATATCTTCTGCTTGATTCAATTCTGACATATTAATTAATAAAAATAATTGGTAAATTTCACATAAAATCCAGCAATAGCAAACATAAGAATTGCCAATCTTGCGTTAAATATTTGTTAAAAGGTTTAAGGTTGGAAGTTAGAAGTCGAAAGTTATCTGCAAACTGTTTTTGTTTTTGCTAATAAATATGGATAATTTGTCGTTTATTTATAATTAATATAACTTTGAGCTAATTAAATTTCTCTTCGAAAATGAATTATCATTTTGCCAATCATAGACAGATCCGTAAAAACCTTTTAAATATTTTACAAACAACCTCGGAAAAAGATCTTCTGACAATACCAGACGGTTTTAATAATAACATCTATTGGAATATCGCGCATTGTATTGCACAACAACAATTGCTTTGCTATTATCTTAGCGGAAATCAGTTCCGGATCGACAAATACTGGGTAGAAACTTACAAAAAAGGGACATTTGCCAATGTGGATGTAAAGCAATCCGAAATGGAAGACCTGGCCTATCTTCTTATTGAAACTTCAAAAATCCTGATGAAGGATTATGACGGCGATTTTTTCCCGGATTACACACCTTATTCCACAAGTTTTGGAATCGATCTTAAGAATATTCAGGATGCAATTATTTTTAATAATATGCACGAAAGTATTCATTACGGCTACATTCTTGCGCAGAAAAGAGCGTTGATTGGAGAAGGACTCAGTTTATAGATGATGAGTTATAATTGATAAATGATTTATTCAAAATCAAAAATAAATGAATCTTAGATTTCTTTTTCCGACTTTGCTTTTAATGCTGTTATCATTTTCAAAATCTGAGAATGAGAGATTCAAGTATTACCAACCTATCAGCAAAACTCAGGAAATTGAAGTTATATACTTGACTTGGGATGATACAAATCTTCCCAATTTCGTAAAAGTTGCTGATTATAAAAAATACGTTGACAAAGCTGACTTAATTGCACATTGTTTCTACGTTGATTCCAAAGATCCGGAAAAGAGAAAATTCAAAATTCCAGTGACGACAGATAAACTCATCAAGAAAATTCCACTGAAAATAAAAGGAAAATTCTTCAAGACCAAACAATTCGACGACACTTTCCCCACACCACTTTTCGAAGATTACAGAAAAACCGGTGATCTGAAATTCAAAACTGAAAATGATGAGTTTTTGGTTTTTGTGCTTGATTAAAAAAACCACAAACATCACAAAATTTTATTCTCTAATCTGTTTTTCAAAAGTTAAAAAAGACTTTCTATAAGATTTTCTTTTTTCTCTTATTCTAAATTTCTTCAATAAATTATTTCCTTTTGAGACTTTTGTGGTTCAATACAGAACTTTACAATTTTGTTAAGATAAAATTAATCTCAAAAAGACTACTTTTGCAAAACAAAATCTCATTAATGAATCCAGAGAAAAAAGACGATTTCATATTCGGTTTGCGACCAGTGATGGAAGCCCTAGAGGCCGGAAAAACCGTAGATAAAATATTTTTACAAAACGCTTTGACGGGCGAAATTTACTTCGAACTGAAGCAACTTTTGGCCAAGCACAATCTCCGTCCGAACTATGTTCCCGTAGAAAAACTCAACCGTTTCACCAGAAAAAACCACCAAGGTGTAATTGCTTTTATTTCTGATGTTCCGTTCCATAAAATAGAGGATGTTCTGCCTCAACTTTTCGAAGAAGGGAAAACACCGTTTATCCTGATTCTTGACAGATTGACCGATGTCAGGAACTTCGGAGCTATATGTAGAACTGCAGAATGTGTGGGCGTTGATGCGATTTTGATTCCGGAAAAAGGTGGTGCACCAATTAATTCCGATGCGATTAAAACTTCGGCTGGAGCGATTTATAATATTAAAATCTGTAAAGAAAAAAACCTTGCCCATTCCGTAGATTTTCTTCAGCAAAGTGGGATCAAAGTTTTTGCAGCAACAGAAAAGGCGCAAAAATTGATATACGACGTGGACTTTACAGAACCTTGCGCAATCGTAATGGGAAATGAGGAAACTGGGATCTCCAAAGAAGTACTTCATCATTCGGACGAAAAAATAAAATTGCCGATAGAAGGCAAAACCCAATCCCTGAACGTTTCTGTAGCGTGTGGTGCGATTCTTTATGAAGCAGTGAGACAGAAAATTATTAATAATTAAAAATGAATAATTAAGGATTAAAAAAATTTAAACCTTATTTCATTTACCAAACATCAATTATGAAAAAAATAACAGCGCTCGCGCTTATCGCCATAACATTGGTAGCTTGTAAAAAGGAAACGAAAACCATTACAAGAGTTGATCCGAAAACAGGAAAAACCGAAACTGTAACGGTAGAAGTTTCCGCAGAGGAAGCTTCAAAACCGAAAGCGATTGCTGACAGCAGCGGCGTTTACAAGCAGAAATTCATTTTGGAAAAAGGAGTAACTTATCCGTTGGTTTCTTATCAAAGAGAAATTCAAACTTTGAACACACCAGACGGAAAAACAATGTCCGGAACCAATGAAACTACGGACGAAATGTCTGTAACTGTCAATGATTTCAAAAACAATATTTACGATTTGACATTGAATATGACCGGAAAAAGAATGTCTAATTCTTCGAACGGAAAAACGATAACCATTGACACCAAACAGGCGGCACCAAAAGAGGAAGCTCTTAAAATGGATTATCTGGTAAGCAAAGGCTTGGCAGGCAACAAATTGAATGTGAAAATGGATTCTTATGGAAACATTAAATCTGTAACTGGATTTGATGCCGTTTACAACAATCTGAAAAAAGCAATTGCCGGAACTGTGAAAGATACAAAACAGCAAACAGCTTTTATAGAAAGTTTCAAAACTGGTTTCAATGAAGCAATGATGAAAGAACAATTAGGCAAAAACCTGAAACTTCTTCCTGCAAAAGGAGCAAAAATCGGTGATAAATGGACAGATTCTGAAGACATTGTTCCTGGAAAAGTTAAACAAACTTTGACATTTACATTGACTAAAGTTGAGGATGGGAAAGCGGAAATCAGTGTAACTGGTGTGATTCCTTCAAAATCTGATAAGCAAACTCAAAATGGAATGACGCATACGATGAGTGTTGGCGGAACCGAAAGCGGCAAAATCATCATCGATGAAAATACAGGCTGGCTTCTGAACCAGAATTTGAGCATCAAAACAACCCAAAAAGAAAGTGTTTCTGACGGAAAGCAAACGCAGAGCATGAGCAAAAACTCGACGACGTCTATTATCATCAATCCTTCTTACAAATAGATTTTAGAATTAAATAAAAAAATAAGGAAATGAAATACATTTTCGAATTCATTATCGCAACCATCATCATATTCTTCGTCTGGAATATTTTGAAAAGATTGTTTTTTAATGCATTTTATAAAAACTTCCCAAATCTGAATCCTAAGAATCAACAGCAAAATGAACAGACGGGTTCGAAAAAAATGCCTGAGCCTAAAGTAAAATGGGACGCAGAAACTGTAGATTTTGAAGAAATAAAAGAAGAGAAAAAACAATAGTCAAAATCCGACATAAAATAAACACAAAACCTTTCAGATTATGAAGTCTGAAAGGTTTTTTAATATTAAATTTGGAATTTAAATTTTAAAGCCATTTTGAAATTGATATTAATTGGTAAAATACTGATTTCAAATCTAATATCTAAAGTCTAACATCTATGTTCAAAAATAAGAAGAATCTAATTTTCATCCTTGCGAGTCTTGTCGTTTTCATTTTGCTGGCGGTGGTTTATGCCAATCCTGTCATCTCCGGAAAACGTCTGATGCAGCACGATATCGTTTTCTACAAAGGTGGTGCAGAAGAACTTTTGCAATACCGTGCGAATAACGAAAATGAAACGTACTGGAGCGACGCAATGTTCGGTGGAATGCCTACTTACCAGACTGGTGCGCAATTTCGTGGCGATGTCATCAAAAAAATTGACGATTTGTTTTTGTTCCTTCCAAAACCTGCAAATTACTTGTTCTTATTGTTTGCCGGATTTTTCTTTTTGGGAATGGTTGCGGTTAGAAATTGGAAATACGCTTTGCTTGGTGCGACATTCTTCGGATTGTCAACTTATTTTTACATTATTATTGCGGCGGGACATAACGGAAAAGTTCATACGATTGCTTATTTTGCACCGTTGGTAGCCGGAATTTTATTGGTTTATTTCAGAAAAAAATATATTCTCGGATTCATTGCTACTACCCTATTTATGGGACTTCAGATTTGTGCGAATCACCCGCAGATGACTTATTACCTGTTCATCGGATTAGGATTTTTATTTTTATCTGAATTAATAAGAGCCATCAAAGGAAAAATCGAGTGGAAACATTTTCTGATTTCGACAGGAATCGTAGCAGTTGCCGGAATCATCGGCGTTGGAATGAACTCGCAAAGAATTATGGCCAACGCCGAATATGTAAAAGAAACCGTACGTGGAAAACAAATTCTGAACACTGGTTCCACTACAGCCGGAAAATCCGGAATGGATAAAGAAAGCATCACAATGTGGAGCTACGGAAAACTGGAAACACTTAACTTATTCATTCCAAGATTGATGGGAGGAGCAAGTCAGGAAGAAGGTTCTGACAAAATGATGGAACACGTGCAGGAACTGGCTCAGGAAAACATCAAATCTCAACAGGAATACGAAATGATGATGAAAGGTTTTGGAAGCCTGACTTATTGGGGCGACCAGCCAAGCACTTCTGGTCCAGCTTATCAAGGTGCAGTGGTTTGTTTCTTGGCCGTTTTAGGATTTTTCTTTGCCGGAAAACGTTACAGATATTGGATTTTAGGCGCATCAATTTTGACAATTTTCTTAGCCTGGGGAAGCAATTTCTCAGCTTTGACAGATTTCTTCATCGATTATGTTCCGATGTACAACAAGTTCCGTGCGCCTTCGTCTATCTTGGTGGTGGTGGAATTTTTGTTTCCTTTCATTGCGATTCTTGGATTATATAAATTCTTTACTGATGAAAATCTGACCGAAGAATACAAAAAGAAAATCTTATTTTATGTTTCTGGGACTGTTTTGGGAATTACATTGATTCTGATGGTTTTCGGAAAAGGAATTTTAGGTTTCTATACCGCTACTGAAAAAACTTATCTTCCGCCTTTCTTATTAGATTATTTGGTTGATGAAAGAGCGTCTATGTTCCAAACCGATGCTTTCAAAGCGATTGTTTATGTTTTGATTACGGCTGGTGTTTTATTTTTAGGATTAAAGAAAAAACTGAACGTCAACATCGTTTTATTAATTATCGGATTCGTGAGTTTATTTGACCTTTGGACGGTTAACAGACGTTATCTGAACGACGATAACTTCGTTGACAAAACCTTCGCTGATTATCCATTTCAAACAGAAAATTCGGAATATCTGATGAGCAAAGCTGGAAACGACACGTTTGTTCAAAGTCTTCTTCAACAGACCGAAGTTAATAAAGCTTTGCAGACAATTGCAGAAAAAGACAAGGATCATTACAGGATTTTCAATAACATTCTATCAACTTTCAGTGAGACAAATACGTCTTATTTCAAATCGTCGATTGGCGGTTATCACGCTGTGAAACTGAGACGTTATGATGATTTAATCAACAAATATTTTTCAACAACAGACCAGGTAAAAACGGTGAGAATCCTGAATATGCTGAACACCAAATATTTCCTGGTGGGCGACCAGCAAAAACCGGAAATCACACCAAATCCTGAAGCCAACGGGAATGCGTGGTTTGTTTCTGACATCAAATTCGTGGACAATCCAAACGAAGAACTGAACGAAACCGGAAATCTCGACACCAAGAAAATCGCTGTAATTTCTAAAGATGATAAAGCTTATTTCAACGGAAAAAATCTGGTAAAAGACTCAACGGCGTTTCTTGCTTTGAAATCTTATCAGCCAAACGAATTGTCGTTTGATTCATCTTCCAAAACAGCTCAATTAGCAGTATTTTCAGAAATTTATTATCCACACGGCTGGAATGTTTATCTGGACGGAAACAAAGTCGACTACATCAAAGCTAATTACCTTCTGAGAGCGCTTTACGTCCCAGCAGGAAAACATAAAATTGAAATGAAATTTGAACCAGCCGTTATCGAAACTGGGAAATTATTTTCTTTGATAAGTTTTGGGTTGTTTGTTTTGTTGAGTTTGATTGGGGTTTATTTTCTGTTTAGGGATTCTCGGAAATCTGAGATTGCTGAAGCATAATTAATTTAAAACTTACACTAAAAATGGATTATAGCTTTATCGTAACAAACGAAAAGATAACTATTACTGATGATGTAATTTTCCTTCAAGTAAGAGATTTAATCACTTTTCCATTAGATATGGACGGATTTGAAATTAAATTTTTTATTGAAGAATTTGAAAATAATGAAGATGATAATTTAATTCTCAATCTATTAAAGAAAATAAATTTAATAGATAAAAATTTTATAATTGGACATACATCAGCTTTATCAGATATTACTATGGAAGAATATCAAGCAGGATTTAAAAATGGAAAATTAATTCAAGAAACAATTTATCTTAATGATTCAGAGCAATATAATTCAGAATATGATAAAGCATTTAGTATAATGAATTATAACCCTAAGTTTGTTAGAAAATTTACGAATTTTATAACTGCACAAATAGAGTTTAATAGAGATAAAAAAAATTAAAATAATACAAGATCATTTATCCACAAAAAAAGCAACCCAAATTGAGTTGCTTTTGTTTTTTGCTTGAAAGCGGAAATTATTTTCTGATTCCCAATTCAGCGATGATAGCTCTGTATCTGGAGATTTCTTTCTTCTTCAAGTAATCAAGAAGAGATTTTCTCTTACCTACCAACATTACTAGAGATCTCTCTGTAGCAAAATCGTGACGGTTGGCTTTCAAATGCTGAGAAAGGTGGTTGATTCTAAAAGTGAATAGAGCAATCTGTCCTTCAGCGCTTCCTGTGTCATTTGCAGATTTTCCGTGCTTTGCGAAAATTTCTGACTTTTTTTCTGGTGTTAAATACATTCCAATATTATTTAATGATTATTATGTAATTCGGGTGCAAAGATATGATTTTATTTGGGATTAGAAACTGATAAAATAAAATTTGTTTAAAAACAATTAATATTTTTTCACCACATAGGCACATAGTTTTTTTAAGCTCAAGATAAAATAGGGCACTACTTCTATTTAACCTTTAAAACCATTAACCTCTATGTGTCTATGTGGTTTTATTAATTCTCCTTCATCAAATAACTTTTCACCAATTCAAAATCCGCTGGGAATTCCACAGATTGTTTTTCTTTTTTATTAAAAGCTTCCAGTTTTTCAGGGATTTCGATTTTCTCTTTTAAAACTTCTTCCACAACTTCTACAAACTTTGCAGGATGAGCAGTTTCCAATAAAACACTAACAAAATCTTCATTTAATTTTTCTGAATACTTTTCTAAACCAAGATAAGCAACTGCGCCGTGCGGATCAAGAATATAATTAAAATCATTCTTAACTTTTATCATCGTTGATTTCGTTTCTTCATCTGAAAAAGAATAAGATTCAATTTCTTTTTTGAATTCTGAAACATCATCATTGAAAAGACTTTTCATTCTTTCAAAATTGCTTGGATTTCCAACATCCATTGCATTGCTGATGGTTTGTTTTGAAGGTTTTGATTCGTAATTTCCAGTTTCCAGATAATTCGGAACCACATCATTGGCGTTGGTCGAAGCTATAAATTGATGAATCGGCAATCCCATTTTCTTGGCAAAAAGACCAGCCGTTAAGTTTCCGAAATTCCCGCTTGGAACTGAGAAAACAATTGGCTTTCCTAATTTTTGTAATTGAGCAAATGCCCAGAAATAATAGAATGATTGTGGAATCAATCTGGCAATATTGATACTGTTTGCCGATGTCAAAGTGAATTTCTGATTCAGTTCTTCATCAGACAAAATTTGTTTTGCTAAAGCCTGACAATCGTCAAACGTCCCATCGATTTCCAAAGCTTTGATATTTCCGCCCCAGGTTGTCAGCTGCTTTTCCTGCAGCGGACTTACTTTTCCTTTTGGATAAAGGATATAGACCTCAATTCCCTGAACGTTAAAAAACCCTGAAGCAACAGCACTTCCCGTGTCGCCAGAAGTTGCAGCAATGACTTTCATCGGTTTTCCTTCTGAGAAATACGCCATCATCCTCGCCATAAATCTTGCCCCAACATCTTTGAAAGCCATCGTTGGACCGTGAAATAGTTCCAAGGAATAAATGTGATCCGAGATTTTGACAGCCGGAATTTTGAAGTTCAGGACTTCGTTGATGATTTCTTTTAAGTTTTCATCAGAAATGGATTCGCCGAGAAATTCTTTTGCAACCCGAAAACCGATTTCCTGCAAACTAAGATTGGATAAATTTTCAAAAAATTCTGATTCTAATTGCGGAATGCATTCGGGCATAAAAAGTCCGCCGTCATCTGCCAAACCTTTCAGAATGGCTGTTTTGATGTTGGTTTCTTCTTGTTTTCTTGTTGATATGTATTTCATTTTAGTTTTTTAAATGTTTGAAAAATTGAACGCAAAGTCCGCAAAGTTTTTTACTCATATTGAAAATATTTTAAGGTTCGTAAAGGCGGTTACGCTCAGCAAAGAAATTAAATTTTAAAGCTCTTTTGTCATTCCGTAGGAATCTCAACAATTTAGATTGACTTCGTCGAACCACTTCGTTAGGTTTCCTACGGAATGACAAAATTGGACTAAAAGACAAATCTTCAACTTTGCGAAGCGCAGCCCGACTTGAGTGGAAATCCTTTTTTGCTTATACTTAATTTCTAATTAAACTGAAATCTTCTGCAAAAAAGATTGGGAACGGAAGGCGGATAAAGCTGCCCAAACCTAACAAAGCGGTTCGACGTAGTCAAATTATTTTAATTAATGATTCTCGCACCTTCGTCGTTGATTTTTGTGACGAATGATTCGCTTTCTATATTTTTCTGATTGAGTAACTCTTTTATTTTATGAGAAATAACTTCTGCAATTTCCTGCTTTTCACACAGGGCAAAAACCGACGGGCCGGAACCGGAAATTCCAAAACCAATCGCGCCATTGTCCAAAGCAAGCTGTTTCATCTCGTAAAAATATGGAATCAACATTGCGCGAACCGGCTCTATGATAACATCTTCGAGACTTCGGCTGATCAAACCAAGGTCGTTGGTGCAAAATCCGGCGACCAATCCTGCGATATTTCCCCATTGCTGAACAGCAGATTTCAGGCTGATTCTTTCCTTGATGATTTTTCTCGCTTCGCCTGTGGGAACGTCCACGTGCGGATGAACGGAAACTACCGACAAATCTTTTGGATAAGGCAGTTTTAGCGCATCCAACGGCTCGTAACTTCTGACCAAAACCATTCCGCCTAAAAGTGCGGGTGCAACATTGTCTGCGTGTGCATTTCCGCAGGCAATACGTTCGCCTTCCATTGCGAGAGGCAACAATTCCTGTCTCGAAAATGGTTTCCCCATCAATTCATTAATCGCGACCAAAGCCGCAACACTGCTCGCTGCGCTGGAACCCATTCCGCTGTTGAGTGGCATTTTTTTGTAAAGCTCGATATCGATTCCTTGGGTTGAATTTATCTTTTCCAAGAATAATCTGATGACGTGTGAAACGACATTTTTCTCCGGGTCTTTTGGAAGTTTTCCGCCATCGCCTTCGATTTTTGTGATGGTGATTTTGTTGGAATCGTTTTTTGTCAGGATGATTTCGTCGCCTGGTTCATCGATGGCAAAACCGAGAATATCGTAGCCACAAACGACGTTGGCGACTGTTGCGGGAGCGAAAACTTTTATTGTATTTAAAGACATAATTTTCTTTAATTGATTTAATGATAAAAATTTTTAACGCAAAGGCGCAAAAAAATTCTAAATGCTTACTTTTTTAAGTCGCAAATTTCTTGGCGGCTTTTCAGCGATTATTTTTTATAATTTTTGAGCCTTTGCGATATTTTAAATTATTGTGCTGTAACTCGTACTAAATCTGCGAAAACACCTGCGGCAGTAACCTCTGCGCCGGCGCCTGGACCTTTGACAACCAAAGGCGTGTTTTTGTACCTTGAAGTGGTGAATGAAATGATATTATCGCTTCCTGACAGTCCGTAGAAAGCGTGATTGGCGTCAACCATTTTGACTTCGATGTTGATTTTTCCGTCTTCCAGAATTCCGATTAATCTGAGTTTTTGACCAGAACTTTCTGCTTCATTTTTGAATGATGAAAAGTAAGGTTCGTTCTTTTCCAACTCTTCATAAAAACTCGGAATCGAATCTGCTTTAAGACAAGCTTCCGGGAGGAAATCTTTGATGTTGACATCGGACATTTCCAAAGGTAAGCCAATTTCTCGTCCAAGAATCAGCATCTTTCTGGAGAAATCCATTCCGTTCAAATCGTCTCTTGGGTCGGGTTCTGTGTAACCTAATTCTTGCGCCGTTCTTACAACTTCAGCGAAGGTTTTTTCGCCCACGTAATTATTGAAAATGTAAGAAATGGTTCCTGATAAAATCGCTTCTATTTTCAAGATTTCGTCTCCGGAAATCCAGAGGTCATTGAGCGTTTTAATGATTGGAAGTCCCGCGCCTACATTGGTCTCATAAAGGAAACTGACGTTGTTCTTTTTTGCCAATCTTTTGAACTTACTGTACTGCTCGTAACCGGAAGAATTTCCCTTTTTGTTGCAAGTTACAATCGAAATATTATTCTCAAAGAATTGTGGATAATAGCTCACAACATCTTCGCTGGAAGTGTTATCTGCAAAAACCATATTAGGTAAATTTTTGATTGAAATAGAATTTATAAAATACTCTAAATTAGCTTTTTCCAAATTTTTATCCAAAATTTCATTTAAGTCAAAATTTAAACTTTCGTTTTCAGAGATAATCATTTGTCGGCTGTTGGTTACACCAATGACATTGATTTTAATTTGGTGATTTTTCTCCAGATTTTCTTCTTCTCTTTTAAGCTGTTTAAAGAGTTCTTTACCGATATTTCCTGTTCCCGCAAACATCACATTGAAGGTTTTCACTGGCGAAAGTAAAAGCAAATCGTGGACAACATTCAAAGCCTTTGAGAGTTCATTTCTTTCAATGACAGCAGAAATATTGAGCTCGGAAGAACCTTGGGCAATGGCAATAATATTGATTCCATTTTTGCCCAAAGCGCTAAAAAATTTCCCGCTGATTCCTCTCGTTTTTTTCATATTCTCGCCGACAACGGAAAGAATACTGAACTCATTATCGAACTGCGGTTCATCGATTTTGTTGGCATTGATTTCAAATTCAAATTCTTCCCGGATGGCCTTTTCGGCTTTTTTCTCATCATTAAAATTGACGACAAAAGAAATGCTGTGTTCCGAACTCGCCTGCGTAATTAGGATAACATTGACATCATATTTTGCCAAAGCATTGAACAATCTTCCGCTGAAACCTTTCATCCCAATCATTCCGTTTCCGATGATATTGACGAGACAAGTTTTCTCGATGGAGACAATTCCTTTGATTAGACTTTTGGAAATTTCGGATTTTTGATGAATCAAAGTTCCCGGATTTTCCGGATTGAAAGTATTCTTGATATAAATCGGAATTTGGCTTTCGATGGCCGGAATCATTGTTGGCGGATAGATGACTTTTGCGCCGAAATAGGACATTTCCATCGCTTCCTGATAACTGAGTTCCGGCTGAGAAAAAGCATTTTTCACCAATCTTGGATCTGCTGTCATAAAACCGTCAACATCTGTCCAAATCTGGATTTCTTCGGCTTGTAAACCAGAGCCAAGAATCGCCGCAGTGTAATCAGAACCGCCTCTTCCCAAAGTTGTTGTGTCTTGATTTTCATCTTTTGAAATAAAACCAGTGGTTACATAAATCTGATTTTCCGGATTCCAATTCATCAGATTATCGTTTGTTTTAATGAAATTGACTGATGCATTTCCGAAGTTTGAATCCGTTACAATCAGCTCTCTGGCATCTTTATAATTTGCTGGAAAATCTTCTGACTGAAGATAAGCAGCAATTATTTTACTTGATAATTGTTCGCCGTAAGACAATAATGTATCTTTGATTCTTACAGATAATTCGCCTAAGTTTTTGACGCTAAACAGAATATCCTCAATCTCATTGAAGCTCACTTTCACCAACATCAATAATGGATTCTGCATCGTTCTTGGAAGCAATCCTGAAATAATCTGATAATGTTTGTCTTCTGTTGTTTTCAGAATTTCTGAGAAATCATTTTGAATTAATGCTTCTTCTGCTGCTAGCAAAAGAGAATTTGTAATTCCGGAAAAGGCGGAACAAACTACTATTAATGGTTCATTTTTATTGAATTCTTTTTCAACGATTGATTTTACATTTTTCAACGCCTCCAAACTTCCGACTGAAGTTCCTCCAAATTTTAATACTTTCATTGGTTATATTTTTTAATGCTCGTTCTTACGGAGCTTCGATTATTACGTTTACTTTTCTCTATTAACAGTTTGCTTCTCTGTAGCTAAATAAAAAAGCCTTTCTGAATTCAGAAAGGCTTTTGTTAAATATTTTTTTTTCAATTTACAAACGCGTCTTCCTGCAACCTACAAATGTTGTAGTTGTAGTTGTAGAAGTTGTTGTTGTTGTGAATATGAAATTCATTATCGTTGTTGTAAATCTGTTACGAAAGTATGAAAACATTTCTCATTTGCAAATTTTAATTCAATAATTTTTGAATTTCTTTAAATAATTATTTTTTATATATTCAAGGGTTTCCATTATGATTTAATGAAATTTACTGTTGCATCTACAAAATGTTTTCTTTTGAAAGCAAAAATAAAATGTGACAGATTTTAAGTTCAATGTCCTAATAATCATCTATAGGTTATTTCTCTTGGCAATTTCAAAGTCTGCTATTTCCAGACATTTTACTCAGCCGTCTTTTATAATAAGATTGAATTCCTTATAAAAAACTTTTTTTTAAAATTTATAATATTAACGCAAAATCAGATTATAAAAGTTCATCACTCTTGCTTAAACGCATCAAAAAAACTTTGTTTAAAAGTCCATTTTTAAACAAATTATATTCAGTTTAAATTTTCTCAAATTTTTAATTTAAATTTTAATTACTGATAATCAATCAATTAAATAACTATTTAAAAAATATTTACTACTTTGTATTGCACAATACCTTTCTATTTACATATCTTTGCAATGTAAAGTTTAAGAAAGATGTTTTGAAGCTCTATAAAACTCAAAATATCAAACTTTAAACTTCGAAATTTTAAAACCAAATAATTAATATGAATACCGAGAACACAAAGGCGCAGATGCGCAAAGGAATTTTGGAATTCTGTATTTTGAGTCTTATCCAACAACGTGAAATGTATGTTTCCGACCTGATAGAATCTCTCAAAAAAGGAAAACTGGATGTAGTGGAAGGAACGCTTTATCCCCTTCTTACAAGATTGAAAAATGGCGAATTCTTAGCTTACAGATGGGAAGAATCCACAAGCGGACCGCCAAGAAAGTACTACCAGATCACGGAAAAAGGAAGTCTCTTCCTCGCTGAACTGCAAACCACTTGGCAAGAACTTACAGATTCTGTAAACCAAATTATCTCAAACTCTCAAAACTAATATTATGAACAAGACATTATCTATAGCACTCGCTGGTTTTTCCTTTACGATAGACGAGCTGGCTTATATAAAATTAAGCGATTATCTGAATGCTCTTAGAAATTCCCTAGACGCCGCTGAAGCTGATGAAGTGATGAACGACATCGAAATCAGAATGGTAGAGATCTTCAAAGAAACGCTTGGAAAAAGAGAAGTCATCAATGATTCTGACGTAGAGAAAGTAATTGCTCAAATCGGAACACCAGAACAGATTGATGAACAAGAGGAAGCCTATTTCTCTGAAGGTAAACAAAAGCAGTCTAAAACAACCGGAGCTTTTTCTTACAGCAGCAATTCTCAAAAGCAACTGTTCCGTGATCCGGAAAGACAAAAAATTGCGGGAGTTTGCGCAGGATTGGCAGCTTATTTCGGAATGGAAATCAGCTGGATGAGATTGATCTGGATTGGTGCATTTCTTTTCCTTTGGGTAGCGCCAGGCTCATCTTTCTTAGTTGTGATTTTATATTTTATCCTTTGGGCTGTTTTACCAAAAGCAGAATCAGCTTCGGATTTTTTGAAAATGAAAGGGAAACCTTTGAATTTTGACAATCTAAAGGAAGAATCTGGGAAAATAGTTCAGTTTGCAAACGAAACTTCTACAAGAGCTGGAGAAATCTACACGGAAAACAAACCAAAAATCGGATCTGCAGGAGACACAATCCTGAAAATCCTTAAGTATTGTCTTGCTGTATGGCTGGCACTGATGGCTGCAGGATGTTTCATCGGACTTTTCGCAATGACATTTGCTTACGGATCCGGGAAATTTGGAATCGACAACAACCTTGGATTCTATCTTGAAGAAAATAATATGGGTTATCTGATCTTAGCGATTGCGGCTTTGCCTACAGTTATCTTCGGAGTTGCTTTCTTATTGTTATCTATCAAATTATTCTCTCCGAAAACTAAATTCAATTATGTAGGTCCTGTGTTGGGAACTTTAGGAATTATCTGGTTAGTTTTGGTAGGTGTATTGGCTGCTAATGCTTCAAAATTCAACTTCACTTACAGCGGAGACAATGAGGATTATGAAAACATCTCACTTACTGCACCAAATGCTGCTGACACCATTTACATCGACAGCAAAAAAGTGGAAATTCCTGAGAACTTCAAAACTTATTTTAATAATATCTATTCTGATAAGTCGAAGATCTATAAAAAAGATTATCCTCACGTAGAAATCACGAGAAGAGATGATATCAAAACACCATATCTGATTGTGAAAAAAGAAGCGGATGGATACAACCAGCCTCTCAAAATGAAAGTACCGGTGGAAATTGTAGGGAACAAAATTATATTACCTAACTACTTCGAATATCCTTATGAATACCGTTTCAGAAACTACAGACTGGATTATGAACTTGTAGTTCCTAGAAATACGAAAATTATTAATGAAAAAGAATATCAGGTAAATGTAAGCGATGATAATGACGATGACGACAACGATTCTGACAATGAGGATAATAACGGAATAACGGTTGAGAAAAACAAAATCAATATCAACGGAACGACAATCGAGTACAACTCTGACGAAAGCGACAGCGTGAAAATCAATGGGAAATATTACTCCAAAGATTCTGCAGATGTGGTTTTGGAAAGAATGAAAATTGATGAGAAAGTTAAGAAAAGCATAGAAGATCTTAACATCAACATCAAAGACGGAAAGAAAGAAATCAATATCAAAACCAAATAAAAATTGAGAGTGGATTAGTCGAAAAGCGGGTCAAAAACTGTAAAGAGTTTCCGCTTTTCCTCTAGTTCTTCTTTAAAAAAACTAAAAACTATGTACTCAAAACTGAGAAACAACAGAACGCTGAATCTTATGATCATTGGCATTCGGTTTTTAGTTGGATTTGCTTTTATTCCTTCGGGACTTACCAAATTGCTTGGAGAAAGATTTACAAACATTGGAACTGATAATCCGATTGGCTACTATTTCGAAGCGATGTACAGAACGGGATTTTACTGGGAGTTTTTAGGATTTTGTCAATTGCTGACAGCCTTACTATTATTCACTCAGAGATTTGCAACTTTAGGCGCTTTGATGTTTTTTGGAATTATTCTCAACATTTGCATTCTTACAATCAGTATGCATTTTACCGGAACCTGGGTCATCACTTCGTTAATGCTTTTTGCAGCATTAGTTTTAGTAGCCTGGGACTGGAATAAGCTGAAACCTATTTTAGGAATCAAAATCTCAGAAACACACGATTACCGAGAGCCATCAACCATCTGGCAAATCACAGGATTTATTTTATTTATTATTCTACTCTCAAGTTCAATTTTATTAAAATCAAGTTAATATGAAAATCTATACACTTTTTCTTTTGGTAGTTTTCACCACCTTATCAAAAGCACAAACACACCGTTTTATTTACGAATATCAGTTCAAGCCTAATTCCGAATCTACAGAATACAGAAAGGTAAATATGGCTTTGGACATCAATCCAACCGATGTTAAGTTTTACGACTATGAAAACATTCTGAACGATTCTATTAATAAAAAAGGCGGACACAACTACAGCTGGAATCAGACGCCGGCCATCAAAAGAGATAAAAATTCTTATCAAAACACAAATTACGAAATGATGATGGATTATTTTTCGTACCAAACCACAGACAAAATGGATTGGAAACTGGAAAATGAAACCAAAACTTCAGGACAATACACCCTGCAAAAAGCGACGACTAATTTTGGAGGAAGAGAATGGACAGCCTGGTTCGCCAAAGACGTCAATATTTCAGAAGGACCTTACAAATTCCGAGGCTTGCCAGGTTTGATCTTTGAATTGAATGACAGCAAAGACAATTTTATTTTCAAATTAGCCAAAAGCCAGAAGCTGGAAAAGACTTATGATACCTTAGATTTCCTGGAAGCTTTTGCAGGCAAAAAACCTTTGAATGTCAAAATTGAAGATATGCACAAACAAATGCTGAAATTCTATAACGATCCGATGAAAGAACTGAGAGAGAAGTTCGATGATGTACCACCGGGAACTTTCCAGGTTGGAGGAACCAAAATTACAAGCAAAGATCAATTCAAGGAAATGGCAAAAGTGATGCAGAATCACATTTTGAAAAGCTATAATCCTTTGGATCTTACAAATGCCGTAATTTACCCGACTATAAATTAAAAATTTAGTAAAAAATTAACCAAATTACTATCAATACTATTAATTAATTTATTAAATTTGTTTCAGAAAATTAATTTCTAACCAAAAACTACTATAAAATGATACAACTTGTAATTGCTATCGCCATCAAATTGGTCGATTTTTTCTCCAGCCTTTTTTGAATGTAAAGAATATCTAGATATTTCTTAGAAAATAAACATATTTTGTAAATTTGTAAAGTATAGCTTTGTCGCTGTACTTTATTTTTTTGTTTATGAGGAAATTTTTAGGAAAAGCCATTCTGAAACTTATTGGCTGGAAAGTTGTTCTGCAAGGCGATGTCAACAATCTGGACAGATGCATCCTGGTTGTCGCACCACATACCGATAACAGCGAATATATTCTTGGTAATCTTGCGTATTGGACGCTGGATAAAAAATTAAAAGTCATCATCAAAGATGCTCATACAAAAGCCTTCTATGGCGGCATTGTAAAAGGTCTTGGCGGAATTGGAATCGACCGTTCGCAAAAAAACGACCTTGTGAAATTTGTAGCAGATGAGTTCAAAAAAGATGATTTCAGTCTTGTAATAACGCCGGAAGGTACCAGAAGCTGGGTTCCGAAATGGCGGAAAGGTTTTTACAATATGGCGATGGCTGCGAAAGTTCCAATTGTTTTGGCAGGAGGAGATTACAAAAGAAAAACCATCAATCTTGGTTACAAAATTCCTTACGAAAAATTAGAAACGCATACTTTTGAAGAAATCATGCAGGAAATTCAGGATTTCTATGTCAGATATGATATCACGCCGAAACATCCTGAGAACTGGAATCCGCAAATTTATTAAGAATGAACGAAGCAAAAAAAACAGAAATCCTTGACCGCCTGAACAAAGCCAGTAAAAATACTCTTGGTGAAACTTTAGACATTGTTTACACAGATGTTTCAGATGACCATTTGACCGCAACAATGCCTGTAACACCGAAAGTTCATCAGCCATACGGCATTATGCACGGCGGTGCAAGTTGCGTTTTGGCAGAGACTTTAGGATCTTGTCTTTCGTTAATTAATCTGGACCTTTCCAAATCGGTTCCTGTCGGAACTAATATTAATAGCAATCATTTGCGCGCCATAAGAGAGGGAATCGTGACAGGAACGGCGACTTTCATCCGAAAAGGAAACACAATGCACGTTTCCCAAATCGAAATCCGTGATGAAAAGGGAAACCTCATCAACCACACGACAATGACGAATAATATTGTTCCTGTTGGCAAAGTTTAATTTATTTTAATCAATATGCTCGTTTTCAGATTGCCCGACTCAGAGGTTTTTCACACGTTAGAAAATTCATCAGAAAAACAGGTTTCCTTCGTCAGTTTTGATTCTAAAACCATTTTGGATTTTAAGGGATCTATCAAAGAAATTTCGAAAGAGGAAATTGAAAATCAGACTGTTTCTCCAAAAAACAAAAGCTCATTAATAGAAATCGGAAAAGAAACTCAGGAATCTTATGCTCTCAAAATTTCGCAGGCCAAAGATTTCATTGAGAAGAATGAACTTAAAAAATTAGTTCTTTCCCGAAGAAAACTACTGATGTACCTTGACATCGACTCCGAGAAAAAATTATCATTAACGAAAAGTTTCCTCAAATTTTGCAACAGCTACCCTTCTGCTTTCTGCTATCTTTTCGAGAAAAATAATGAAATCTGGATGGGCGGATTTTCCGAAGTCCTGGGAAAATTTGATAAAAGGAATAATTCCTTTGAAACAATGAGCCTTGCAGGAACGCTTCCGTTGGAAGAAAACTGGACAGAAAAAGAAGTTGAGGAGCAAAAAGCGGTGACAGATTACATCCAGTCAATTTTGAGAAAATTCTCATCTAACCTGAAAATATCCCCAACCAGAGATTTGATTTCCGGAAATATCAAACATCTTCAAACCAACTTTTCGGCGGAAATAAGCCCGGAAAGTCTGGACAAAATTATTTCTGAATTACATCCAACGCCAGCCGTTTGCGGCTTTCCGAAAGAACTCTGCGCACAAGGCATCAAAAGTATTGAGCATTTTAACAGAGAATTCTACGCAGGATACATCAAGGTTGAGACAGAAAATTTCATTTACTATTTTGTAAATTTAAGATGTGCAAGCTTCTTTAAGAATTACGCTTTTCTCTTTGTTGGAGGTGGAATTACGCTGAAAAGTAACGCCCAAAAAGAATGGGAAGAAACTGAATTAAAATCTCTGGCAATCCAGAATAATCTTGTTTTCGAATAATACATACAATTTTCTATTTTTATAAAATAACTTATCATAATTAATTATATTTATCAATTATTTAAAATATCCAATAATAAATTAGAACGTAAACATTTATTTATTAATTTTACAAGAAACTGAGAAATATGCATCAGCTTCTAAAATTAATTCTAGCGGGAATTCTGATACTATGTTTTCTGCAAATGCCTTACTTATTTTACAGGTTTTCCGGGTATATTTTATTTGCAGGTTTTGGATGGCTCGCTTACGATGCTTTCCAGAGACGAGACCAATTGGATGTCAAGATCTTTTTCTCGCTCGCAATACTTTATAATCCTTTCTTAGTCATTCCAATTCCCCATTTTTTATGGTTGATCATTAATACCTGCGTGATTATTGGAATGATTCTCAATTTACTTTTCAGTGAAGAAAATCCTTACGAAGATTTCACAAAAAAAGATGACCGCTAAGTCATCTTTTATATTATAAGCCTACTGATATTCTAAAGCCTGTATTAACTTTGATTTTCATATTACCAGCCGCAAGTTTACCACCTGTTATTTTCAGGTAGAAAGTGTGCTGGTTGGTCTGCAAATGACTGATTAAATCGTCACTAGTGGGTGTAAATGTAACAGAAGTCGGATTGGTATTACCTGTAAATTTAGCCACCAAAACCGTTCCTACATTTGGCGTTTTAAAGTAAACTTCAGCATCTTTTATAGCATCTAAAGGCACAGTATTTCCTTCAACAACTTCTATACTGAATTTGTCCAGTTTAGCTGATTTCAAATTATTGATTGATAAATTTTCGTTATAATCTTTAATCTTTTGATTAACATCAAGAGTTACAGGAATTTCTGGAGTGGTCAAAGAAACATTATTATCTATTGCAAATGGGAATTCCGCATTGAAATCCAATGGAATTGTCAAAGGAACCGGCACCGAAATGTCATCAATAATATCTTCTACTTTACTACAGCTACTTGTAATATTTCCTATCGCAAGGAAAGAAGAAACCAAAACGACACTTGTTATTATTTTTCTCATAAACTTTATTTTTCTGTAAGTGTATATAAAAATATGCCAATATAATTATGAATTAATTAATGCTTAATAGTTTCAACATCTGCAACAGAATGTTTATGCCTGAAAAATAATCCAAAAAGAATAGCTATTACCAAAGAATAAGCTGCAAAATAAAGCCAGATGTGAGTCCAGTCTTTTACAAATACAATATTCGACAAAGTTCCATCCGGATTGACAGCTGAATTAAATGAATTTTTCAAAATGCCCAAGAAAGTAGAATTATCCGGAGTTGTCTGCAGATAATTTGAAAGTTCGGAAACCGTTGTGAATTTTATGGTAAAGAATTTATCAATGGCCCAACCTGCGATATAACTTCCAAGAACAGCTCCAAAACCGTTTGTCATCATCATAAATAAACCTTGAGCAGAAGAGCGAATCTTTTTGTCGGTTGTAGTTTCTACAAAAAGTGAACCCGAAATATTGAAAAAGTCAAATGCCATTCCGTAAACCACGCAGGAAAGAATAATCATCCAAAGTCCGTTTACAGGATCTCCGAATGCAAACAATCCAAAACGCAAAACCCAGGCAAACATACTGATCAGCATTACTTTTTTGATTCCGAATTTTCTAAGAAAGAATGGAATTGCCAAAATAAACAGGGTCTCAGAAATCTGAGAAATAGACATAATGATTGTCGATTTTTCTACTACGATTGAGTTGGCGTATTTGGGGAAATTAGCAAATTCGCTTAGGAAAACATCACCGTAAGCATTTGTTAATTGCAAAGCTGCACCCAATAGCATCGAAAATAAAAAGAACAAAGCCATTTTGAAATTACCGAATAACTTAAAAGCATTTAGCCCAAGTTGTTCAGAAAGCGGTGCACTTTTGTCGATTAATTTTTGAGGCGGGCATTTTGGTAATGTCAAAGCATATAAGCCTAAAAGAATTGCTACAGCTCCGGCAATGTAAAACTGCCCTTCTGTCGCCTTATTTCCTGTAAGATTTGTAATCCACATCGCAACGATGAAACCAATCGTTCCCCAAACTCTGATAGGCGGAAAGTCTTTCACAACATCCAGATGACTGTTTTTCAAAATGGTATAAGAAATTGAATTCGTCAAAGCAATGGTCGGCATATAAAAACACATTGCTAAAAGCATAATATAAAAGAATGAGTCCGGCGTTTCCGAATGTGGCAAAATGAAAAGTACAATACCGTAGAGAATTTGTAAAACAGAGTAAATCCTTTCCGCATTGACCCAACGGTCTGCGATGATTCCCGTGATGGTTGGCATAAAGATCGAGGCAATTCCCATCGTTCCGAAAACAGCGCCAAACTGTGTTCCATCCCAATGTTTGGTTCCAAACCAGAAGTTTGCCATCGTTATCAGCCAAGCTCCCCAAACAAAGAATTGCAGAAAGCTAAGTATAGTCAATCGTAATTTTAGACTCATTATATAAAATGATATTAGTATTGGTTAATCGATTTTTTTGTTTCTTCTTTTGATTTCCTCCTGTAATCTTAGCGCGGTGTCATAATCTTCTTCTTTCACAGCATCACTCAGCAGCTGGTCCAATTCTTCGGAAGTAATCCCGGAAAGATCATTGAAATCTGCAACTTCTTCGGCTTCTGTTTCCTCATCGCTTACTTTCGGTGTCTCATCCAGTTCCAACAGAATTCCGGCTTCATTCAGGACATCGGAAGTTGTGAAAATTGGTGCATCAAAACGGACTGCCATGGCAACAGCGTCGGAAGTTCTTGCATCCAAAATCAGTTCTTCATCGGATAATGGATTCTTGAAATTGATATTTGAAAAGAAAACGCCGTCTTTTATTTGATAAATGATCACAGATTCGATCTTGAAGTTGGTATTTTTAACGAATTGTGTGAACAGATCGTGCGTCAAAGGACGAGGCGGATTGATGTCTTTTTCTAATCCTAAAGAGATGGATTGCGCTTCAAAATTTCCTATAACAACAGGCAGTTTGACTGATGTTTCTTCATGTTCCAACAACAGCGCATAAGCTCCCGACTGGGTTTGGCTGTATGAGATTCCTCGTATGATTAATTTTTTATAATCCATTTAGCAAATATAAAATTTTTTGTTAATTTTCGCTGAGAAATTGTTGAATTTTACGTGGTTTGCATCGTATTTATGTAGAAAGTACGACGTAAAAAGTATTTATTTCAAAATGCCAAACTTTAATAAAATATAACGCATTGATTTTGAACACGAATCTTCGCAGCCCGGCCTGAGTGGAAATCCTTTTTTGCGAAGAATTCGATTTCTATTGAACTGGAAATCATCTGCAAAAAAGATTGACTTCATCGAACCACTACGTTAGGTTTGGGAACGGAGGACGGAAAAAGCTGCCATGAAAATTAAAAAAATAAATGAATCAATGATTAGAATATATAAACAGAAAACCTGAGCCAATGACTCAGGTTTTGATTTTATATTAATGAAAATTAAGCGCCTTTTAAAGCTTTGATTTTCTCTGTCAATGCAGGAATGATTTGGAAAGCGTCACCTACTACGCCATAATCCGCAGATTTGAAGAAAGGTGCTTCCGCATCATTATTGATCACAACAATCGTCTTGGAACTGTTGACACCCGCCAAATGTTGAATCGCTCCGGAAATACCAACTGCCACATAAAGATTCGGAGAAATGGCTTTCCCAGTTTGTCCAACGTGCTCTGTGTGAGGTCTCCATCCAATATCTGAAACTGGTTTGGAACAAGCTGTTGCTGCGCCCAAAACGTTTGCCAGATCTTCGATCATTCCCCAGTTTTCAGGACCTTTCAGACCTCTGCCAGCGGAAACTACAACTTCAGCTTCTTTAAGATCAAGCTTTCCGGAAGACTGTTCGTGGTTGATCACTTTTGTATCTTCGTTGGCTATGCTCAATTCTTTCACTTCTTCTGAACCGGAAGCCGCATTTTCTTTAACACCAAATGCGTTCTGAGAAACTGTTACGATAACGCCCGCTGCGTCAGCTTTTGCGTGCATAAATCCTTTTCCTGAGAACGCTCTTCTCTTAACCTGAAAAGGCGAAGTGCTTTCCGGAGCTTCAATTACGTTGGTAATCAAAGAATAATTTTTCTGAATTGCCAACATCGGCGCCACTGAAGATGCGTCTGTTGTATGAGGAAAAACGATAACATTTCCGTCGAAAACCTCATTCACTGCTTGTGCGTAAGCTTTTGAACTGAAGTTTTTAAGACCTGCATCTTTTACATTAATGACTTTATCTGCGCCATATTTATAAAGTAAATCTGAAGAATCTGTAGGATTGATGGAAATCGCAGTCACTGAATCTCCAGTTTTTGCTGCTATTGCTTTTGCATAAGAAACGGCTTCAAATGCTGCTTTTTTATAAATTCCGTTTATATTTTCTGCGTATACGAATACTGCCATAATTTCTAAATTTAAGGTTTAAAATTCAAAATTCAAGCTTGGGAAACAATGAATCTTGAATGTGAAATTTTGAATGATTAAATAACTTTTGCTTCTTCGTGAAGTAATCTTACCAGTTCATCCAGGTTATCTGCAGAAACCAATTTCACGGCTGCTCTTGGTGCAACGCTGTCAAAAGAAACAGCTTCCACTTTCACCTCCGAATTTGAAGGTTCTACCACCTGAAGAGCTTTTGTTCTTGCAGACATAATGCCTCTCATATTTGGGATGATCAAATCTTTTTCGTCGACCAAACCTTTTTGACCTGCAACAACTGCTGGTAATTTTACAGAAATAGTTTCTTTTCCACCTTCGATTTCTCTTACTGCAGTCGCTTCTGAGCCATTAACTTCTAATCCAACTGATGCATTCACAAATGGGAAATTAAGCAATTGCGCTACCATTCCCGGAACTGCGCCACCATTGTAATCGATGGATTCTTTTCCCATCAGGATTAATTCATAACCACCGTCCTGAGCAACTTTTGCGATTTCTTTAGCTACAGAGAAACTGTCTTTAGCTTCAGTATTAACTCTGATTGCGTCATTCGCTCCTATTGCCAAAGCTTTTCTGATAACCGCCTCTGTTCCTGCGTCACCAACGTTCACAACTGTTACGGTTGCGCCTTGGGATTCCTGTAATTTTATAGCTTTTGTCAAAGCAAATTCGTCCAAAGGATTGATTACCCACTGGATTCCGTTTTTGTCGAATGCAGACTTGTCTGCCGTAAAGTTAATTTTACTCGTAGTATCTGGAACACTACTGATACAAACTAATATTTTCATTTTATTGTGATATATTTTGTTATATGAATTTGGCTAATTTATATAAAAAATGCTATGCATGCATAATTTATTGTTATTTAATAAATAGGATTCGTTAAGCCTTTATTAATCGGGTATTTAGAATATTTACAAATAATAAAGCCGATAAATACTGACAATTTTGCTAAAAACCGTCTACATTTTTAATAACTTAAACAAGACAAATTTCGATTTTAAGTCAATTATTTCTTAACCTGACTTGCTCTGAATTCTATTTTACTTGGCAAAACTCTTGGATTCATATTCAGCATATCGAGGACGAGATTTCCCATATCTTCCGGCTGGATCTTCCATTCGTCTTTTTCTGTAGGAACATTTCCATTGAAATTTGTAGCAACAGAACCTGGCATTATGGTAGAAACTTTGATGTTATATTTTCTAAGGTCTATCATTGCGGCTTGTGTAAAACCGACAACTCCAAACTTGGAAGCATTATATCCAGCGCCATTTTCAAAAAAATTGGTTCCTGCGAGACTTGCGATGGTGATGTAATAACCTTCAGATTTTTTCAATTCCTCAACCGAAGCTTTCAATGAATAGAAACAGCCTGTCAAATTGGTTTCCTGCATTGCGTTCCAGTCTTCGATGCTCAATTCATCAACTGGTTTGAAAACTCCCAAACCAGCATTGGCGATGACAACATCCAGAATTCCGAATCTTTCTACAATTTTTGAAACTGCATTCTCTTCGTCTGCAAAATTTCTAACATCCGAACTCACACCAAAAATACTCTCTGAAATTCTTTTAAGTTCCGAAACAGCTTTATCAATATCTTCTTGCTTTCTCCCACTGATGGCTACTTTGTGACCGTTTTTCAATAGGACTTCTGCTATTCCGAAACCGATTCCTTTGGTTCCGCCTGTGATGTATATTACTTTTGACATAATTTTTATTTTATTTTTAACCACATAGGCACATAGTTTTTTTAGAAAAATTTTAAGATTAAATAGAAAAACTTCATACTCTATTTAATCTTTATAAATACTTAATTTCTATGTGTCTATGTGGTTTAGTTAATGATTAATATTTAACAAAAAAGACAGAATCAACTGTCTTTAATTTTTTATCCTTTCGCGTAAAATTCAAAGAAGTAAGGGATACTTTCTATTCCTTTGTAATAGTTGTAAAGTCCGTAATGTTCGTTTGGTGAATGAATAGCATCTGAATCCAAACCGAATCCCATCAATACAGATTTTGCGCCCAACACTTTCTCGAATAGTGATGTAATTGGGATACTTCCGCCACTTCTATAAGGCAAAACTTCTTTTCCGAAAGCTTTTTCCATTGCTTTTTTAGCAGCCTGGAATTCTTTGGTATCACTTTCCAAAACGTAAGGCATTCCGCCGTGGTGAGGCGTTACTTTTACTTTCACACTTTTAGGCGCGATCTTTTCAAAGTATTTGGTGAATTTTTCCGTGATTTCTTCAGGTGTCTGGTTTGGCACCAATCTCATTGAAATCTTGGCAAAAGCCTTGGAAGCAATCACAGTTTTAGCTCCTTCGCCAGTATAACCACCCCAGATTCCGTTGACATCTAAAGTTGGTCTGATTGACGCTCTTTCCAAAGTCGTGTAACCTTCTTCGCCTTGAATATCATTAAGACCAATCGATTTTTTATAACCTTCCTGATCGTCCTTCAGTTTGTTCATTTCTGCTCTGTCTTCATCCGAAACGATCAAAACATTATCATAAAAACCATCGATTGTGATGTGTCCTTTTTCATCAATTAAATCGCCAATTAATTTTGATAAAACATTTATCGGATTCGGAACGGCACCACCATAAAGTCCGGAATGCAAATCACGGTTTGGACCTTCTACCTCGACTTCCACATAACTCAAACCTCTTAAACCTGTTGTAACAGTTGGTTGCTCATTCGAATAAATATGCGTGTCGGAAATTAAGATTACATCGCAGCTCAGTTTTTCCTTATGATCTTCAAGGAAATCTGCCAAACTTGCAGAGCCAACTTCCTCCTCACCTTCTATCAAAAACTTGACATTACAAGGCAAAGAATCGGTTTTCATCATTGCTTCGAACGCTTTGACGTGCATAAAAAATTGACCTTTGTCATCGGCAGAACCTCTTGCGAAAATCGCACCTTCCGGATGAAGTTCGGTCGTTTTCACAACTGGTTCGAATGGATCGCTTGTCCATAATTCCAACGGATCTGCTGGCTGAACATCATAATGCCCGTAAACCAAAACAGTTGGCAAATTCTTGTCGATGATCTTTTCTCCGAAAACAATTGGATAACCTTTGGTTTCAAGGATTTCCACATTATCTGCACCTGCAACTTTCAGATGTCTTGCGACTTCGTCTGCACATTTCAGAACTTCTGATTTGTAGGCTGGATCTGCGCTGATGGAAGCAATTCTGAGAATGTCGAAAAGTTCGTCGAGAAAACGTTGTTTGTTTTCGTTGATGTATGTTTGTGTACTCATTATGATTGATAAATGATAATTGATTAAAAAACTTTGTCAAAGTAAGGTTCGTAAAAATAAAAAATGTCCTGCAAACGCAAGACATTTTTTGTTATAATATTTTTATAAAATTCTGATTAGTGTTCAGCTTTTGGGGCCTCGGTGGTTGCGGGTGCAGTTGCTTTTGATTCCATTGTAGAAGCTTTTGCGGTGTCTGCGATGCTGTGAACTGCTTTTGCAGTATCTGACGCTGGTGCGTAAGTTCCGTGAGGTGCATTTGGGTCGTCGTATCTTACAATATCGCCTTCTTTTTTCAGACGGCCTTTGTTCCCTCCGGCAGGGATGTCACAAGAAATAACGAGAATAGCGGAAGCCAACAATATCACTGATTTTTTCATTTCTATAATTTTGATGCGTCAAAAGTAGTGAAATTGAGATTTTCTGCAAAATGTTTTTTTGTAAAATGTGCGCTGTATAATGTATTATGTAATAAGTCTAATTAATTTGCTTCAATTGTATTACAAATCCAAAATTACAAGACTAATGTTTCAACTGTGCGAAGTGCGCCCCGACCTGAGTGGAGCTCTTTTTTGTCATTGCGATTGTTGAAAAGTTCTTTTGACTGTCTCACGTCGATCGCAATGGCAAAAAAAGCGGGAACGGAGGGCGGATAAAGGCGCCCCAAATAAAAAAACCTGACTCAAGTGAATCAGGTTTTATTGTATTATTTGGTTTCTAATTAAGCTTTTCTTTCCAAAACTTCGTCTACCATTCCGTATTCTTTGGCTTCGGTAGAGGTCATCCAGTAATCTCTGTCAGATGCTTTTTCTACCCATTCGTAAGTCTGTCCGGAGTGGTCGGAAATGATGTCATAAAGTTCTTTTTTCAACTTCAACATTTCTCTCAGGTTGATCTCCATATCGGAAGCTACACCTTGTGCGCCGCCGCTTGGCTGATGAATCATTACTCTTGAGTGTTTCAAGGCGGAACGTTTTCCTTTTTCGCCCGCTACCAAAAGCACTGCACCCATTGATGCTGCGATTCCTGTACAGATTGTCGCTACGTTTGGCTTGATGATCTGCATCGTGTCATAGATTCCCAATCCTGCATAAACGCTTCCACCAGGGGAATTGATGTAGATCTGAATATCTTTTGCGGAGTCAGAACTTTCCAAGAAAAGTAACTGTGCTGTCACGATATTCGCAACCTGATCGTCGATTCCTGTTCCAAGGAAAATAATCCTGTCCATCATCAATCGGGAGAAAACGTCCATCTGTGCAACGTTCATTCTGCGCTCCTCCATAATGTAAGGCGTCAGGTTGGTCGGGTTAAACATTCCCATATATTGATCTGTTACCAGACCGTTGTTTCCCAAATGTTTTACTGAGAAATCTCTGAATTCTTTTTTAATGTCCATATTATCTGTGGTTGTTTCTAAATTTCTTTTGAGTTTGCAATTTCTATTCCTTTGCTAAAGTAGGACTTTCTGTCACAAAATACGAAATAATTCGCTGTCTAATTTGTTCTTTAATTGAGTTAAAAGGATTATTTGCTGATAGATTAGCGTTCCATGGTCGTTAAGGGAATTTTTGAGATCGTGAATTAATTTTACAACATATTCTCTTTTGTGACGCAGAACAACGTCTGAGACCATTTTTGGAACGACTTCTTCCTCTGAACTAAAATAGATATTATACTGATTCCAATTGCTGGTCTGATAATTATCTATAAGTGCATTTGCCAGTTTACCGGAAACTTCCTCGTCCATAAAATTGAAGAAAAACTGACCGGAACGCAATTCCTTTTGCTCGATTCCTTCTTTGATTTCGGAAATTATTTTTTGATTGATTTTGAGCTGAATTTCATAATCGTCTTCATTGAGGTGATTCAGTATTTCTTCGATGACCGTAATCTGATAAGCATTTCCTTCGTGGTCTTTTCTTTCAAGAATAAGATCACCATATTTCAACATCAAATCCACCAATTTCTCTTCCAGCATCAAAAGCGGATTGATTGTAATTAAAGCTTCCTGAACAACTTCTAACTTCTGCGGAACTTGTTTTTCCTGAAATGATGAAGGTTTTCTTTCCTGATTAGGCGCGTTTTTATGAATCTCGAGTTCATTAAACAAACTTTGCTCGCTGAGTCCAAACTTATTGGAAACTTCTTTCAGATAAACTTCACGTTTCAAACCATTTTGAACAAAAGCAACGGATTTTACAATATCACGAATGGCTTCTGCTTTTTTGATTGGATCAGTTCCTGCATCTCTGAGAAGAATTTCGGCTTTGAAATCAATGAAATCTTTGGCTTCTTTGTCAATGAAATTCTCAACAAATTCTTGCGGATGTTTTCTTGCGAAAGAATCTGGGTCGTCGCCGTCCGGGAAAAGCAACACCCGAATGTTCATCCCTTCGGAAAGCAACATATCGATACTTCGAAAACTCGCTTTGATTCCTGCATTGTCACCATCGAATAGAATTGTGACGTTTTCGGTGAGGCGTTTTATTAATTTAATTTGTTCCGTTGTCAAAGACGTTCCGGAACTTGCCACCACGTTTTCAATCCCACTTTGATGAAGTGAAACCACATCCATATAACCTTCTACCAAAAGGCAGAGATTCTTTCTGGAAATCGCCTGTTTACCTTGATTTAATCCATAAAGAACATTTGACTTGTGGTAAATTTCGGTTTCCGGTGAATTGAGATATTTTGCAGTTTTGACATTATTCTTGAGAATCCTTGCTCCAAAACCTAAAACCCGACCTGAAAAACTGTGAATTGGAAAAACCACACGATCACGGAATCTGTCAATTCCGGAAGGTGAGTTTTCCGGAAAAATTGAAAGTCCTGATTTCTCTAATATTTCTTTGGAATAGGCTTTATCTAAAGCAAATTCTGTAAACGCATTTTTCTTTTCAGGCGAATATCCGAGTTGGAATTTCTTGATAATATCGTCCCGAAGTTCTCTTTCTTTAAAATAAGAATAAGCGATCATCCTGCCTTCCTCAGATTCCCAAAGCTGATCCTGGAAAAAATCGTTGGCAATTTCGTGGATTTTGTACAAAATATCACGTTCAGTCTGCGCTTGTATTTGTTCTTCGGAATATTCTTTTACATCTTCTTTAATTTCAATTCCGTACTTTTTCGCAGCGTGGCGAAGTGCTTCCGGATAGGTGAAATTTTCAATCTCCATCAGAAAAGAAATAGCGGTTCCACCTTTTCCCGTGGAGAAATCTTTCCAGATCTGCTTGCTTGGAGAAACGACAAAACTCGGCGACTTTTCTTCGTGAAAAGGACTCAGACCCTTGAAGTTGGAGCCGGCCCTTTTCAGTTGAACATATTCGCCGATAATTTCTTCAACACGGATGGTAGAGAAAATCTGGTCTATGGTTTCTTTTGTAATCACGAGGTAAATTTATAATATTTAAAGTCTGGAAACAAAAAAATCCCCAGATGGAGATTTTATATTTATTTCAAATTTTAAAAAAAATTACGGCGACCAATATTTTCTAAAATTTTTCGCACATCATTGTATAAAAATACAGTACCGTTGGCGTTGTCTGCATGGTTCTTGGAAGCAATGTCAATCTATAAAGGTTTTTGTCGCCCGGATAAGAAATGTAAATCTCATCCAAAGAATTGAGAATACGTCCTGAAGGATCCAGCGAAACCCAATCGTTTGACGTGTCGTAAACGGCAGGTATGTTTGTAGTGATCGTATTATCTCCGTAAAATGAATTAGCCCCGGAATTTTGCTTATGAATCCTGCTGTAGTAGATTGTTGTACCGGAAGTGGGAGCTGTCGACAATCTCATTTGAGGTTCAGGACCTGTGTTGAATCTGAACTCAAATTTACCGCACTCCATCGTCCTGTCAATATCGGGCGCGTTGGAAAAGACGATTACTTTTTTGTTTTCCAGAAATACACTTTCTATCTGATCCCGGATTCCGTCTTTTGTCCAGGCTCCTATTTCACCAGAAGAATTAGCTACCAATATCTTATTATATGCTGCATCATTGCTCTTGTCTGTAGTTGTTACCACTTTCAGATCACCATTGACGTCTAATGTTTTGTCCGGAGACTGCGTTCCAATACCTACTTGTGAAAATAGTAATACCGAATATCCAATTGTAAAAAAAGTAATTATTTTTTTCATCTTATAAAGTCTGTATATAGAATTTTTCGCAAATTAAACTGAAGGTATGGTTGCTGTCTGTGTTTGCAAGCCTTGTAAGGGTAAGGCGGTAAAGGTTGTTCTGTTTCGGCAGAATGATGGTGTAGATCCTTACTGTATTATTTGAATTGAATAATTCCGGATCTAAAGTCTGATAAGTGGAATAATTGGCTAATGTAAAATTAACAGTATCATTGAAGTAATTGTAATAAGTACTCGTCCATCTTTTTATCCCATAATCCAGTTCGAAAGCGGTAGAATTGATTGAATTAAAAATCGCATTGCTGTTTAGTTTGAACTCAGCAATATTCGAACTATTAATCCTGAATGTCATATCTCCGCAACTGCATTCTTTTGTATCATCTGGAGTAGGCGCGAGATAGATACTTCGCTTTACCTCTACATTATTGACATCAGATTGCATAAAAGAAGAAGCAGTAATGTGATCCACATTTCCGTTATCCTTATTGACTGCCATGATTTTCGGGAAATTGCTATCATTGGTAACATCCGGGAGTGTAGCCAACCTCAGATTACCATTGACGTCAAGCTTACGTGTGGGATTTTCAGTATTAATGCCGACATTTTGATTTTGAGATATTGCATAGATACTCATTAATGTAAAAAGCAATAAAGTAATTTTTTTCATATTTAGAATTTTTCACAAGTGGCAGCAAAATCCCAGCTGAGTACAACCGGAGATCCTATTTTTTGCCTCACTCTGTATATTGTAAGCCTGTAAAAATTGGGGTCATTTGGGTATTGGAAATGCATGACATTCTGCTCAGAATCTGCTACGTTTGCCTCTGCAAATTCCTGTGGTATATTGTAATTTTCGGGATTGAAAACAAATGGTACAGTGGCCGGATCATTTGAAGCGTGACCTTGAAAAAACTGGAATCCGTTGCCGTCCCAATTCTGCTCCATACTCATAAATATGTCTACTGAAGAAGCAGGCTCATCTGCCAATCGGAATTTAATACGTGAATCAACACCGGAATCAAATAAAAAATAAAACTTCCCACATTTTAGAATTTTGCTGGGATCTCCATTTTCAGTGCTCATATTGAATAATTGACTGTAGGCTTCCTTGTTAGCCTCATCCGGATCAGAACTATTTGGCAGCAAGTTGCTTTTTGAAACATAATCTATATTTCCATCCGCATCCTCGGCAAGAATTCTATCATAAGACAGCAACTCTGACACGTCTGTCATCTGCCTTATCTTCAGATCGCCAGCTACATGCAATGTTCTGGTAGGAGAACTTGTATTAATCCCTACCTGTGCACAAATTGACTGAAATAACATTATTCCTAACAAAAGAATAAATTTTTTATTCATACAATATTTGGTTTTATAATTAAAAAAACAATGTAAATGCAAGACAATCATCAATACTACATTATTTTTGCAAAAATAATAATATAATTGATACATTATGACATCATCCAAAAAATTATTTTTATGTTAATATTAAAGTAAATAAATGAATACTATTTTCGGAATAAGCTATTTTTGCAAAAAAAAATAAATGAGGTTATTTATTGATGCATTGAATGAGTGGGATGAGGTTGTAAAGCAAATTATCCCGGAAATCAAACATCCCATTTTGTTATTAAAAGGAAATCTTGGCGCAGGCAAAACAACTTTTTCTCAATTTCTTCTTAAAGAATTAGGAAGCCAGGACGAAATTTCGTCACCAACCTACTCAATCGTCAATGAATACGACACTCCAAAGGGAAAAGTTTTCCATTTTGATCTGTATCGATTAAAATCTGTTGAGGAAGCTTACGATTTCGGAATCGAGGAATATCTGGACAATTGCTACCTTTCTATCATTGAATGGCCGGAGATTTATATGGACGAATTGGAAGGTTATGATTTTCATGAAATGACTATTAACAATACAGATTCCGGAAGAGAAATCGAATTTAATTAACCTTACACTAAATTGTTTTATCTTTGTTCTTTATTTTTGATTAACGATTCATTTTTATGAGCAGTACATCCACCATATTTACGCCTTTTACAGAAGAAGATCTGATGCCGAAGGAAGAAAAACTTGAAGTTGTAAAAAAGGGAAAAACATTCAGCATCGGAATCCCGAAAGAAACCTGTCTGAACGAAAAAAGAACGTGTATCATTCCGGACGCTGTTCAGATCCTTGTTAATAATGGTCACAGAGTCATCATAGAAGCCGGAACTGGTCTTGGTTCCCATTACTCGGATTTACTGTATTCTGAGGCTGGCGCAGAGATAACAGACGATCCAAAAGTGGCATTTGCCCAGGATTTAGTTTTAAAAATTAACCCACCTACAGAAGAAGAAATCGACTATCTAAGGCCGATGACTTATTTGATTTCCGCTTTGCAGATCAACCTTCGGGATAAAGAATATTTCCTGAAATTGGCTTGTAAAAAAGTCAATGCGATTGCTTTCGAATTCATTACGGATGAGTATAAGCAGCTTTCTCTGGTAAGATTAATCGGGGAAATCGCAGGTAGTGTTTCTATATTATATGCATCAGAACTTTTGGCAATGTCAAACGGATTGATGCTCGGCGGAATCACCGGTGTTCGTCCGACAGAAGTTGTAATATTAGGAGCAGGAATCGTTGGTGAATTTGCAACGAAAGCAGCAATTGGACTAGGAGCAAGCGTCAAAGTTTTTGATAATTCACTTTCGAAGCTTCGAAGACTTCATACTTTGGTTGACAGCCGCGTTCCGACATCTATCATCGATCCTAAAGAATTAACCAAATCATTAAGAAGAGCAGACGTTGTCATCGGTGCTTTGCCAAGACTTAATCTTCCACCAATCGTTACCGAAGATATGGTAATGAAAATGAAAAAAGGAAGCGTCATCATCGACATAACAATCGATAACGGAAAAGTAATCGAAACTTCGGAACTCACAACCACAGAGAATCCTTTCGTTATAAAACACGGCGTGATCCATTGCGGATTACCAAACCTAACTTCGAAAATGCCAAGAACTACTACGAAAGCTGTGAGCAATTTCTTCCTAAGTTATCTTCTAGGCTACGACGAAGAAGGCGGATTCGAAAATATGCTGATCCATAAAAGTGAAATTAAGCAATCACTATATATGTACAAAGGCCGACATACGAAACAGTTGATCTGCAACAGATTTGATCTTCCTTACCACGACATTAATCTTTTGATTTTCTAAGACCAGACAATGTTCAAAAAACTTAAATTCTATTCCATCGGGCTTATTCCTGGATTATTGATCGTATTTTTTATACTTAATCAAAAAGGAACAACCTGCTCTTATTTTCCGAATGACAGAGTGATTGCAGAAACATTGACCAAAGACTTCATCTATTCTCCGGATTTTCAGGTAGAAATGGAAATCAATAAAATCTCAGAACAATTCCTAAAAGACAGTATTATTTCTGCAGGAAAAATCGATTTCGACAGAAGTAAAGCTCAACAAAAACCTTGTCCGCAATACCTTCTGCTCTACCCGAAAAACAATCCAAGATTCGAAGTCAACTATTCCAAATGTAAGGAAAATGCAGAATTTACAGGATTAAAAAAAATAAAATAGATCTGTCGATTTAATATTAATTTTAAATCTAATTTCTAAAACTTAACTTCTAACATCTATCCAATGAATGGCAGAAATTTATTACTCCCGGATTATTTGCTGTTTGGAGGGATTTTCGCCATTTTTCTTCTGATCGTTTTATGTTTTTTTCTTTACGGGAAATACAAATCTGCAAATACAAAAAACAAGATTCTCGAGGATAACTACAAAGCCATTGAGAGTAAACTGGAAAACGTCAGGCTGGAACATATCGAGACCAAACTCAATCCCCATCTTTTTAAAAATATCCTGAATTCTGTACAGTCGCACGCTTATCAGACTTACATTTCGCTTGATAAATTGGCCAATATTCTGGATTACATTCTCTACGAAAGCAGCAACAAATATGTCAGCGCAAAAGCGGAACTCGACTTCGCCATGAGTCTGATTGATATTAATAAAATCAAAATCAACCCACTTTTTGACCTTAGGATTAAAACTAAAATTGATAAGGAAGATTCAATTTATTCCGAAAAAATATTCGCGCCATTAATTTCTGTTGATCTAATAGAAAATGCTTTCAAACACACCGATTTTCTTGCTCAGGATTCTTTTATTTCAATTAATTTAAGTCTGGAAAATCGTCAATTCGAAATGAAAGTCAGCAACAAGATTTCCGAAAAAACGCCGATGCAGAAAGAAAACAGCGGTTTCGGAAGCGGTTCTTGTGATCAAAGGCTGAAGATGATTTATAAAAGTCATTACAAACTGACGAAAAGCATTAATAATGATATTTATACCGCTCATTTAAAAATCAATCTGGGAGAATTTTATGATAAAGTGCGTTATACTGGATGATGAATTACTGGCAATTAGTTACCTGAAATTGCTTTGTGACGAATTAAATGTGGAAGTTGTAAAAGCCTTCAACAATCCAAAAGTTTTTTTGCAGGAAATTGACAATATCGATTGCGACCTTTGCATTCTGGATATAGAAATGCCGGGAATGAACGGACTTCAGGTTGCTGAATTGATTAAAGGAAAGAAAATCATTTTTACGACAGCTTATAAAGAATACGCAGCGGAAGCTTTTGATCTGAGTGTAGTCGATTATGTCCGGAAACCAATCAAAAAAGAACGTCTTCAGCAGGCTTTTGAAAAGGTAGAAAAACTCATCATCGAAACAGAAAAAAACAGCTTTTTCGAATGGAACACAAATCTTGGAAAAACCGTAATTCTGACCAACGAAATCGTTTACATAAAAACTTCTGAGATCGACAGCCGCGACAAAGATGTCATACTGAAAAGTGGCTCAGAAATTATATTAAAAAATCTAAGTTTCAAACATTTATCGGAATTATTACCACAAAAATATTTTGTCCAGATTAATAAAAAGGAAATGGTGAATGTTCAGCTTATTAAGATTTTTTCTGCATCGGATATAATTCTGGATCTAATTTCTGCTGATGGAAATCCCGTAAAACTAACTGTCAGTGAGGTTTTCAAAGATCAGGTTTCTGAAAAATTGATAAGGAAATACTAAAATTAAAATTTCAGTACATAATTCAGTCATTTTATTACATTTCTTAGTGTAAGATGAATTTCGTATTCAAAAACTTCTCAAATTTACATCTTGAAATCAGGTAAAATTTAGATTAATGAATATGAAAAAGTACAGGAATATTATTTTTTACGTTGTTACAATTCTTTTTTTCTCAGGACTGATATATTGGTTTATAGTAGAAGGAAAAACTCTGGAAGCTGGAGAAAACATTGTGATCAAAGAAAATAAGGGATCAATGTGGGACAATTTCTCGGAGTCTTTTATGACCAATCTGCATCATCCTTTAGCACTACTTCTGGCTCAGATCGTTACCATTATTTTTGTAGCCAGGCTTTTCGGTTGGATCTGTATGAAGCTGAAGCAGCCATCTGTAATTGGTGAAATGATTGCTGGAATCGTGCTCGGACCGTCATTAGTTGGATTATATTTCCCGGAATTTTCCGCTTTTCTTTTCCCGAAAGAATCATTAGGCAACTTACAGTTTCTCAGCCAGATAGGATTAATTTTATTTATGTATATCGTAGGAATGGAACTGGATCTTAGCGTTCTTAGAAAAAAAGCGCACGATGCAGTGGTCATCAGCCACGCAAGTATTATTATTCCTTTTGCATTAGGAATTGGATTGTCATATTTCATTTATAAGGAATTTGCGCCGGAAGGAATTCAATTCAGTTCATTTGCCTTGTTTATTGCGATTGCGATGAGTATCACAGCATTTCCGGTTTTGGCAAGAATTGTTCAGGAACGGAATCTTCAGAAAACAAAACTCGGAACCATCGTCATAACTTGTGCTGCAGCAGATGACATTACAGCCTGGTGTATTTTGGCAGCCGTGATTGCGATTGTAAAAGCCGGATCTTTTGCCAGTTCTATTTATGTGATTTTGATGGCGATCGGTTATGTTTTCCTGATGATTAAAATTGTAAGACCTTTCCTGAAAAGAATCGGAGAACTGCAAGCCGGAAAAGGAATCATTAATAAATCAATAGTTGCGATTTTCTTTTTAACATTAATAATTTCGTCTTATGCAACAGAAGTTATTGGGATTCACGCATTATTCGGAGCCTTTATGGCTGGAGCGATAATGCCGGAAAATGTGAAATTCCGAAACTTATTTATCGAGAAAGTTGAAGATGTTGCATTGGTTTTATTACTTCCATTATTCTTTGTTTTTACTGGTTTAAGAACTCAAATCGGATTGCTGAACGACGGTCATCTTTGGCTTATAACAGGATTAATTATTCTCACGGCTGTAACTGGAAAATTTATCGGAAGTGCTTTAACTGCAAAATTCCTGAAGATAAGCTGGAAGGACAGTCTTACGATTGGCGCATTGATGAACACGCGTGGCCTGATGGAATTAATTGTTCTGAATATTGGTTACGATCTTGGCGTTTTGAGTCCGTCAATCTTTGCGATGATGGTTATAATGGCGTTGGTAACCACATTTATGACTGGTCCTGCTCTCGATTTGATTAATTTTATATTCAGAGGAAAAAAGGATTTGACTGATGGAGAAACGGAGGAAAACGGAGGAAAATATAAAGTTCTTCTATCTTTCGATAATGCTGAATCCGGAAGTACGCTTCTGAAACTGGCAGATAATTTCACAAACAAAATGAATAGCAACAAAAGCATAACAGCGATGACAATTGCACCGGTTGATGAGCTTCACGCTTTTGATAATGATGTTTATGAAAAAGATATGTTTGAAAATGTGATCGATACTTCTAACGAGTTGAAGCTGGAAGTCACTACCCTTTTCAAAGCGTCTAATGATATTGAGAATGATCTGATCAGCATTACAAACAAAGGTCATTACGACTTGCTTCTTGTGATGTTAGGAAAATCGATTTATGAAGGTAGCTTGCTTGGAAAACTGCTTGGATTCACAACGAAAATCATTAATCCTGAGAAATTATTGAATACTGTAAAAGGAAAATCCTACATTTTTAATTCATCGCCTTTTGATGATTTTACATTGAGTATTCTGGATAAAACCAATATTCCTGTCGGGATTATGGTGGATAAAAAATTCGAAAGTGCTGATAAAATATTCATCCCGATCTTTGAACTTAATGATTTCTTTTTGGTAGAATATGCAAAACGCCTGATCAACAATAACGATTCTCAAGTGATTATCTTAGACGCAGCCGGACAAATCCGTAAGAATACCGAAATCCGTGAATTAATCAGAAATATCGAACATATCGCACCAAATCACATCACGCTTTACAACGAAAAAATTATTGAGAAAGATTTTCTTCAGTCACAGGATTTAATGTTAATCAGCAGCAAAAGCTGGAAAAACCTCATCGATTCCAAAAGCCTCTGGTTATCGGACATTCCGTCTACTTTGATCATATCGAATCCATAATGCTCAAAGATATACTGAGAGCGTAATCCGACAGACCGCCCCCGTGAAGTTACGGGGGCGGTCTGCTTTAAGCACGGGGGCGGTCCGGAGAGATGACCGGGGCGGTCTGGTGAGATACACCGTCCGGCTCCCTTCCACAGCGGGTTTGGAAATATAATACGGATAACTTTCTAAAAGATAAAAGAGTTATAAATAAATTTAAAAAAATAATGTCTATCTTCGTTCTGTGAAAACAATTAACACGACATATTATTACGCAATTTTGACCCTCAAAAAGGATTAGGATTCGTATGTATAAATATCAAAACCTCGTCCTGATGACGGGGTTTTTTGTTTTAAAAATTTAAATATTATGAAGAAGATTAGCATCATTGGAACCGGATTGATCGGCGGGTCTATTGCACTGAAATTAAAGAACAAAAACTTCACAGATTTCGTTTATGGAATTGATCAGAATGAAGAACATCTCAACAGTGCTCTGAGGCTTAATATCATTGATGAGAAAGCAGATCTGGAAAACGGTGTGAAAAATTCTGATTTAATTATCATTGCAATTCCTGTAGATTCGGCAAGAAAAATATTACCATCGGTTTTGGATTTAATTAATGAAAAACAAACTGTGATGGATGTTGGTTCTACAAAATCCGGGATTGTAGATTCGATCAAAGGTCACCAGAACAGGAAACGTTTTGTGGCATTCCACCCGATGTGGGGGACGGAAAACTCAGGTCCTAAATCTGCAACCAAAGAGAGTTTTGCAGGAAAAGCGGCTGTGATTTGCAACCGAGAAGATTCGGACGCAGATGCTCTGACAATTGTAGAAAAGGTCATCGAGAATCTGGAGATGCATCCAATCTATATGAATGCCGATGCGCACGACGTTCATACCGCTTACATTTCGCACATCTCGCACATCACTTCTTACGCTTTGGCGAACACAGTTTTGGAAAAAGAACGTGAGGAAGATACTATTTTTCAGTTGGCGAGTTCCGGTTTTTCCAGCACCGTTCGCCTTGCAAAATCACATCCGGAAATGTGGGTTCCGATTTTCCGTCAAAACAAAGAAAATGTTCTGGATGTTTTGAATGAACATATTACACAGCTTCGAAAATTCAAGTCTGCGTTGGAGAAAGAGAATTTTGATTATTTGGAGGAATTAATCACGAATGCGAATAAGATTCGGGGAATTTTGGATAAGTAGAATTTTTATAATAAGTGCATCGATTATGATTCAAAAAAGACGAAATAGATGATGACGAGATGTATAGAAAGCGAAACCACTAACGGTGTGACGAACGACTTTGCTCGATATTCCATCTCGCTTTTAAACATTTTTTCTCTGATCAAGTTTAGTCCTATTGCGCCAATCCCGGAAAGTAAAAACCTGAGTGACATCTTACCCTATCTGATGTCTCCAAATAGATTCAAAAGATAAGTTGTTGCAAGAGCGTACGAAATTCCGAAAACGAGAGATGTGATTGCTCCTTTTTTGTCATTGACCTTGAAGAAATTAAAAACCTGCAAAGCCGTTCCGAAGATCACACCAAAAATGACACTGAAGAACCAAATCACTTTATTGGAATACAACTCGATAGCGGTTTCATCTTCGCTTAAATTCTTGTCCCATTTGTCATCAATGGTGACATCTTCCATTTCGATTTTCTCTTTCGATCGGATCAGTTGTTCGATGCGTTCGGTTTCGGTTTCTGAAAAAACGTGTCCTCTTTCTTTCAAAATGTCAAAGGCATATCGGATACTTTTTGCGACAAATTTGCTTTCGGGTTTAATGTAATTGCTGAGTTCTTTGTCACTCAATTTTTCGATGACTTTTTTACTGATCATATACTTCTGGCAAAATATCTATAAAGGTTGAAACTGCAGTCCGGCTTGAGTGGAAATCCTTTTTTGCGGCTGGAAAAGCTTAGGCAAAAAAGATTGGGAACGGAAGACGGAAATAGCTGCCCAAAAATTATTTATCAAACTGATTCGGATGCAATTTCTTAATATCATCCACTGTTCCAAGGACTTTATCCTTCAATGAATTTTGATATATTTCTAATTTTTGAGAAACTTCTGAATCTGAAGTTCCGATGATTTTGGCAGCGAGAATTCCGGCGTTTGTCGCTCCATTTAATGCAACTGTCGCAACGGGAATTCCGGAAGGCATTTGAAGAATCGATAAAACAGAATCCCAACCATCGATGGAATTTGAAGACAAAATCGGAACGCCAATCACTGGTAAAGTGGTACAACTGGCAACCATTCCCGGAAGATGTGCCGCGCCGCCAGCACCTGCAATGATGACTTTTAAGCCTCTTTCCTTCGCTGTTTTTGCATAATCAAACATTCTCTCTGGCGTTCTGTGCGCAGAAACTACGGTAAGCTCGTAAGGAATTTCCAGTGTTTTCAAAAATTCTGCTGCTTGCTGCATAATTGGGAGATCGCTCTGGCTGCCCATTATTATTCCAACCATTTTTAAAGTTTTATTAGATGTCCAAAGATAAAGATTTATGAGTAAAACTCTGGATTTTGGAATATCTTTGTTTTTAATTCTTTAGGCTTGACTTCCAAAACCATTATCTGTATTTTCATCGTTGCCATCGTCTGGGGAACGACTTTCCTGGGTATCAAGATCGGGGTAGAAACTGTTCCGCCTTGGTTTGTTGCAGGATTGCGTCAGTTTTTAGCGGCTATTATTCTTCTTCCCATCTTACTTTTCAAAAAAGAATTGAAATGGATTAGCTGGAAGAATCTCTCCATCCAACTTACACTTTCTACATTGATGTTGATTGGTGCAAATGGTTTAACGACAGTTGCTGAGAAAGATCTTACGAGTAGTTTAACATCATTGATAAGTGCGCTTTCTCCTGTTTTCATCTTTATTGCAAGTATGATTATCGGGTTGGAAAAATTTACTTTCCGAACGATGATTGGTCTTCTGATGGGACTTTTTGGTGTGGTTTTCATTTTCTGGGACGGAATCAATGATCTTGGAAATCCGGATTATAGAAATGGTTTGTTGGTTTTACTTTTAGCCATTGTTTGCTGGGGCGCAGGAACGATCTACACAAAAAAACTGACTTCTGAGAAAAATAATCTGTTCCTCAATCTTTTCTATCAATTTGCTTTTGCAGGAATCGTGCAGTTGATTTTTGCATTTCTATTTTCCGATAAAATTGATATTGACAGCTGGTCTGTAAAAAGTATTTCAGCGATTGTTTATCTGGCAGTTTTCGGTTCTGTGACAGCGTTTTTCGCTTATCATTATTTATTGAAAACATTACTGCCGACACAAGTTTCTATCTTGTCTTACGTGAATACGATCATCAGTATTTTCCTCAGCTGGCTGATTCTGGGTGAGACCATTTCTGCAAAATTCCTTTTGGCAACTGTGTTTATCATTGGCGGGGTTTTCATCATCAATTACAAACCGGGAATGCTGAAAAGAAAACCAAGGCACAGTAAAAATTAAACAAATTGTATTGATTTATTTGATACTTTTACATTGATACTATTATCCAAACTATTTAAAATAAAACTTATAATGAAAAAAATTATTATAACAGCTTCTGTAACTGTACTATTGTTCGCAACATCTTGTACTAAACAGGAAAAAACCGTCGTAACTGACGAAAATAAAGACACGCTTGCCGTAGTAAGTACAGAAACCAGAACAATGACAGAAACCGAAGCGAAAGAAAAAATTGACAAAGCACAAGCTGACCTGGATGCTGCCATCAAAAAAGGAGATAAAGAAGCAGAAACGGCTGCAAGACAAGCGTTAGCAGATGCAAATCTTGCGTGGCAAAATACGAAAGCTGCTATTGGGAATGCCGCTCAGGATCTAAAAGAAGGCGTAGACAATACGGTCGACAAAGCAAAAGTGGCAACAGAAAATGCGAAACAGGATATGAAAGAAACTGCCAAAGACACCAAAGAAGCCATGGACAATGCAGCAGCAAATACAAAAGAGGCAACTAAAAAAGCGGCTGAGGATACCAAAGAAGCTTACAACAATACACTTGATAAATTGAAAGCTAAATAATTTTCAACTTAAAAATAAAAAGAAAGCAAGGTCAAAAACCTTGCTTTTTGTTTTCTATGCAATGACTTTTACCATAGATTTTATTTGAATCAGTTTCTCCATCAATTCTTCCCGGGAATCTGCCAAGACATTGATGTGACCCATTTTTCTTCCAGGCTTTGTTTCGGTTTTCCCATAGAGATGAACATAGGTTTTTGGTAATTTCAGAACCTCTTCCAGACCTTGATACATTACTTTTCCCGAATAATTTTCTTCACCAACCAGATTCAACATTCCTGAGAATCCGAAAGAATCTGTATCTGCCAACGGTAGATTTCTCACCACTCTGTAAAACTGTTCGAACTGTGAATTTGAGTTTCCTTCCTGAGACTGATGTCCGGAATTGTGCAGTCTTGGCGCAGTTTCATTGACCCAGACTTTCCCATTTTTATCCAGGAACAACTCGATGGCAAAAAGTCCTGGAGAATCTGCACTGTTAATGAATCGGCTGGCAATTTTATCGATTTGAGTTTGAGTTTCTGCCGAAATATCAGCCGGACAAATATTGAAATCGAGAAGATTCAGTTTAGGGTCAGCAACCATTTCTGTCACTGGAAAAGTTTTGGTTTCACCATTTTCATTTTTGGCGACGATGAGAGATAATTCTTTATCAATGTCCACCAAATCTTCCAAAACTGATTCTTGCGTCCAAAGATTTCTCCAATCCTGAGCTGTTCGGATGAGTTGTACACCTTTGCCGTCGTATCCGCCGGTATTTAGTTTCTGAACAAAGGGAAGCTGAATCTTGATTTCCTCCTCGCTTCCATCCATAATTTCAAATTCCGGAGAAGGAATTCTGTTTTCCTCATAGAATTTTTTCTGAAGAATCTTTTGCTGAATGATCTTAATAATACTTGAATTCGGGACTACTTTCACACCCAGGTTTTCCAATTCTTCCAGCGCATCGGCATTCACGTGTTCAATTTCAATCGTAACCACATCTTTGTGTCTTCCAAATTCCAAAACATCATCATAATCATTGAAATTCCCTCTTGTGTAGTGCGAAATATTAGCACAAGAACATTCCGGATTTGGATCAAGGACATAGAATTCATCGTCATATTTCAATGCTTCCTGAATGAACATCCTTCCGAGTTGTCCGCCTCCTAAAATTCCGATTTTCATTTTTTTACTTTCTTTTTATTTCTAAATTTATATTACTTTTTACAATTATCTTTTCGTCTAGTATCAATGATATACTGGATTTTCCATTCATTATTAAATTTCACCAACTGAAAAGAATTGACGCCACAATGCGAGAATTTTCCCTGATAATAAAATTCATAAGGTGTCCACACAGAAGCCAGATTTCCATCAATAAAGATACTTGAAAATGTGATTCGCTCATCCAGACTTCCTTTTTCAGCTTTGGAAATACCAAGAGCAAAATCGTTGATATTTTCACTTTTGACTTCACCATTTTTTGTAATGGTTTGCAAAACTGCTGTTTTGGAAAAAGCCTTGTTAATTTTCGCTGAATCTGAAGTTTTCATTCCGTCAAACAAGCTATTAATCGAAGCTTTTACTAAGTTCTCTTCCGATGTTTGCGAATAGGCAAATGATGAAATTAAAATTAAAAAAAGTGAGAATATTTTCATATTTATTTGATTTTAAAATAACCTATTTTCATCACATTTTCCTGATTTTCAATTTCCGATTTTTCAAGAATAATGGAATATTTTTCTTTAGTTTCTTTTGACAAAAGATCATTGACATTATAAATATCATCAATGTCAACACCGTGCTGATCATCTACGTGGCTGGGTGCATTTTTGAAACCCATTGTTTTATAAAACCGGGTCTTTTTAACTTTTTTAATGACTTCTGCCAAAGATTTCCCAACCATCAAATGCTGCTCATGAAATTCCTCAAAATGCCCTGACTTATATCCACCAAGATTGACAAAAAATAATTGATTATCAGATATTTCAGATGTTTTTTCTACAATTTTCAGTTCGTAACCATCAGCAAATTTCACTTCCTGATAACAGTCGATATGAAGTTTGGTAAATTTCCAAAAATTTTTGATCTCCGAATGCAGGTCTTCGACACTTTCTGCAATACCAAAGAAAACATCGTGTTGCTCGATATTTCTCCCTGTAGTTGTAGCTCCCAGAATCACGTAGAATAATTTCATTCAAAAAAATAGTCTTACAAAAATACATCAAAATAATCTTTTTCAAAGTTTGTGTACCCAAATCAATACTTTTATATTTGCTGGATGTCAGAAATCATAATTCTATTTATTGGAGCTATCGCAGCCGGATTGATGGGATCTCTTACTGGATTGGGCGGCGGCGTCATCATTATTCCTTTGCTTACACTCGGTTTTGGTGTTCCAATGCATTATGCCATCGGAGCATCTCTTATTTCCGTGATAGGAACCTCCTCAGGCGCAGCTGTTGCCTTTGTAAAAGAAGGATTTACGAATATGAGAATCGGGATGTTTCTGGAAATTGCCACTACAGCCGGAGCCGTTGTAGGAGCATTAGTTTCAGGGTTTCTGAACCCCAACACGATTGGAATCATCTTCGCAAGCATTCTGATTTTGACTGTTTTATTGAATCTAAAAGGAAAACCTGATCATCAAGAAGAACTTATAAAAGGAAGCCTCGCTGACAAACTGAAACTCTACGGCACTTTTCCGGATAAAGATGGAATAAAGCATTATGCTTCACGAAATACAATTCCTGGATTTCTGATGATGATATTCGCTGGTGCAATGTCCGGACTTTTAGGAATTGGTTCTGGCGCACTGAAAGTTTTGGCGATGGATAATATGATGAAATTGCCCTTCAAAGTTTCGACTACGACGAGTAATTTTATGATTGGCGTAACGGCGGTTGCCGGAGCGATGATCTATTTTCAAAGAGGACAAATTATTCCTGTGATTGCAGCTCCTGTTTTAATTGGTGTTGTGGTTGGAAGCTTTATCGGCTCAAAAACTTTGATGATTTCAAAAACAAAAAAACTGAAGGTGTTTTTCGCAATTGTTATTACTTTGCTTTCAATTTATATGATGTACAACGGCGTTGCTAAAAATTTCAATTAATGAGAACAAAACCTTTTACTGACATAGACCTTAACCGTTCTGTCGGAAATCTACTGAGATTAGGCGTTCTGCTTTCTGTTGTAACATCTTTGGTTGGATTTACTAAGCTTTTCATGGAAGGTTTCGTAATGCCGAAAAAATATAAACTTCTGGATATGGGAACAACGTCAGAAAAAGTCTGGGGACAGTTCTGGAACTCGCTGATGAAGGGCGAAGGAATGGCGATTATTCAGCTTGGAATTTTGTTCCTGATTTTAACACCACTGGTAAGAATCATCTTTGCATTGATTGGCTATCTTAAGGAGAAAGATTACGTATATGTTGTGATTTCTATGATTGTTCTGGCAATTATGACCGTAAGTTTTTTAACAGGTTACGCACATTAATTATAAATTATAGATGATAATTTTTTGATTCTTCAAATAATCTATTCTCTCTACGTCTAAAATCTCTAAATATATCATCTCTAATTCTCGTAAAACTCCAAAGGCAAATTGTCTGGGTCGGTTGTAAAAAAGAATTTCTTCTCCGTAAACTCATCAATTCTGATGTCTTCGCAATCCAAACCTTTTTCTATTAATTCATTTCTTTTTTCTTCGACGTTGTCAACAGAAAAAGCCAAATGACGAAGTCCACAACTTTCTGGTCTGGAAGGTCGTTCAGGTGGATTTGGAAACGAAAATAATTCGATGACATAATGTTCTCCGATTGCCAAATCTAATTTGTAAGATTGCCTCGCTTCACGATAAACCTCACGAATGATGTTCAAGCCTAAAACTTCGGTGTAGAATTTTTTGGAAACGTCGTAATCTGAGCAGATGATGGCGATGTGATGTATTTGCATAACTAGTTTATTTTAAATTCCGATTTGAGAGCCTCTTTGTACATCTTTTTAAGTTTCCTTTCTACTTTTTTTTCTGTTAGACTCTTATCACTTTTTAAGCTTCCAACATTCAATCCTGTAGATTTTCCTTTTTTCTTATCGGTAAAATCATACATATAGAATTTAATTTCCTTAATAACTTCATCTCCAATTTTCAAAGAATCAATAATATAATATTCACTTCTCTCTATCTCTCGGAAAATTGATAATTTTAAAGAATCCTGATTAATTTTATAAAGTTCTGATTTTGATTGTAGATTTTTTTGCTCGAGTTTACCATTGACAAATTGATAATATCCAGAATTAACAATCCTGACAGTATCTTTATGAATTAGAATTTTTTTCTTTTTGAATTCCTCAATAACTTCCTGCTTATTTTTTCCGTCAACTACAATATCAAAATTAGTAAACTTAACATTTCCGGTCTCTGGATCATAATAGTAATAATGGCCTGGCGAAGTTGACATCAATATAAGAATACTTGGAAAAAAAAGAAATGCTGGCGAAATCTTTCTAATCGCAAATGCCTCTATTTTATCCTGATCTGTAATAAAATAATAAGGAATAAAAAGAAAAACAACAGTCAACAGATCTGTGTAATCTACAACACGATGAATCGAAATGGGCGAAATTACATTATAGAACTCAATGAATTTCTCTGAATACGAAGATTTCCAAAATGTAAAAAACAATCCTGTAATGTAAATAGAATGATGACGAATTTTCGGAAATAAGAAACTCAGCAAAAGAGGAAGCAAAATAATCCCTGCAACATCAGACAATTTCCCAGTAAACCAATTATGAAAATACAATTTCAAAAAATGGTCATTTAGAAAAAGTACAATTAAACTGAAAACAAAAACAAAATTACAGAGTAGAAATTTATTTCTCATTCTTTTCTTTGATAAACGCCGATTCTAATAGATTTCTTTTGTTTGAGATTCCTCTTTAACCTTTTCCAAATAATCATCTTCCAAATCTTTCAAACTTTTGAAATAATTTTCCTTATCCATAAACAGTTTTGGATTATAAGCATCGCCTTCTTTTCGTTTTTTGTGAAGGTCGAATTGGCTGGCGTGAGAAGCGACCCAAACATCAAAATCCAGTTTTTTCATCGCTTCCAAAGTGTAGGCATAATCTTTTTGGATGGTCGGATAAGCTTTCACATCAGAGAACTTGTGGTCAATAATTATAGAAGGCATATTCGCAATCAAAAATTTGTATTTTCCATTTTCATCTTTCGTTTCGAAGATAAAACTGCACGAGCCTTTCGTATGTCCTGGATGATGAAGCAAAGTCAAAGTCGTATTTCCTAATTTGATTTTGCCATTATTTTTCAGAAGAAAATCAGGATTTAATGGTTTGAAAGTCATGCCATATTTTCCCAATTCATAATCTGATTTTCCGCCAGATTTCAGTTCTGCAACATCTGCTTCGTCAACATAAAGTTTTGCGCCCGTTTCTTTTTTAATATCGGCCATCGCACCCATATGGTCGAAATGTGCCTGGGTCAAAGTCAGGATTTTCGTGTCTTTATATTTGAATCCTAATTTCTCAATATTCGCTTTGATTTGAGGATAAGAATCTGCCAAACCTGTGTTGATAAGGATGTTTCCTTTGTCCGTGACAATGAGATAAGAAGCCAAATCGTAAGTTCCAACGTAATACAAATTTCCTACAATTCTAAAAGGTTCGTAAGGTTGCGACCAATCTTTCGGATTATTTTTTGGTTCTTTTACAGTTTGTGCAATTCCGGAAATGGAAATAATTATTAGAAATATTAGAGGGAGTTTTTTCATAATTTTCTTTTTTATAAAGTAGAATATATAAAATATTAAGTACATTTTACTTTGTACATAATACATTTTACAAATTAAAACTTCATCACATCCTTCACAATACCGCCATTCTGCGTCAATGGAATCAGCTCTGTCGTGATAAAATCTGTAATTTTTTTGTTATCAATATCATTCGGGAAGAGCAAATGAACGTTTGCGCCAGCATCCAAAGTAAAAAACAAAGCCAAACCTGTGATTTTTCTGAATTCCCAAATTTTGTTGATGACCTGTAACGTTCCGGTCTGCATCAGGATGAAAGCCGGTTCGCTCATCATCATCATAGCGTGAAGTGTCAACGCTTCGTGTTCTACAAGTTGGATGAAACCTTCCATATCGCCTGTTGCGAGGATGGTTTTCAATTTTGCGAAGTTTTCGTGCGCTTCCTGAAAACGTCTTTCGGCGTAAGGATTGGTCTTCATCAAGCCGTGACCAACGGTGGATGAAACGGATTTCTGACCTTCGTGAATGAGCAAAACCCAATCGCGAAAGTTTTTGAAGATTGGATGGATTTCGTTGTTATTATAGGGAACAGCGAATAGGTCTGAACTCCCTTCCACTTCTTCGGTTTTTCCCCAAACTACCAAACCTTCGTACAGACTTCTGGACGCACTTCCACTTCCCAATCTAGCTAAGAAACTTTCTTTTTTTGTTTTAAAATTTGAATCTGAATTTCCTGAAAAAATATCATTCAGATTCATCAGGCATTTTGCAATCGCGCCGAAACCTGAAGCGGAACTTGCAATTCCTGAACTGTGCGGAAAGGTATTTTCTGTTTTGATGATGTATCTTCCTTTTAGAATCCAAGGGAGATATTGCTCGATATTTTTGAAATATTTTTCGATTTTTTCAGCGAATTTCTGCTCCTCATTTCCGGATAAAAAAGTATGAACCGAAAATTCTTCTCCTGCAAAAAACTCCATTGAAGTATTGGTTCTGCAATGATTCAAAGTGTAGCTGATGCTGGGATTTGCAGGGATTTGGTTTTCGTATTTTCCCCAATATTTAATGAGTGCAATATTGGACGGACAGCTTGCGGAAACCGCTTGGTTTGATATGTTGAATTGGGAATTTCCCAAAAATTCTTGAGTCATAATGTGGCTTTTGACAATCGGCTTTTAGCTATTAGCTTTTGCGGATTAGTTTTGGTTGGCTAATTTAAGAATTAATAAAGCTTTGTGAAAATTGATTTTTGATGAGACATCCGTATTTCAATTGAAAATTGGAATGATAAATGAGATATCAAATCGTATCGCTCCTACGGAGCTTCTACTCTGTGAAAGAAATAATTTCTACAAACATTCCGCTCCCAATGGAGCTTTTTTGTGAAAAATCAGCAATCTTTTTGATGCTCCGCTAGGAGCAATATATTTGTAGAAATTGCAAAGCCAAAAAAAAGAGTGCCGGAGGTACGGCATCATATCTCGTTGCATGATTACAATTTTTTAAAAGTTGATTTTTAAAACCTTGAAGATTTGAAGTTGATGAAAAGCCTTGTCAAAGTTTTGAACTTTGACAAAGCAATGAAAACAAAACTCAAGTTTCTGCTAAAGCCAATTCTATGTTATACTTTTTAATCGGACTGAACTCCAACCCTATTGATTTTATTGTAATACTTAAGTCAATATCTTGAAAATGTTCGCAAACACGTTTCAATAAGACGTTGATTCATTACAAAGCCTCGTTGATTAATTTCGCTAGATCGATGATTCACTATGTTAAGTCATTGATTTATTACGTTGCGCCGTTGATTCATTACATTAGGTCAGTGATTTATTACGTTGAGCTAGTGATTCATTACGTTGAGCCGTTGATTCATTACGATGAGGCAGATGAATCTATTTTGTTATAAATCAGCAAGTTATCACACAAGCTTATTTCGTCATTAATATAGTGAAGTTGTATTTCTGAATAATTCTGGCATAGAACTTTTTGATTCGATGTGATTTTACATTTTACGAATTCAATGATAAAGTACAGTTGAATTACGAAGTATTTCTGTAACATTTTTGAGATTAATGAACTAATTTTGTGAGGTTTTAAAAATCGTTGAAAAGAAGTATAAAACCTCAACATAGCCCCGATGGTAGCGGCATCCTTTTTTTGCTTTGACTCAATTTTGTTTTGATGACAAAGCTTCATAGCAAAAAAAGATACAGCGGACAGCGGGTTGGACAATTGAATAGGAGACAAAACTTGATGCTCCCAAAAATTAATTATTCATTTTTTATTACAGATTATCAATGCTGAAAGCTGAAAATATCAAAAAAACATACAACGCGGGAAAGAAAATTGCGCTTCAGGATTTTTCTCTAGAGGTGCCAACTGCCAGTATTTATGGGCTTTTGGGTCCGAATGGCGCGGGCAAAACTTCGTTTATCCGAATTATTAATCAAATTACGCAGGCGGACGAAGGCAAGGTCTGGATTGATGGTAAGGAACTGAATCCGGAGCACATCCGAAACATCGGCTATATGCCGGAGGAACGCGGACTTTACAAGAATATGACGGTGGGCGACCAGCTTCTGTATTTTGGAGAACTGAAAGGAATGTCGCGAGCGGAAGCGCTTTCGCAAGCGAAATTCTGGTTTGAGCAACTGAACATCGATCAATGGTGGAAAAAAAAGTTGAGCGAACTGTCGAAAGGGATGGCGCAGAAAATCCAGTTTGTGGTGACGGTTTTACATCGCCCGAAGTTGTTAATTCTAGATGAGCCTTTTTCGGGTTTTGACCCTGTGAATGCGAACCTCATCAAAGACCAAATCATCCGATTGAAAAATGAGGGAACGACCATCATCCTATCGACGCACCGAATGGAAAGTGTGGAAGAAATGTGTGATTTTGTGGCGCTGATCAACAATTCTAAAAAGGTTTTGGACGGGAAAGTTTTTGATGTTCGCGAGCAATTCAAACAGAACGTTTTCTCTGTGGTTTTGGCGGATACGAATTCGGAAAGCCTGGAGGAACTGACGAGAAAATATCAGATTGAAAATATGACGACGAACAATGGTTTGTTTCATTTTGAACTGAAGAATTCTGAGAATCAAAATATCCTGCTTCAGGATTTGGTGAAGACGGGAACGATACGGACTTTCAACGAGAAGATTCCTAGTATGAATGAGGTTTTTATTAATGCGGTGCAGTCATAATTAATGAATGATAATTGATAAATGATTCTACTTACTACATTTTACTTTTTACAATAAATGAAAAATATATATTTAATTACCAAGAGAGAATTTTTGACGCAGGTCAAGAAGAAATCTTTTATTATTCTGACGATTCTTGCGCCACTTTTGATGGTTGGTTTCGGAGTTTTGATTGGTTTTATGTTCAAGGCCAATGAAGCGGAATATCATTTTGATGTGGTGGACAAAAGCGGACTTTTCGCTGGTCAATTGAAATCGACGAAAGAAATCACTTATACTTTTGTGCCTGAAAATACTGAAAATACACTCGTCAAAAACCTGAAAGATTTGAAGGGAACAGACGGCTTACTCATCATCCCGGAACTGAAAGAAATGAATTTTGATGCTTTGGAAAGCGGAACAAAACTGTTGACCAACAAGAAAATCGGGATGGATACGAAAGTTGCAGTTTCGGCTGATTTGAGTAATATTCTGAAGAAAGAAAAAATCAAACAACTTGGAATCAAGGAAGATAGAATTGTGAATCTTGATAAGAATTTCAAACTGATTTCTCAAAACGTAACGGAAAGCGACAAGCCGGAAAGCGACCTTGCATTCGGCATCAAAACTGCGCTGAGTATGGGATTGATGTATGTTGTATTTATGTTCATTATCATCTATGGTGTTCGTGTGATGCGAAGCGTTTTGGAGGAGAAAAACAACCGCGTTGTGGAAATTATTATTTCATCTGTGAAACCATTTGAGTTGATGATGGGAAAAATCTTGGGTGTGACTTTGGTGGCATTGACGCAGTTCATCGTTTGGATTGCGATGACCGTAACGGCGGCTATTGTCCTGAATACAGGATTCTCGGCGATGCAGAAAAATATTCCGGCTGGAGATGAAGGTGTTCTTAAAAACTTGGACATTCAACAAATTGCGACGGAAGTTTCGCACATTCTTTTGGATATGAATTATGTAGGAATCATCGGCGTTTTCGTGTTTTTCTTTTTGTTCGGTTACATCTTCTACAGTTCGATGTATGCGGCAATTGGAAGTGCGGTTGATAATGAAACTGAGACGCAGCAATTTACTTTATTTGCTGTTGTTCCTCTGATGTTGGGTCTTTATGGAAGTTTCACGATAATGAATAATCCGGATGGTCCGATGGCTTTTTGGTTGTCCATCATTCCGTTTACGTCGCCGGTTGCAATGATTGCGAGGATTCCGTTTGGTGTTCCGCTTTGGGAAATTTTGTTATCTATATTTTTATTGATCGCTTCTACTCTATTAATGGTTTTTATTGCGGCGAAAATCTACAGAGTCGGGATTTTGATGTATGGGAACAAGGCGACTTTGAAGGAGATTTGGAAGTGGATTAGGAGTTAGATTTCATTGTTAAATTAATTTTCATTTTATTTGTAGAAAATTAATACCTTGAAAAAACTAATTATAATTGCTTTAGTTTCATTATCAATTGTTTCTTGTAGGAAAGATGATGATGAAAAAGAAGAATCTTTAATCGTAGGAACCTGGAAAACTACTGATTATAAAGCTATTTCCGGAAAAGATGATTCTGTAATTTTTTCTAATACAATCCCGGAAACTGACTGTATCAGAAAATCAAAATACACATATAGAGAAAATGGGAAGTTTGTAGGAGAATATTTCCTCAATATTCAAACCGGACAGTGTGGCAATACTAGTTTCCCGGAAGAAATGGATTATATCTATAATGAATCCGAACAGAAAATCACTTATAAACTTGATGGTTTGACACAAGATGTAATCAATGTCTATTCTTTGACAAAAACGGAGCTGCAAATCTTGGTGAGTGATAATATGGACCAAGATGGCGATGGAATTCCCGATAAAATCCTTAAAATTTATAAAAAACAATAAACTAAAAATCCTTAGACTTTTCTGAGGATTTTTTTATTTGTGAGTTGAATTCTTCATTAATTAATATTAATTTCCTCAATTAAATATATTTCAATAGTTTAGCCGAATTAAAAACAAAACAATAACAGAAAACAATAAACAAATTAAATTATGAAACATTTAAAACATTTTTTAGCAATTATTTTATTTTTCAGTCTTTCGATGAATTTATTTTCTCAGGACAAGAAAGTAGCCGTAGTATCTTTTTATTCCAACAGAATGATAGATTATAAGGAACTTGGATTAGGTAGTGAAGAACTTATCAATAATATTCTTAACCTTAGAGATAATCCTAAATTCAATCTGAATCCGATTTTGGAAAAATACCACAACGCTTTTTTCAATGATTACGCTTCTAAATTTCCTTTCAAATTATTACCGGAAGATGCAGTAACATCCAATCAGCAATACATAGATTTCACTCCGAAATATGCTGCAACAGAAGAAGATTTGAAAAAATATACTGTTTATAAAAACTACAAATACATCTATGAAGGTTTCAATGGAAAAGCAAATGAAGTAGGCGTTGCCAATATTTTCAAAGATCAGGCTGATGGTGTTTTGTTTACCGAGATCTATTTCTCTCTGAAAAAAGGATTTGGTATTGGCGGAATGGCAACTGTAAAAATGAAAGCTTTTGCAAGAATTGCATTGTATGACAAAAACGGAAACAAAGTCTGGGTTATCAATGAAAGTGCAGATTCTAAGAAAACAGGCGTTATGGTTGGCGGAATTCCTGTAATGTCTCCGGACAAAATCCTTCCTATGTGCGAAAGTGCTTTAGAAGAATTATTGAAAGATCTGGATGGTAATCTTCCTAAAATCATTAAAAAATCTACTAAATTATAATTTGAAATTATAGTCATAACAAACTAAAAAGAGATTCCAAATTTGGAATCTCTTTTTTATTTCTTTCTCTTAGCAATGGATTTTTGTTTTTGCTGAGCTCTGTTCGCTCCGAATTTCTTCGGTTCTTTTCTTTTGCTTGGTCCGCCAAGATTGGTTTTCTTGTTCTTGGCTTTTTTCTCGTGGAAAGCAGAATCGCCTTCGTTCAGTTTTGCCGTAGTTAAGAATTTCATCTTCACTTCTTCCTGTTCCGATGCGATTTTTACTTTGGAAATTGTGACTGCTTCCGGAAATTCAGTTTTTTTGATTTCTCTGTCCATCAAAAGTTCGATGTCCAAAAGCTGAGATTCTTCTTTTTTCGTAAAGAAACTTATGGAGATTCCTTCTTTGTCCGCTCTACCTGTTCTACCAATTCTGTGAATGTACTGTTCAGGAACTTCTGGAATCTCGAAGTTGAAAACGTGCGAAATATCCGGAATATCCAGACCTCTCGCCATAATATCCGTTGTGATAACGCCTCGCAATTCTTCATTCGTGAATTCCTGCATTACTCTTAATCTGAAATTCTGAGATTTGTTCGAGTGAATGACACCAAATTGGTCTGGAAATTCGACATTCAGTTTTTCGAAGATGAGATCGGCGTGTTTTTTATTATTAGCGAAAATTAGAATTTTTTCTAGATCTGTTTCTGTTTTAAGAAGGTGAATTAATAAATTCAGTTTGGTGTTGAAATTCTCAACCGGAACTGCAGATTGTGAAATCTTCTCCAAAGGTGTTCCTGACCTAGCCAGTGAAATCTCAATTGGACCAGCGAAATATTCGTTCAACAAAGCATCTACAGCATCTGTCATCGTTGCAGAAAAAAGGATGTTTTGTCTTTTCTCCTTCATCATTTCGAAGATGTGCGTGAGTTGTGGACGGAAACCAAGATTTAGCATTTCGTCAAACTCATCGATGATCAATTTGCCTACTTCCTTCAAAGAAATGGCATTGTCAATCGCAAGATCCATTACTCTACCTGGCGTTCCCACCAAGATGTCGCAACCGTCATTGAATAATAATTTTTGTGTATTGATGTTTTTTCCACCATAGATTCCGATTACTCTTGCGGTCAGATTTTCCGTCATTTTTGTGATCACTTCTGCTACCTGAACCACCAATTCTCTTGTTGGAACCAAAACCAAAACCGTTGGGTTTCCTGTTTTGTTGTATTTCCAGGTTTTAAGAACCGGAAGTGTGTAGGCCAAAGTTTTCCCTGTTCCGGTTTGGGCTATTCCCATCACATCGCGTCCGGAAAGTATCGGACCGATGCTTTTTTCCTGAATAGGTGTTGGTTCAAAAAGGTTGAGATCGGCAAGAACGTCCAGAATCTTTTCCGGTAAATCGAAGTCTGCAAAAGTGGTTTTCATCTGGGAAAATTTATTTTTAAAGTGGTAAAATGAAACTGAAAGAATTGAATTTCTTTTCAGTTTCAATCGGCAAAGATAGGGATTTTGAAATCAACAGAAAAACTATTGATTTTTTGAGATAATTATAAAATTTATTTCTGCTTTTCCTTCAAAATAATTCTGAAAGTTGTTCCTTTTCCAACTTCGGATTGTGCAATTTTCACTTCGCCTTTGTGATATTCTGTAACAACTCTTTTCGTTAAAGAAAGGCCTAATCCCCAGCCACGTTTCTTGGTGGAAAATCCTGGTTTGAAGGCATTTCGGACTTGTTGTTTTGTCATTCCGCTTCCGGTATCGGTCACATCTATGTAAACGCTTCTATTTTTTTTATATAGTGACAATTCCAGTTTCCCTTCTCCTTTCATCGCATCTACGGCATTTTTGATTAAGTTTTCTATCACCCAACTCATCAAAATTCTACTGTGTGGAATCAGAATCGGTTCGTAAGTTTTTCTCAAAGTGAAATTAACCCTTGTAGAAATCCTGGATTTTAAATAATCGAAATTCTGCTGAACAGTTTCATTGATATCGAGATCATTAAGTGCCGGAATCGAACCTATTTTTGAGAATCTTTCGGAAATGGTCTTCAGTCGGTCAACATCTTTTTCGAGTTCCTTCACGCCCAAACCGTTTTCATCTTCCAGCTTCATAATCTCGACCCAACCGATCATTGAAGACAAAGGGGTCCCAATCTGGTGCGCCGTTTCCTTCGCCAAACCTGCCCAGACAAAACCTTCATCGGTTTTCTTTAAAGTTCTCAGAAACCAAAATGAAAAAATAAGATAAGCACCTATAAATAAAGCAATAACATAAGGGTAAAACCGGAAATAATTCAGCAGATCTGAGTTGTCATAATAGATATACTGATTTTGTTTTGAAGGCAATTCCACGACAAATGGCTCATAAGAATTTTCCATTTTCCGGATCAGGTTTTTCAGCTTTACAGAATCCTGTTCTATATGTTCGGGAACATTGGCCTGGAAAATCGGTGTTTTATATTTGTCTGTTACAACAATTGGCAAATTGGTATTATCCTGCATCACAGCAAGATACAATTCTTGTATTTTGGGATCAGCGGAGATTTCGTCATCAGTATAAGCTTTAAGAGCAGTTGCAATCAGCTCCACTTTTTTGATTTCCTGTTCCCTCATCTGATTGATCAGGATAAATGAAGAGATTGCAATCCCAAAAACGATAGCTGTGAGTATAAAATATACCACCCAACTGTTGATCCTCTTCAGAAAATTAAATCCTCTCATTCTTGCTTATAAAACGGCAATTTAGCAAAATATTGTGTATAAAAAAATGTTGATTTTTTGTGTTAAAAATTTCGTCCGTATAAAAGCTTTTGTAATTTTAGCACAAATTAAAATGAATGATCACTTTAGAAAATGACCTTTTAAAAGCAACTTTCAACGAACTTGGAGCAGAACTCATTTCGCTTATCAATCTTCAAACCGAAAAAGAACTAGTGTGGGAAGGAAATCCCGATTTTTGGGGTGGAAAAAGCCCGGTTCTTTTCCCGACGGTTGGCGCTTTGAAAAATGATCAATATATTTTCGAAGGTAAAACTTACGAAATGCCAAGACACGGTTTTGCACGAAGAAAATTCTTTGAAGTGAAAAATTCATCAGAAACTGAAATTATTTTTGAATTAAATTCGGATGAAGAAACATTGAAATTTTACCCTTTCGAATTCAGTTTGGAAATTAAATATACTTTGATTAAAAATAGACTGACGGTTTCATATAATGTGAAAAACACTTCCCAAAAAGAAATGTATTTTTCTTTGGGTGCACATCCCGGATTTGCGATTGACACGAAGAATGGACTCAAATATGATGATTATGAAATCACTTTTTCTGATGATGATAAGCTGGAAATCCATCCTCTGATTGATAATCTAATCAGCAAAGAAACCAAAACAATTAATCTGGAAAATAAAACACTTCCACTTTCCTACGAATTGTTCGCCAAGGATGCTTGGGTAATGACAAATATGAAAAGTAAGGAATTGATTTTGAGAAATAATCGAAACAATCACAAAGTTATTTTTACATTTTCCAACTTTCCTTATTTCGGAATTTGGGCCGCAAAAAACGCGGATTTTGTTTGTCTGGAACCTTGGCAGGGCATTGCAGATCTTGAAGATCATAATCAGGAATTGACAGAGAAATTTGGGATTTTGAAGTTGGAGAAGAATGAAGAATGGAAAGCTGACTGGACAGTGCAGATTGTTGATTAATGATTTAAATATTTAAAACTGCTTACGTTGATAATTACTTGTAATTGATATATAAACTTGTATCAAAATAAAATTCGCAGAGTTTTCACTTTGCGAATTTTATTTTTAACATTTTAATCTTCTAAAATTGCATTTCCGGAATATCACCCTCGATGATCAATTCCGCTTCTGTTGCTTTGATGATATCATCAACGGAAATTCCAGGAGCTCTTTCCAGAAGTTTGAAACCTTTGTCGGTAAATTCCAAAACGGCTAATTCTGTCACTACCTTTTTAACACAATTCACACCTGTCAAAGGCAATGTACAATTCTTTAAAATCTTGGATTCTCCAGCTTTGTTCACGTGCATCATTGCAACGATGATATTTTCTGCAGAGGCCACCAAATCCATTGCGCCGCCCATTCCTTTCACCATTTTTCCCGGAATTTTCCAGTTGGCAATATCGCCGTTTTCGGAAACTTCCATTGCGCCGAGAATTGTGAGGTCAACTTTTTGACTTCTAATCATCCCGAAACTGAAAGCCGAATCAAAAAAAGAACCGCCTGGCAGAATCGTGATGGTTTGTTTTCCAGCATTGATAAGGTCTGCATCTTCTTCGCCTTCGAACGGAAAAGGTCCCATTCCTAGAACGCCATTTTCACTTTGGAATTCTACGGAAAGATTGTCTGGAACGTAGTTTGCCACCAATGTCGGAATCCCGATTCCGAGGTTTACGTAGTAGCCGTCTTTCACTTCTTTGGAGATGCGCTGTGCGATTTGTTCTTTGGTCAACATAGTAAAAACTTATAACTGCAATATATATAAAATTAGGTTTACAGAGAAATGCTTCAGATTTATATCAGTAATTTTGCACCAATTATTATGAAGACATTATTACATTATCTCAAACCTCACAAATGGTTGTTGATTACTTCGTTAGTTTTAGCAACAATCAACCAGGTTTTTTCTTTGTTTGCGCCCGCTATCACAGGAAATATTCTCGACCAATTGGTCACACATCCCAACTTTTTCGATAAAGAAAAATTGATGCCCAGAAACCTGAATCAATTTCTTTATGGGAATGATGTTTTCCACGGTGCGTTTTATTTTCTTGGTTTATTAATTGGGACTGCGATGATAAGCCGTATTGCCAAAGCATTTCAGGATTATGTGGTAAGTGTAATTACGCAGAAATTTGGGGCAAATATTTTCACGGATGGTTTACAGCATTCGATGGCGCTGCCTTATCAGGAATTTGAAGACCAGAGAAGTGGCGAGACTTTATCGATTTTGACCAAGGTTAGAGAAGATTCGGTGAAGTTTATTACCAATTTCATCAATATTTTCTTTGGAATTTTGGTGAGTATTATTTTCGTTTCCGTTTATGCGATTCGCTTGCATTGGTCGATAATGCCGGTTTATGTGGTCGGAATCTTTCTCATTGCTTTTATCACAAATCTATTAAGCAAAAGAATTAAAAATATTCAAAAAACAATTGTTACAGAAACCACAAGTTTGGCAGGAAGCACAACGGAAAGTTTGAGAAATATCGAAATTGTAAAAAGTTTAGGATTAACCAAACAAGAAGTTAAACGACTGAATAACAATACTTACAAAATCCTCGGACTAGAATTAAAGAAAGTCAAAAGCATTCGTTCATTAAGTTTCATCCAAGGCACGATGGTGAATTTTCTTCAGCAGTTGATTACGTTAACGCTTCTATATTTGATTTTCAGGAATATCGTGACGCCTGGACAATATTTGTCATTGATGTTCTACGGATTCTTTATTTTCGGTCCGATGCAGGAGATTGGAAACATTATTATTTCGTATCGTGAAGCCGAAGCTTCCTTAAAAAACTTCGATAACCTGATGAAAAAGCCAGTCGAAGAAAAGCCTTTGACCCCAAAACAAATTGGTGCGATTGAGGAACTGGAATTCAGGCACGTTTCATTCAAACATCAGTCTGCGCAATACAAAGCTTTGAACAATATTTCATTTGATGTCAAAAATGGCGAAACGATAGCGTTTGTCGGGCCAAGTGGTTCCGGGAAAAGTACGTTGGTGAAACTTTTGGTGGGACTTTACCGCGCTCAGGAAGGGAATATTTTTTATAATGAAATCAATGGGAAAGAATTCGATTTTGATGAATTGAGAAATCAAATCGGTTTTGTGACCCAAGACACGCAACTTTTCGCTGGAACCATCCGAGAAAATCTTCTTTTCGTAAATCCCGACGCCACGGAAGCTGACATCCAAATGGCCTTGAAAAAATCAAGTTGCACTGGCTTATTGGAACGCGCCGAAAAAGGCATCGAAACAGTCATCGGCGAAGGTGGCTTGAAATTAAGCGGTGGCGAAAAACAGAGAATTGCCATTGCAAGAGCTTTATTAAGAAAACCGCATCTCTTGATTTTTGATGAGGCCACTTCTGCTTTGGACAGCATCACGGAAGAAGAAATCACAACCACCATCAAAGATATTTCTGAACAAAAAGAACAAATCACCGTTCTCATCGCCCACCGATTGAGCACCATAATGCACGCCGACAGAATCTACGTTTTGGAACGCGGACAAGTCATAGAAATGGGTTCCCACGACAATCTGATTGCCGAAAAAGGTTTGTATTATGCGATGTGGAGACAGCAGATTGGGGAGAGGAAGTCTTAACACCGATTATTATTTAACGTCATAATTAGATATATTTAGCTTTTAAGTGTAACATACATAACAAAATGAATAATTTACATAAAGTTATTATATTCAGTATTCTATCAATTATTATATCTTGTCATAAAAAACAAGACTGGAATCAAACGGTTTTTGATGAAAAAATTTCTAATAATGATAGTATGAAACTAATGAATAAGTTTTATGATCCAGAAGAATTTTACGATGATTCTATGTCTATCAACAAAAAAACTTCTTTTGTAATCTATGATAATGATTACAATAAGAATATATGTGAAGCAAAAATCGTAAATGATACTTTAAATATTAACATCGGTTTTTCAACTGGTTTTTCATCGAAGGGATTCGAAATATTATATTATGACAAAAAATATAATATTGTACCATATTATGAAACTGATAATATAGCAATATTTGTGGATGATAATGGAAAAGAAATACAACAACCAACTCCAAAACATTTTTTTCATAATCAAAGACTTGTATTAGATAAGACTAATTATAAGAAAGGAGATAGTATTTTTGGATTCATTGATTTTTCGTCTTTAGAAATGGAAGGAAACCAAAAATCCATACATAAAGGCAGAGGTTACTTTAAAACCAAAATTCAATAATTATTTATAAAAAATGCGCCGGAAAAACTCAGCGCATTTTTTATCTCTTCCTCACAGTCCTCTGCTCTATCCTCTTCTCATAATTCTCGCCTTGGAAAATCCTTTGAACCATAATTCCGGGAATGTGGATTTCGTTCGTTTCATTATCTAAATCTAACAATAATAGATCACAAGCTTATTTGAAGAAAATTTTGTAATTTTAAATTTAAGGATTTTAAAAATCAATAACTTTGTAAAAAACAGGATTATGGACAACATTTTAATCACGCCTAAAAATGAAAAGCAATTACATTTGCTCAAATTATTGCTGGAAGAAATGAAAATCCAGTTCAGATATGAAAAAAATGAAATTGAACCCATAAACACTGAACTCGAAAAGAAAATAACCGAAGCTCGAAAAGAGAAAAAAGAAGGAAAACTCTTGACCATTGACAAAAAAAATATATGGGAAAGTATATAGTTCAATTCTTCAAAGAGAATTCAACTAATTATAAAAAAAACCGCTTCATTTTATAATGAAACGGTTTTGTTTTTTAATCTTTCTTCCTCACAGTCCTCTGCTCTATCCTTTTCTCATAATTCTCGCCTTGGAAAATCCTTTGAACCATAATTCCTGGAATGTGGATTTCGTTCGGATCCAACTTTCCGGGTTCTACCAACTCTTCTACTTCTGCAATCGTAATTTTTCCGGCGCCTGCCATTGGAAAATTGAAATTACGGGCTGAACCTTTGAAAATCAAGTTTCCTGCGTGGTCACCTTTCCAGGCTTTTACGATGGAGAATTCTGCTTTGTAAGCGTGTTCCAAAATGTGTGGTTTTCCATCAAAATCTTTGACTTCTTTGCCTTCAGCGATTTCGGTTCCAAATCCTGTTGGCGTATAAAATGCGGGAATTCCGGCTTGTGCGGCTCTGCATTTTTCGGCAAGTGTGCCTTGTGGCGTGAGTTCGACTTCCAATTCTCCGGAGAGCATTTGACGTTCGAATTCTGCGTTTTCTCCAACATAAGAAGAAATCATTTTTTTTATTTGTTTTTTCTGCAAAAGTAATCCCAATCCGAAGTCGTCGACGCCAGCATTGTTGGAGATGCAGGTCAAATCCGTCACATTTTTGTTGACCAATTCTGTGATGCAATTCTCCGGAATTCCGCAAAGACCGAATCCGCCTAGCATTATCGTCATTCCGCTTTCTATATCTTTTACCGCTTCCTGGGCGTTTTTCACTCTTTTATCAATCATAAAATTGAGTTTTTGTCTTTCAGTTTCTAAGTTCATAAATATAAAAAAATCCGCTTGAGTAGAGGAAAGAAAATAGAGAAAAGATTATTTCTATTGAGAAAGACTTCGACTCCGCTCAGCCTGACAATGTAATCGGACTTAATTTTATGAAAATGGATTTAATAAATCAGGAAAATTGATTGGATGCTGATGTGAAAATTTAATAACAAAACTTTCTATTTTGCGAAGCGCGCCCCGGCTTGAACGGAGCTCTTTTTGTTAGCGCTGGAAAAGCCTTGGCACAAAAAAGCGGGAGTGGAAGACGGATAAAGGCGTCCAAATAATTCACAAAAAAAAAGCCATATACAGGGTTGCACATGACTTTCTTTAATAACAATTTAAACATTTATCTATTATCTATCGTGACGCTCACTGGCATCACGTAAGTCGTAGCCATCATATTTTGGTTCAGTTTGTTGACGTCCACTTTGTAAAGCAGATTAGCCAAAACGTTCTCCAATTCTTTGCTTACATTTTTACAGTCTCCATTTGCATGGATATTGGTAATTTTTCCGTTCTCAGCAAGGCTGAATCTGACATCAGAATTAATTACGCCTTCCTTATATTCCGAAGCTGTGAAATCGAAATTATCTTTTACGAGTTTCCTAAGTTCCCCAAACGCGTCGCCGGAACGAAGCACCACTTCCTGTATATTTTTCTCAGATTCCTGAGCTTGAGCTACACTGAACAAACCTGCAAATACAAATATTGATAATGCAACCATTTTACTAATCATTTTCATTTCCATAATCAATTGATTTTAAGTGAATAATTATCTAATTAAAAGACAAAGTTACAACATTTTAATATTCCGTTCATATTAAATTAACATTGAAAGTGAAAATTTAACATTGGAATCAAAAACAGAAATTCCAGGACATTTTCACATCTTGGAATTTTTAATTAATATCTTGGTGATTATTTATTTTGTCCCGGCGCAAATGGTTTTGCAGATTTGGTTCCGAAAACTTTTTTCGCTTGTCCCGGCGGCATTGGTTTACCACTTGGGTGTTTTGGTGGTTTCGGTGGTCTTGGAGGTGTTCCACAAGATGTCAAACCAATTGCGAAGATGATTAATGACAAATAAATTTTAATTGATTTCATAACTTTTATTTTTAAGATTAATGACAAAATTGATACCATTAGAAATTTATCAATTTAAGTAAAGAGTTCAACATTTGTTTTTTCTAATGATAATCGATAAATTTGATTCTTACTGAATTAAAAATATAAATATGTCCATCACCAACGAGTCAGAATTAATCGGAATGCAAAAGGCAAGCGAGGCTGTAGCTTACGCTTTGAAGGAAATGAGAAACTTTGCAAAAGCAGGGATTTCGACTAAGGAATTAGATGATTTCGGCGGAAAAATCCTTGAAGAAATGGGCGCAAAATCTGCTCCATATCTGACTTACGGTTTTCCGGGTTACACTTGCATCAGCGTGAATAACGAGTTCTGCCACGGGATTCCGTCCGAGAAAACGATTCTGAAAGAAGGCGATTTGATTAACATCGATGTTTCTGCGGAACTGGATGGATTTTGGTCAGACAACGGTGGTTCTTTTGTGATTGGCGAAGACATCAACCAACATCAAAAACTGATTGACGCTTCCAAAGAAATCCTGCAGAAAGCAATTTCCAATATCAAAGGTGGCGTGAGAATCTCTGACATCGGCCATCTGATGGAAACCGAAGCCAAAAAACGCGGTTACAAAGTCATCAAAAACCTGACTGGACACGGCGTTGGCAGAAGTCTGCACGAGGAACCACACGAGATTGCGAATTACCGCGACCGATTCAATACACAAAGATTCAAGAAGAATTCTGTGGTGGCGATTGAGACTTTCATTTCCACAACTTCCACGATTGCAGACACGCAAAAAGATGGTTGGACAATGGTAGGAAACAAAGGTGGTTTTATGGCGCAACACGAACATACGATTGTTGTGACAGATGGAAAACCAATGATTTTGACGGAAGCTAATGGGATTTATAATTAAAAATATCAAACAAAAAATGTCACTCCACTTGGACTGACATTTTTTATTTATTAATAAAGTCTAAGCTCTAACTTCTAAGTTACATTTCCTTCTTCAAGAACTTGGCCGTCAAACTTTTTTTAGACTTGATAATCTGCTCAGGCGTTCCTTCAGCGATGATTTGTCCACCGTGTTTTCCACCTTCCGGACCAACATCAATAATGTGGTCAGCCAATTTGATAACGTCCATATTATGTTCGATGATGATGAAGGAATTTCCTAATTCCACCAATTGATTAATCGCTTCCATCAAGACTTTCACATCTTCGAAATGAAGTCCTGTTGTTGGCTCATCCAAAATGTAAAGTGTGTTTCCGGTTTGTCTTTTGGAAAGTTCCGTTGCCAATTTTACACGCTGCGCTTCTCCTCCGCTCAAAGTTGTGGATTGTTGTCCAATCGTGATGTAACCCAAACCAACATCCTGCAAAGTTTTCACTCTGATGTAGATTTTTGGAATCGGCTGGAAGAATTCTACCGCTTCATTGATTGTCATTTCCAGAACATCGGAAATCGATTTTCCTTTGTAACGCACTTCCAAAGTTTCACGGTTGAAACGTTTTCCGTGGCAGGTTTCGCAATGCACATAAACATCGGGTAAGAAATTCATTTCAATGACTTTCAAACCGCCTCCCTGACAGGTTTCGCAACGTCCGCCTTTCACGTTGAAAGAGAATCTTCCGGCTTTGTAACCACGGATTTTACTCTCTGGCAATTCGGCAAAAAGATTACGAATATCCGTAAACATTCCCGTGTAAGTCGCTGGATTGGAACGTGGTGTTCTTCCAATCGGACTTTGGTCAACATCAACTATTTTGTCGATATTATCAATACCTTCAATACTTTTGTAAGGTAAAGGTTCCTGAATCGCTCTGTAAAAATGACGGTTCAGAATTGGATAAAGTGTTCCATTAATCAAAGACGATTTTCCACTTCCGGAAATTCCCGAAACGACAACCAATTTTCCTAATGGAATTTCAAGGTTGACATTTTTAAGGTTGTTTCCAGTTGCGCCTTTTAACACAATTAACTTTCCATTTCCGGCTCTTCGTTCTGCAGGAATTTCGATTTTACGTTTTCCAGTTAAATAGTCAGCCGTAATTGTATTGGCTTTTTTGATGTCTTTCGGATGACCTTGCCAAAGGATTTCACCACCGAATTTTCCCGCTCTTGGACCAATATCCAAAACGTGGTCGGCTTCCATAATCATATCTTTATCGTGTTCCACCACCAAAACCGAATTCCCGATATCACGAAGATGTTTCAAGGAATTAATCAATCTTTCGTTATCTCTTTGATGTAAACCAATCGAAGGTTCATCCAAAATATAAAGTACATTTACCAATTGAGAACCAATTTGTGTTGCCAAACGGATTCGTTGAGATTCGCCTCCAGAAAGGGTTTTCGAGCTTCGACTCAAACTCAGATAATCCAAACCAACATCCAAAAGGAATTGCAGTCTCGTTTCGATTTCTCTAAGGATTTCGTACGCGATAATTTTATTTTTCTCACTGAAAGTATCTTTCACATCAGCCAGCCATTCTTTCAAATCCAATAAAGAAAGACCGTTGATTTCTGCAATATTTTTTCCATCAATCTTGAAACTCAGACTTTCCTGACGAAGACGTGCACCTTTACAAGTCGGGCAAACTTCTTCCGTTGTGAAATTTCTTTCCACCAAAACGGCATCATAGTTTTCACGCTCGTCCACAATTTCTTCAAGAATATGAACCAAACCTTCGAAGTTGATTTTAATCTTTTTCGAGATTCCGGCGTGTTTCAGTTCTTTCGTAATGTCCTTATTATGACCGTAATAGATGTACTCCAAAGCTTCTTTCGGAATATCTTTGAACGGCGTTGTCAAACTCAAATCGAAAACTTCCAGGATTAATTTAATCTGAGAAAGAATCCATTTGTTGGATTTTATTTGTTCTAAAGGTAATAAAGCACCTTGATTGATTGATAATTTATCATTTTCGACAAAATAGTCGGTGTTCACTTTTTTGATGGTACCAAGACCTTTGCACGTTTCGCAACTTCCTTTCGGTGAGTTGAATGAAAATGTATTTGGTTCCGGCAAAGCCATCGAATCTCCCGTGATATCGTCCATCAAATTCTTCGAGAAAAAATGAATTTCTTCACTTCCCATTTCTTGAATTGCAATCAATCCTTCGCCCATATCGGAAGCGGTTTTCAGAGATTTTTGCATTCTCAGTTCAGTCGCAGATTCTCCGATAATCCATCGGTCCACCACCACTTCCACATCGTGGGTTTTGTAACGGTCGAGTTTCAAATCATATTCGATGTCTTGAAGAACGCCATCAATTCTTGCCTGAGAATAACCTTTTTTGGAAAGATGAATGAACAACTCGTGGTAATGTCCTTTTCTGGAACGCACAACCGGCGCCATCAGATAGACCTTTTTCCCTTTGAAGTTTTCCTTAATCGTATCAAGAATCTGGTCTTCCGTATAACTTACCAAACGTTTCCCAGAGCTCATTGAATAAGCATCGGAAACTCTTGCGAACAAAAGTCTCAGATAATCGTAAAGTTCGGTAATCGTTCCAACGGTTGAACGTGGATTTTTATTGGTCGTTTTTTGTTCGATGGCAATTACGGGAGAAAGTCCTTCAATCTTATCAACATCCGGACGTTCCAATCCGCCAAGAAACTGTCTTGCATATGCAGAAAACGTCTCGATGTAACGCCTTTGCCCTTCCGCAAAAATCGTATCAAATGCGAGGGAAGATTTTCCGCTTCCGGAAAGTCCTGTAATGACCACCAATTCGTTTCGTGGGATTTTGACGGTAATATTCTTGAGGTTGTGTTCTCTAGCGCCGTATATTTCGATAAACTCCTGATTATCTTTCATTTATAGATATTCATTTCTTTTTTAAAGGTCAAATGGAATCGCTAATTTTTATTGGTTCTTCACTTTTTAATGACAGCGATTTCATTGAAAAGTCCAATTCTGGGAAAACGCAAATTTACGGAATTTAATTGACGATTATGGTTTACCTTAATTCAAGTTTAATAATATTTAACAGAGATTTGGCTTTAAATAAATTTTTGATAAACCTATCTTTGCCGCTTGAAATAAATTAAAAAATGAAAAGTATTTTATCAAAAATCACATTTGGCGTTCTAGTATTTTCTTCATTCTACTGTTTTGCTTGGGGTTTGACTGGTCACCGCGTGATTGCAGAAATTGCACAACATCATTTGAGTTCTAAAGCTGAAAGAAAAATCAAGAAACTTCTGGAAAATCAGAAATTAGCTTACTATTCGAATTGGCCGGATTTCATCAAATCTGATACGACGGGCGTTTGGAAAGAAACATCGTCCTGGCATTATGTAAACATCAATGCACAAAAGAATTTCCAGCAATTCAAAGATTCTTTGGAAGCTCAGAAAAGTCCGAATCTTTATACGCAAATTGAAAATCTAGCAAAGAAAATTAAGGATAAAAACACTTCGGAATCTGATAAGAAAAATTCTTTAATTTTCCTTGTTCATTTGATGGGTGACTTACATCAGCCACTTCACGTTGGACGTTACGAGGATTTGGGAGGAAATAAAATCAATGTGACTTATTTTGGACAAAACACTAACTTGCATTCACTTTGGGATTCGAAAATGGTGGAAGACAGAAAATATTCTTACACAGAATTTGCAAATTTGATTGATATCAAATCGAAAGATGAAGTGAAAACTATTCAAGGTGGAACTTTGCAGGATTGGTTGTATGACAGTCAGAAGATTGCAAACTCCATCTACTTTCACACACCGAAAGATTCCAAATTGAGCTACGATTACAATTACCGTTTTGAATCGACCGTTGAAAGACAATTGTTGTACGGCGGTTTGCGTTTGGCGAAAGTGCTGAATGATGTTTTCGGGTAAATAAACTTAAAACTAATTCTTTAATAAGTCCAATTCCAGAAGGTTAGTGGACTTTTTTATTTCTTACTTGATAAGATATTTTTTCTCAAGCATTAGTCAAGATTTTTAATCATCCATAGATTACAACCAGAATGCCCCGAATTCCCTAATGGTTTTTCCAAATATTGAAACCCTTGTTTTTCATAAATGGAAACCGCTTTGCTAAATTCCGGAATGCTTTCGAGGTAAACTTTTTTGTATCCTAAATCTTTAGCTTTTTCAAGACATTTTTCGAGCAATAATTTTCCGGTTCCTTTTCCTCTCTCCTCTTTCGAAAGATAGAATTTGGCAAGCTCAATTGTGTCATCAGGTAAATTATCCGTTGGAAAAATTCCGCAACAGCCTAGAATCAAACCATCTTCCTCTGCTACGAATAAAGCTGATTTCTCAGTTTGAAACAATGAATATAAGTCATCTGTCGTCGGGTCGGAATAAACTGTTCCATTGGTACAACTTACTTCAAAATCGTGAAAGGCTGTTCTGATGATTTTGGCGAGAATGGTGTTGTCTTCGACTTTGTTTTCTCTAATGATTACTGACATTTTTTTGAAAATATTTTAAATTAACCAAGGATATTTGTGATAAATCCCATCTAAAAGCATTGCCAGAATTCCGAAGAAAATCCAAAGTCTTAGAAGATTCAAAGATTTAAATTTATCATTTTTTTGATTTCTGAACAACATATAAACTGTTCCGAGAATTACTATTATCGTCAATAAAAAGTACCAAGCAATAATATTTTTGAAACCAATTCCAACACTTAAAATCAATGAAACAATCAAGGTGATAATTAATAAAATTAATAAAATCGACCTTGTGTTTTGAAATCCCAATCGGTTCGCAATCGTCTCGTAGCCAAACATTTTATCTGCGTTTTTGGTCAACGTATCTTTTGTAATATCGATGATGAAAAGCATTAGGAAAAGGAAAATTGCAAGGAATAAAATCTTCAAAGAAAACGTCTGATAATAAATCAACATTCCAAAGAATGGATAAAGTGTCAACGCGACAAAAGTGAAGTTATTTAGAATAATGATTTTGCTGAGTTTATGGCTGTAAAACCACATTAAAAACTGATAAATCAGGAAGAAAATAAAAACCCGATGCGACACAAAAAACGCCAATCCAAGCGACAATGCGTTGAGAATGACATAAGCGGTCAGAAAATATTTTTCCTTGAGGAAATTCTGTAATCTGGAACGAAAAGGCTTGACCAATTGGTCTTTTTCCTTATCGTAAAACCGATTGATAATTCCGCCAGCTAAAATGCTTAGAACGGAACAAATGATGATAAAATGAACCTTATAATCGAAGACAAAATTTCTGAAACTTTCTTCGCGATTGAACAGGAAAAATGTGGAAACGTAAAGTGCAAATGTGAGCAAAACCGCCACGAAAAAACGAGCGCCCAACAGAAAACCCATCAACTGAGAAACACGGTACATGGCATTTCGGGAAGTTGGTTTCGTTTCGTTGCTCATTTTTTATTTTAAATAAATCTTTTAATCACAAAAGTCACAAAAGATCGTGATACAATTGAGAATTAAAATTAAAAAAGTAAATTCAAAAGAGCAAAAAAGTGAACTTTTGTAGACTTATAAGTGAAATCTTCAAGCTAACCTTTTGTGACTTTTGTGGTTGAAACTAGAATCTGTAAATCACTTCTTTGTGAAAACCTTCGAGCATTTTCTCCGCCTTTTCATAATCTTTGGAGAAGCCAAGAATATAACCTCCGCCTCCGCTACCACAAAGTTTGAGGTAATAAGCATTGGAATCGATTCCCTTTTTCCAGATGTTGAAAAGATTTTCCGGAATCATCGGGCGGAAATGTTCGTAAGCCCAAACCGATAATTTCTTCAGATTTTTGAAAAACGGATTCATATCTTTTCTTAGGAAAGCGTCGATGCAAGCGTTGTTGTAACGGATGAATTCTTCTTTCAAAGTCTTGCGGAAACCTTCATTTTTCAACTTTTCAAAGAAGATTTGAATCATTGGTCCGGTTTCGCCAATCGTTCCAGAATCAATCAGGAAGATTGCACCTTTGCCCAATTCTTCGGCTGGAATAGAAACCTTGTCAACGCTGTCTTTACTTTCAATCAGAATCGGAAGATTCATAAAGCAAATCAACGGGTCGATTCCTGAACTTTTTCCGTGAAAATAACTTTCCAACTGACCGAAAATCATTTTCAAATCCTTCAGTTCGTTTTTTGAAATTGTATCAGGTTCTCTTTTTGTGAAAGAATATTTTTCGAAAATCGCGGCCACCAAAGCGCCTGAACTCCCTACGCCATAACCTTGCGGAATATTGGAATCGAAGAACAAACCTTCTGCAATGTCTGCTTTGAAAGATTGTACGTTGAGTTTATATTCCTCATGCAATTCCAAATCCAAAAGATAATTGGAATATTTTTCCAGAGATCGGTTGGATTTCTTTTCGAAATCGTTGTTCAAATCGGAAAATTTGAGTGTTCCTTTATAAAAACTATACGGTAAAGTGAGCCCTTGAGAATCCTCAATAATGCCATACTCACCGAAGAGAAGAATTTTCGCGTAAAATAAAGGGTTTGTCATAATGTGTTTTGATGTTGCAAATTTACAAAAAAAATAAACTATTCCATTAATATCAAATAACAAACCGAAATTTTAAATTTTTATTAATTATTGAAATTAATCTTTGTAAGGAAATAATTTCAGGAAACCCTCGTAAACACTTTTGTGCAAATTGGTTGCGTGGTTGTCATCGGTCATCAGATTATATTCTAATTTCAGTTTCTTTTTTCCTGAATTTTTAAGAATTTGAAAAAGTGAATCCGCATCTTTCACCATCGTTTTATGTTCCTTTTTCCCAACAGAAACATAAACAAATTTTTCTTCATCTTTTTGTGAGGAAAGCAATGAATTAGCCTTATTCAAAAGACTTTCATCATCCCACCAGAGACTTGGACTGATGATGAAATAATGGGTAAAAAGTTCTGGTTTCTTTAATAAAATCTCAGTTGCCAAAAGTCCGCCGAGCGATTGACCAATGATATATTTTGTATTATCTGTCTTATAATTTTCATTAATGAAAGGTTGCAATTCTTTTTCAATAAATTCAATAAATTTATCCGAATGTCCTGCCGTAGGATAATCTTTCTGCAAATCTTTCAAATCTGTATGGAACGTGAAATCTCTTTTCCTATCAACATTCGCAATACCAACGATTATGAAATCCGGCATTTTGAACTGCATATTAAAAAACTGCTGAAGTCCGACCAAATGTATGAAATCCTCATTCATACTTCCATCCAGAATATAAATAACAGGGTAACTTTTGGCCTTATCATAAGTCTGCGGAAGATAGATATTCAATGTTCTTTTTTCATTAAGAATCTTAGAATCCAAAGTGATTTTCTTTCCAATAATCAAATCTTCTGAAACCGGAGTTTGAGCGTTGAAAGCTGTAAACAGTAATAAAAACAGGAAACCTAATATTCTCAAAATGACAATTATTTGGTATTATTTTTAACTTTCATAAAACGAATTAGTATCAATCCAATAGCGAAGAAAATCGTCATCGATAAAGCGGCGTAACGCATATTGTTGTAATATTCTATCAACGTTGCAAAGATGAAAGTTCCCAAAATAATAGCGATTTTTTCCAAGACATCATAAAAACTAAAAAACGTCGTGTTGTCCATAGAATCCTGAGGCAACAACTTGGAATATGTTGACCTCGACATCGCCTGCAAACCGCCCATCACCAAACCAATAACAGCGGCGATTCCGTAGAATTGATATTCGACATTCGGATTTTCTTTATTCAAATAATATGCTGAAAGACAAGCTCCAATCCACAAGGCAACGGTAATACTGATTACATTTTTGTTCCCGATTTTTTTCGATAACCAAGAGAAAAACAAAGCTCCGATAATCGCTTCGATTTGAATTAATAAAAGCGTCATTATTAATTTATCCTGAGCCATATTAATTTCACGCTTGCCAAATAATGTTGCCATCAGGAAAATCGTCTGCATCCCAACACTGTAGAAAAAGAAACTGGAAAGGAAGAATTTCAGATTTTTATCGGCAAAAAGATGACCACCGACCTTGAACAATTCACGGAAACTTTGCTTAAATACATCAAAGTAAAAACCAAAATTATCCTTCAAAACTTCAAAGAAACCACCTTGTTCCGTATGACTTTTAAAGATGTTTTTATAATTAAGCAATACCAAATCTTTCGGCAATTGCTCTTTGACCTGACCAAATTGCGGCAAATGTTTGAAGGTATATTGAGAAAAGCCAAACCACCAAGCACCAGTCAAAAGGAAACTCACACGCGTATAAATAGCAGCTTGCTTAGGTGTTTCCGCAAATACTTGAATCAGAACCAAACAGATAATCACCAAAATCACCGAACCCATATAACCGTAAACGTAACCTTTTGCAGAAAGCGCATCCTGCTTGTCCGGTGTTGCAATATCCGGCAAAAATGAATTGTAGAAAACCAAACTTCCCCAGAAACCAACACTCGCCGTAACGCTGAACAACAAGCCCAGCCAAACCGTTCCCATTCCTGTAAACATCGCCAATCCCATACAAGATGTCGCGCCCAGATAACAGAAAAACTGAAGGAAAGATTTCTTGTTCCCAATCGTGTCTGCCAGCGACGATAAAATCGGGGAAAGCAAAACGACAATCAAAAAGGAAAGCGTGAGAGAATAGCCATAAACCGTGTCTGGATGGTACTGCTTCCCAAAAATGGTAATCATATGAGGCACCGCAACATCAATCCATTGCTTGGTTTCTGCAACATATTCTTTCTTTTCATACGCCGTGGTAAGGATTGCATAATAAATCGGAAAAATTGTGGACGTGATGACCAAGGAATAAACCGAGTTTGCCCAGTCATACAACGCCCAGGCGCGCATAATTTTCGGATTATTTTTGATTGAGTTTTCTGGAATTGTTTTTTCTATTTCGGACATTGGAAATAATTATTTAGACAAAAGTAAAAAAAGGAATTACAAGTTGACAAAAAAATGCGTTTGTATTAAAAATTTAATAAGAAAACCCTTTCGAACTTTGAAATCTGAAAGGGTTTTAAGTTTTTATTTTAAATAAAGATTATTGCAAATTCTCAATCACAATAGCTGTTGCGCCACCGCCACCGTTGCAAATTGCAGCTGCGCCATATTTTCCATTGTTTTGTTTTAAAACATTAATTAAGGTGACAATGATTCTAGAACCAGAACTTCCAAGCGGATGACCTATGGAAACTGCGCCTCCATTCACATTTACTTTTGAAGCGTCCAATCCTAAAACTTTGGTATTCGCCAAACCAACTACTGAAAATGCTTCATTTAATTCAAAGAAATCGATGTCGTCTTTTGAAAGATTTGCTTTCTTTAGTGCAATTGGCAAAGCTTTCGAAGGTGCCATTGTGAATCTTTCAGGTTCTACAGCTGCATCAGCGTATGAAATAATTTTCGCCAAAGGTTTCAATCCCAATTCTTCCATTTTCTCTTTGGACATCAAAATCAAAGCAGATGCGCCGTCATTCAAAGTTGATGCGTTGGCTGCGGTTACTGTTCCGTTTTCTTTTTGAAAAACTGTCGCTAAAGTTGGGATTTTATCAAACTTAACCGCTTTATATTCTTCATCTTCCGAGAAAATAATTGGTTCTCCTTTTCTTTGAGGAATCGAAACAGGAACAACTTCGTCTGCAAATTTTCCAGCTTCCCAAGCAGATGCAGCCCTTTTGTAAGACTGGATTGCAAAAGCATCTTGCTCTTCTCTCGTGATGTCATTTTCTTTAGCACACAATTCTGCACAAACGCCCATATGTTGTTTGTTGTAAACATCTGTCAAACCATCTTTTAGAAGTCCGTCTTGCATTTTGATTTCTCCGAGTTTAACGCCGTTTCTTCCGTCAATATAATGAGGAACCATCGACATATTTTCCATTCCGCCCGCTACGATGATATCTACATCGCCAGCTTTGATTGCTTGAGCTGCCATTGTCACAGCTTTCATTCCGGAAGCGCAAACTTTATTGATGGTTGTAGAAGGTGCATGATTAGACAAACCTGCGCCCAAAGCCACTTGTCTCGCCGGAGCCTGACCTTCGCTAGCCTGCAGAACATTCCCCATATAGATTTCCTCAACCAAAGTCGGGTCAAGGTTGATTTTGTCTAAAGCTCCTTTTACAGCAACAGTTCCCAAGTGTGTAGCAGGAACTGTCGAAAGACTTCCCATAAAACTCCCCATTGGTGTTCTGACCGCTGATACAATGAATACTTCTTTCATAATATTTTTAATTTTTTTTGATTTTACATTAAATTTTTAACACAAAGTGCACAAAGTTTTTTTTACTACTAAATGTTTTAAGGTCACAAGGTTTGACTTTGTCAAATTTCAAAATTAATTGTGCTCATTGTGCAAATCTTTGTGACTTTGTGGTTCAATTTTATTTTTTCTTGATGCGACTAAAATGGCTACCGCTCCCAGAAACTCGATGAACCATCCCCAGGATAATTTCACGATTCCCGCAAATGTAGATTGCCAGGATTTGAAAGGTAAAAAACTGAAATAATCCAAAGATTTTAGCTTTATGGCAACAATTGTGAAAACAAAAAGCAATATCATTAAAAATGCCATTATTTTCACGAGTTTAGTTTTGCCAATCAGTATGAAAACCAGTGTTAATAAAGAAAATCCCCAAAGTATGATGGCGAGTGTGTTATCCACTTTCCAATAGTTCCAGTTTCCAACAATTGGAATATGGACCAAGGGCAGAAAACTGCCTGCCACAACCAAAAACAATCCGATTAACTGTAAATTTTTCATTTCTAAATCCTATTTGCCAATGTAAATAAAAATTCTTGACTTACAAAAAAAGTATTATGAGTCTTTTACATTCGTCGTTGAGACTTTTATACTCGTCACTGAATCTTTCATACTGGATTTTGAGTCTTTTATACTCTTCGTTCAATGTTTTATACTGGTAATCGAGTCTTTTTTACTCGTTTTTGAGTCTTTTTGTCTCGGCGTTGAGTATTTTATACTCGTTGTTGAGTGTTTAGAGTTAAAATTGTAATCTGGAAGCTAATTTTTTGAAATTTGAATTTATTGTTTAACAAAAAAAATCACATCTCTTTCAAGATGTGATTTAATAAGAAAAATAATAATAAAAATAGTGTTCTATGAAAAATGTTATCAATTAGAAATCAATATTGGCAATCTCGATTCCGATTTGGATTCCGTTTTTGTTTGGTAAAATGGCTTTATCATTGAAGATTGGTGTGAAATCTTTCTTGATGAATAAAGTAACACCGCCATAACCCAGACTGAATTTCCCTCCGAAAAGAAAAGCATTCACGCCGTCATCCAAAGTGTAATCGTACTTTTTGAAGTTGTCATTTTCGTTGTAATATTTCACTTTTACGATACTTCTCGTGTTGATTCCCGCATAAGCTCCTACGCCAATTTTCCACATTTTTTTTCTCACGTCCAGATATTGTTTGCCGTCATATTCTGTGTATTTTGGATTTAGATAAAGCTGAAATTCAATTGGCAAGGTCAGATAAACATTTCTCAATTTTGAACGTTTCAATCTGCCTTCTTCAAAATCTTCAAGGAATAATTGCGAATTTTCCTGAACAAAAACCTGCGGACGTTTCGGCATATAAGTGTCGGTTCTATAAGCCAAACCGTATCTCAAAACCCACGGACTCGTGAAACTTCCCAACTGACGGTCTTTTCTGAACTGGACTTCAATGCTGTGAGAATTCCCGATTCTCATTTCAGAATCATTTTCAAAAGGGTTGAAACTGCCTTTGTCTTTGGTCAAATTTGCGAACGCGTAACCAACACTTAAAGAACTTGAATTGATGTATTCCTTCGGCGATTTATCATTCTTTTTGATATTAATTGACAGTCCGGAAGTTCCAAAACTTACAGAATTCTTGTTTCTGATTGTATCTGGCTTAATATCGTAAACCGAATTCGTAACCGCAGTTTTCGTAATATTTTCCAATTGCTCGCGCTCGTTTTCAATTTTTTCATTGATGAGCGTTTCGTACCTTTTAGAAACCGCTTCTTTCTGAGCAATCTGTTCCGTTTTTGTGATTTTTCCGGAAGAGAAAGCTTCATCGATTTTGTCCGTTTCAGATTTCATATTCGCTTTTTCTGTTGAAACGATGGAATTGACTCTTTCCGTGTAAGATTTCATCTGATTATCGAGCGTAGTTTGAGCTGTAGCAAAGCTTGAAAGCATTGCCAAAAGTAGAATTTTGACTTTCATTTTAGTTTATTTAGTTGTTATAGAATCTTTGTCGTAAAGCGTAATTCCGAAGAGTTTGATACGTTTTGGATTGGGAAAATCCGAATCATTTCTTAGTTTTGAAACATTGATTCCCATTGCTGATTTTGGCGTTTCAGATTTCGCTTTGTCTATTTCCACTCCGAAAAGTAAATCGGAAGATGTAATATATTTTGGTCGTTCTTTAGGTTTCTGAATCTCACTCTGAGCCAGTTTTTCTTCTGGGTGAGGAATAGAAATTTCTTCTTTTTTAATTAAAATTTCTTTTTCAGAAACTTGATTAACAGTTTGATTTTCTTTTTTGATTCTCTCTGTCATTCTGAGCGGAGTCGAAGAATCTTTTACATTTTCAACTGCCAATCTTTGATTTTCAGTTTCAGAATTTTCTATTGGGATTGATGGTTGAATTTCATCACTATCTTCAGATTGCTGACGTACGCTTGAAATTTGGTCAGTTCGAAATTCAAAATCCTGACTGTTTTTCACCTTGTTTTCGATATTAGTCATCCAGGAAACACCATTAAAACTTACAATTAGAATAATCACTGCAACAAACCTCCACCAAAATATTTTCGGCTTTTTCTCTTTTGCAGGAACTTGGTCGAGTTTCTCTTCCAATCTGTCCCAAAGACTGTCGGAAACGCGCATTTCCCTTTGTTCGTATTTAGATTTCAGATTCTGCATTTTGTTTCGTGTTTTGTTGATTAAAATAATCTGTTAGCCATTTTTTCGCCTTACTCAGCTGACTTTTGCTGGTTCCTTCCGTGATATTCAGGATTTCCGCAATCTCCTGATGTTTCTTTTCCTCAAAAACCGAAAGATTGAAAACCAACTTATAACCAATCGGCATTTCCCTGAAAATCACTTCCAAATCGATGTCCCGAGAAAGCTCATTAATATCTTGCGTTTGTTCTGCAATCGAGTCCGTAAACTCAGTTTCCGCATAAAGAATATGTTTGTTTGTCCGAATAAAACTAATTGCATCATTCACCACAATTTTCCTCAGCCAAAACGGAAACGATTCATAGTTTTTACAATCTTCCAGCTTCGTAAACGCCTTGTAGAAAGCATTCATCAACACATCTTCCGCATCATCCCGATTATTGATGTAAGAATTGGCGACCGACAACATTTTCCCCGAAAACATCTCGAACAAACTCTTCTGAGCCAGTCGGTCATTTTTCTTTGCTTTGGAAAAGATATGTTGTAAATCTGTTTTCATTTTCTCTTTCTGACTATAAGACGGCAAAATACCAAAATGGTTGCCTCGATTTTTAAAATTAATCAAAATTAAGTTTCAAACCACTGACTATCAGTCAAATAAATTTAAATACTTTTTACATTTTACATCCTACTTTTTACAATACTTGGGCAATCCCCTCGCCTTTCCAAATGCCACCGCTCGGGTCGGGCTATCCGCTACAATCATTTTTGTGGAAGACGTTTTCCCATTTGATTCAACATATCCAAGCCACAAAAAAGGATTTCCACTACTATCCCTATTGCAGGATTCGTCATCAATTGAAATTTTCAATTACATAATCTTTGCTGAGCGAAGCGACCTTGCGAACCTTAAAAATATTTTCAATCATTTAAAAATCTTAGCGGACTTTGCGTTTAATTTCTACTTCAATCATTAATTCTCAACATTCATCAATTTCTTCTTATTTTTGCAAAAATTAAAACAAACGTGGTAAACACAGACCAAATAAAAGATATTCAATCCAGAATCGAAGACCTGCACAAGTTCCTCCAAATCGAAAAGAAAAAAATCGAAATTTCCAACGACGACGAGAAAACCGCAGCACCCGAATTCTGGAACAACTCAAAAGAAGCCGAAGTTTTCCTGAAACAGCTCCGTTCCAAGAAAAAATGGGTGGAAGGTTACGACGATATCAAAATAGAATTTGAAGATTTGCAAGTATTAATAGAATTCGCAAAAGAAGACCCGGAATCTGAAAAAGAACTGGACGAAGCTTTTCCAAAATTAGTTGAAAAAGTCGAAAATCTGGAATTCAAAAATATGCTTTCCAACGAAGGCGACGAACTTTCTGCCGTTCTTCAAATCACAGCTGGAGCCGGCGGAACAGAATCTTGCGACTGGGCAAGTATGCTGATGCGAATGTACACAATGTGGGCCGACAAGCAAGGTTACAAACTCCGTGAGCTCAACTTCCAGGAAGGCGATGTTGCAGGAATCAAAACCGTAACGATAGAAATCGACGGCGAGTTTGCTTTTGGATATTTGAAAGGTGAAAATGGTGTTCACAGATTGGTGAGAATTTCGCCTTTTGACAGCAATGCCAAACGTCACACGAGTTTCGTTTCCGTTTATGTTTATCCTTTGGTAGACGATACGATTGAGATTAACATCAATCCAGCCGACATCAGCTTCGAAACAATGCGAAGTTCAGGAGCTGGTGGACAGAACGTGAACAAGGTGGAAACGGCCGTTCGTCTTCGTCACGCGCCAACGGGAATTATCATTGAAAATTCAGAATCTCGTTCTCAGCTTCAAAATAAAGAAAAGGCAATGCAACTCCTGAAATCCCGACTTTACCAAATTGAACTTGATGAACGCCTAAAAGCCAGAAATGAAATCGAGGCTGGAAAAATGAAAATAGAATGGGGTTCCCAAATCAGAAATTATGTAATGCAACCGTATAAATTGGTAAAAGATGTCCGCTCTGGGCACGAAACTTCCGACGTAGACAGTGTAATGAACGGGAATATCACGCCTTTCCTAAAAGCTTATCTGATGAATGAAGGGCAAGCTGGAAGTGGGGAAATGGATGAGTTGTAGAAATTTAAAGTTAATTTGAAATAATATTTCTAAATTTGGTATAAAGTATTGAAATAATGAATACACAAATTCTCAATAAAAAACTTGAATTAATCCAATGGTTATCAACTTTGGAGGATAAGTCCATTATAGAAAAACTTTTAAAATTCCGACAAGAAGAAACCAAAGATTGGTGGGAATCAATTTCTGATGAAGAAAAAAAATCCATTGAAAAAGGAATTTCTGAAGCCGACAACAATGATTTAAAGCCACATTCTGAAGCAAAGAAACTCTATGAAAAGTGGTTATGATATCGTTTGGACACCAAACGCTTTAAAGGAATTAGATCAAACAATTGAATATCTCGAAAAGAATTTTTCTGAAAAAGAAATAAAAATGCTGGCTAATAAAATTGAAAGTACAATTTCACTAATCTCTAAAAATCCAAATTTTTTTCCAGTTTCAGAAAATCACAATATTCATAAAGCAGTTTTACTGAAATACAATTCGATGTATTATCGTGTAAAAAATGAGAATATTGAAATTTTATCATTTTTCTCCAATAGACAATCTCCTAATAAAAGAAAAACATAAAAAGACTCAGAAAATTCTGAGGCTTTGATTTTATATTTCTGTATTGAGATCCCAATTTTCGAGATAATCGTTGACGTGTTTCAGGAACATTCCGCCCAAGCTTCCGTCCACTACTCTATGGTCGTAAGAATGCGACATAAACATTTTCTGACGGATTGCAATCACATCTCCAAATTCAGTTTCTATAACAGCAGGTTTTTTCACAATCGCTCCAACTGCCAAAATCGCAACTTGTGGTTGAGGAATAATCGGCGTTCCCATAAGGTTTCCGAAAGTTCCAACATTGGAAATTGTGTAAGTTGCACCTTGTGTATCTGCTGGAGTCAGTTTTTTATTTCTTGCTCTGTAAGCTAAATCATTAATCGCTTTTGCCAATCCTGATAAACTTAATTGATCTGCATTTTTGATTACAGGAACAATTAGATTTCCGTCTGGAAGAGCTGTTGCCATTCCGATATTGATATTCTTTTTCTTGATAATTTTATCACCATCCACAGAAACGTTGATCATCGGGAAATCCTGAATTGCTTTCACAACCGCTCTGATGAAAATTGGCATAAAAGTCAGTTTTTCACCGTCTCTTTTTTGGTAAGAATTTTTGTTGGCATTTCTCCAGGTTACCACATTAGTCACATCAGTTTCGATAAATGATGTTACGTGTGGCGAAGTATGTTTGCTATTCACCATCGCTTCTGCAATGATCTTGCGCACACGGTCCATTTGGATGATCTCGTCGCCTTCACCAACCTTAATTGGAGTGTTTGAAACTTTTGGGGCTGGTGCTAAAGTTTGGATAGATTGGGAAACCACTTGCTGAACAGGAGTTGATTGAACTTCAACTTTATTTCCTCTATTTTTCACAAAATCAAGGATGTCTTCTTTTGTAATTCTGCCTTCCAGTCCGCCGCCTTTTATAGTTTTAAGCTCAGATTCTGAAATATTCTCTTGCTGAACAACAGATTTCACTAAAGGTGAAAGATATAAATCAGAATTTTGATTATTAAATGATGCAGATACATTAGACAAAGGCTGCTCCAAAGTAGTGATCACTTCCGGCTCAGGCTGATGAATCTGGTCTTTCACATCTTCATAAGATTTTGACTCGGGAACTTCTTGACTTTGATCATTTGAAGAACTTCCTTCTGTTTCCAAAATCGCAATGGCTTCTCCAATTTTTGCAACATCATCTTTGTGCTTCAGGATTTTAATAATTTTCCCCGAAACTGGTGTCGGAACATCGGAATCTACTTTGTCTGTAGCAATTTCTACCACAGATTCATCCTCTTTTATAAAATCACCTTCATTGAACATCCAGCTGATAATTGTCGCTTCCATAACTCCTTCGCCCATACTCGGGAGCAATAGTTTGTATTCTGCCATTGTCTTGGTTTTTGAATTTGTCCAAAAGTACATTTTTTTTTATTAATTATATAATTCTATTTTTTAAAATTTGCGAGAGTCATTTTTTTATACATTTGGTAATCAAAATTTTTAGAATTAAATAATGAATATTTACTTAAGCGCAGTTATTCATATCAAAGAAAACTCAATGATGGATGCGATAGAATTACTTAAAAAACTAGTGATAGAAACCCGCAAGGAAAAAGGCTGTATTCAATATGACCTTTTCGAAGATCATAGAAACAAGGGTGTGTTTTTCATCCACGAAACCTGGGAAACCAGTGAAGATCTTCACAGCCATCAGGTGTCTGATCATATGATGAAATTCCGTGATTCCATTTCATCTTTGCTAGAAAATCCAAACGTAGTTTACATAGGCAACAAACTTTTTTAATTATATTATTAATAAAATTATAGTTAAAGTTTTATCAAAAGCTTAAATATTTGAAAATTGTTTATATTTAATTCATTAAAAAAGAAAATTTTCAATATTTTTGTTAATCCGATTTTTAAATAAATTTAATTTTAATATGAAAATAAATCAACTATCTAAATGTGCAGGAATTGGCGTTTTCTTTTTCTTTGCCAATCTGAATGCACAATCTAGTGAGAAAATTATCAAGAATTTCATCAAGTCTGATGTAAGTTTCCGTAACAATGAGAGTGCAGAATTCAAAATCTTAAATGAAGATAATTCTGCAAGTTTGAAATCTAATATTGTGAATGTTCAGCAATATTATGGTACAACTCCTATTTATAAATCTCTGGCAAAAGCTGTGATAAGAGATGGGCAGGTTGTCTCATTTAATAATAATTTTAGAAAAGTCAACAGCAATATTGTTGCCGATAAAATAGATAAATCAGAAGCTTTTTCCACAGCATTAAGATTTTTGGATATCCAAAATACCGGATTCCAACTTATGGATGAAAAAGATGGAGATCTGATAAATCTTCCTGACAATAAGGTTGCAAGTGTCAGATTTTATTTTGAGAAAAATAATAGCTTGATTCCTGCGCAATTGTTTTTCATTAATCAAAGTAAAGAAAACAAGTTTTATGGAACTTTGGTAAGTCTTACAACTGGTGAGATTCTTGAAAATAACAAAATGATTGACGAATGTTCCTTCGAAGCAGATCATTTTTCTGGAAAATCGTCTTCAGAAGTTTCAAATCATTTAGTAGTTCATTTTAATAATCATACAGCTTCAAAAAACCAAACTAAAGCAGCTACAGATGCTTCTTACAGTGTTTTCCCTTTCCCAATTGAAGCACCAACATTTGGAGCCAAAAGCACGGTTACAAATCCTTGGGATTTAACAGCATCACCAGAAGGTTGGCATTCTAACGGAACAACTAATTATACCAATACATATGGTAACAATGTTCTTGCATATGTTGACAATAATGCCACAAACTCAGCTGGTTTTTCGCCAGCAAGTACTACAACTGGCAGTTTGACTTTCGATTTTTCTTTTGCTGAAGGAACAACTTTGAGTGCCTATGACAACAGAGCATCTGCTGTAACCAATTTGTTTTATGCTAATAACATGATTCACGATATTATGTACAAATTTGGATTTACAGAGTCAACAAGAAACTTCCAATCCAATAATTTTGGAAAAGGAGGCGCAGGAAATGATGCTGTAAGAGCAGAAGCCTTTGACGGAAGTGGTTATAATAATGCTAATTTTGCATCCGGATACGAGATATTAAATAGCAACGGCTCATATTCTACACAAGCACCTAGAATGCAGATGTACTTATGGAATTACGGCGTTACGATAAACAGGAGACTCTTCTATACAGATCCTGCATTATCCACCAGACCGCCTGTAAATACAGGTTCTGCAAATTTCGGACGACAATTGATGGAAGCAGGAATCACTGGCGATATTGTAATTCCTCCTGTTGCTAATGGATGTACAGCAATGGCAGCTGGTAGCCTGACTGGAAAAATTGCGATGGTAAATGCAATCACCACGGGAGGTTGCGGATACAATATTAAGGCAAAAACAATGCAGGATGCAGGTGCAATAGGATTGATTGTGCACAGAACGACATCCAATACTATCGCAAATATTAGTGTAAACAACGTAACAAATGTTAGCATTCCGTCCATAATGATACCTAAAGATGAAGGAGACTTTATTACCTCGGAGATAACTGCTGGCCGAACGGTAAATGTGAATTTAAAAAATCTTGCTGTAGGTTATAAAAATTCAAGTTTTGACAATGGCGTTATGATACATGAATATGGTCACGGAATCTCAAATAGATTAACTGGACAAGGATATAGCTGTTTAACAAACCTTGAACAAATGGGAGAAGGTTGGTCTGATTTCTTTGCTCTGATGCTTACAAATACGCCAAGTTATACATCAACTACTGCCAGAGGTATTGGCACATATTCCACCAATTCTTCAACAACATCCCCAGGAATAAGACAGTACAGATATACAACCAATATGACGGTAAATCCTCACACTTATGCAGACACTAATTCTACTGGAGGACAACCACATGCAGTTGGAGAAATCTGGGCTACAATGCTTTGGGATCTTCATTGGGCAATGGCAGCAAAATATGGATATAATTATGACATAACTTCAGATGCAAATTCCGGAAGTGCAAAAACGCTTCAATTAGTTATGGATGGCCTTAAACTTCAACCTTGTAATCCTGATTTTATTTCTGGCAGAGATGCTATTTTACAGGCAGATCAATTGGCAGGAGGTGCAGACAATTGCCTTATCTGGAATGTTTTTGCAAAAAGAGGCTTAGGTCTTACAGCTTCTTCGGGAACTGCATCAAGTATCACGGATCAGGTTGAGAAATTTGATGTTCCTGAAGCTTGTATCATTCTTGGAACAGAAGATATTGCTAAAAACAAAGCATTTGGAATCTATCCGAATCCTGCAAGAGGAGAATTTTTCATCAAGACTGCCCCTACAGTTGGAAATGCAACTGTTAAAGTTGAGATTCTTGACCTCAATGGTAAACTTGTAAAATCTCTCGAAAGAAAGAAAAACAGTTCAGATGCTATTTCTACAAAAGGTCTTCTAAAAGGGATTTATCTTGTTGTAATTACAGAAAATGGCAAATCCAATGCAGAAAAATTGATCGTAGAATAATCAATAAAAATATTTCCAATCAAAACCTTTCCAACTATTGGAAAGGTTTTTTTATTTAAGATGTTAACAAACTTTATCATTCATAATAATTGGCATCAATCTTGAAAACTTAAATTTGCATAACAATAAATTGCAAAAATTAAATGACAAATTATATCACAAAATCTTTTTCTGCTATTGCTTTATTAGGAATAAATCTAATGTTTTTTGGTCAGACTATTGATTCTAAATCAAAAACAATATTAGACGACATTACCAAAAGCTACAAAAGCAAAAAAAATTCTTATTTCAAATTTTTGTACACATCTGGAGGTTCCAGCCAAACAGGTATCTTTTATTCAGACAATAATAGATATAAATTAAAAATAATGGGAACAGAGCAGATTTTTGATGGGAACAAAGTATATAGTATAAGTGATGAAGATAAAGAAATCACAATTGCAAAACCAAACGAAAATCAAACAGCTTTTTCTCCTTTGAGTTATTTGGATTCTTATAAAAAAGATTACAATGTAACTTACTCCGGTAAAAAAACGATGAGTGGAATCCCTGTTGATATTATTAAAATGACTCCTGTAAAATCTAACGGTTTGAAGAGTGTTACATTGTACGTGAATACACCTCAGAAAAAACTAATCAAACTTGAGCAGGTTTCTAATAATAATGATTTAGCCGTCATTAGCATTAATAATTATAAGGAAAATCAGACACTTTCACCTTCTACATTTACTTTTGACAAATCCAAATATCAAAATTATCTGATTACAGAATTATAAAACATAAAAATATTAAATAAAAAACGCATTACAAAAATCTGTAATGCGTTTTTTATTTTAAACTGACTATATAACTAAACATTAAGTTATTTTTGAATTTTAAATTCATTAGCACCAGGATATGGTTGAAGATAACCCAGGTTCCAATTGGATTGCAACAATGATTCTATAAAAAGATCATCTCGAAATTTATGAGGATCATAAGGTGTTTTGAGGCTTACATCTGCAATATTACCTTTTACATTCCACCAAAATGCACTCCATCCTCCTCTCAATTCTTTAATGATATCATAAACCGTTTTTCCGGTTGCCCTGTTCATTAATTTTGCAAAAACCTGCCCTTCTGTTGTTGTAAGCTGTCTTAGTTGTTTTTCATAGCTGGCGGCCAATTCTGTTTGTCTTTGCTTCATGTAGCGACTTCTGTCAGCACCTTTCATATTGGCACTTTCTTTTTGAATATCACGATATTGTTGCAATGCGTCAAGAAATAACGGATAAACACGGTTGAGCTTTTTATTAAGAAAAAAATAAAAATTTCTATCTAATTGATTATTAAAATGCGGATTTGCTCTGAGAGTTAACTCATCCAGTACAATCACCTGTTCCCCATTTATCTTATAAATCTTGGCTTTCTGAACTTCATCATAAAAAAATTCGTTCCCGAATTCGTCTTTTTGTAACTTACTTTTAGGAATATCATCAAAAGAATTTACCTGCAAAGTATCTTGCTGTGAATAACAAAATATGCCTGTAAATACGAAAAGGATCGGGATCAGTTTACGAAAAATCATTACTTTTACATCATCTATAATAACAAATATCATTATCAAAAATCATTCCCATTAGATATGAAATTCGAAAAGAAATCAATTAAATTCTTAGAAGAATATTTAAACACCGCTTCTCCAACTGGTTACGAACACAAAGGACAAAGAGTCTGGATGGATTACATCAAACCTTTTGTTGACAAAATAGAAGTCGATCATTACGGAACCGCTTACGGAATTATTAATCCAGAAGCCGACTTCAAAGTTGTGATAGAAGCTCACGTAGACGAAATTTCCTGGTATGTCAATTATATAACAGATGACGGTTTAATCTATGTTATCAGAAATGGAGGCTCAGATCAAACCATTGCGCCTTCTAAAGTTGTGAACATCCACGGAGAAAAAGGCATTGTAAAAGGTGTTTTCGGATGGCCGGCAATTCATACCAGAAGCGCGAATGCGAATGAACCAGTTCCAAAAATCGAAAATATTTTTATTGATTGTGGGGCAATTTCCAAGAAAGAAGTTGAAGAATTAGGAATTTTTGTCGGCTGTATGATTACCTATCCTGACGAGTTTTTTGAACTTAATGACAGATATTTCGTTTGCCGCGCATTAGACAACAGAATTGGCGGATTTATGATCGCTGAAGTTGCCAGACTTCTGAAAGAAAACAAAAAGAAATTACCTTTCGGACTTTACATCACGAATTCTGTTCAGGAAGAAGTTGGACTTTATGGCGCAGATATGATTGCTGACACCATCAAACCAAACATTGCCATTGTGACAGACGTCACCCATGACACCACAACACCAATGATCGAAAAGAAAAAAGAAGGCGATCAAAAATGTGGCGACGGACCAGTTGTATTTTTCGCACCAAGTGTACATCACACCATCCGTGAATTAATTATTGACACTGCTAAAACAAAAGAAATCCCTTTCCAAAGAGCAGCTGCAAGCAGAGCCACAGGAACAGACACAGATGCTTTCGCACATTCCAACGGTGGCGTTCCGAGCGCGTTGATATCTTTACCTCTGCGATATATGCACACAACAGTTGAAATGGTTTCCAAAGAAGACGTCAGTAATGTAATCAAATTAATTTACGAAAGTCTTCTTAAAATTGAACCTACAATGAAACTGAAATATCATTAAGGTTTTAGGATTTAGGCCTCAGTTAATTAGCACCTAAATCCTTAGACCTAAATCCTAATATCTAATAAAGTAAAAATGAAAACAAAACTTATAGCACCTTCCCTGCTGTCCGCAGATTTTGGGAATCTTCAGAGAGATATCGAGATGCTCAACAATTCACAGGCAGATTGGTTCCACGTAGACGTTATGGACGGGCGATTTGTTCCTAATATTTCTTTCGGATTTCCAGTAATGAAAACCGTTCAGCAGCACGCTAAGAAATTTGTGGACGTACATTTGATGATCGTTGAGCCTGAAAAATATGTCGAAGAATTCATCGATCTTGGAGCAGATTTGGTTTCTGTACATTACGAAGCCTGCGTTCACCTCCACAGAACGATTCATCTCATCCAAAGCAAAGGCTCAAAAGCTGGCGTAGTTCTGAATCCTGCAACTCCGGTTTTGATGTTGGAAGATATCATTGCAGACGTCGATTTAGTGTTATTGATGAGCGTCAACCCCGGATTCGGCGGACAGAAGTTCATTGAGAATACTTATAAAAAAATCAGTGAAACCAAAGATTTGATTTTGAGCAACAATTCCACCGCATTGATTCAGATTGATGGCGGCGTAAATCTGGATAACGCTTCCAAATTATTTGATGCTGGTGCCGACGTTTTGGTTGCCGGAAACGCCGTTTTTTCATCACAAGATCCGGAAAAAACAATTGAACTTTTGAAGTTCTAAAATTATTTAGGAGCTAATTCCCGCTGTCCACTATATCTTTTTATTTTTTTAAGACGATTTGTCACACCAAACAAAATTTGTACAAAAAAAATAAAAAGGATGCCGTTCCCATCGGGGCTATAAGACCATAAGACAAAAAAACAGGCTATCAGTTTTGATAGCCTATTTTATATTTTAATTTTCAGAAGGGATTAGAAAATCTCTCTTCCGGAAAAATGAAACTGAGCTTCGATAAGCGCGTTCTCGTCTGAATCAGATCCGTGAACTGCATTTTCTCCAATGCTTCTTGCGAAAAGCTTTCTGATAGTTCCTTCAGCCGCTTCAGCAGGGTTTGTAGCGCCAATTGTAGTTCTGAAATCTTCTACTGCATTATCTTTCTCTAAAACCGCCGCTACGATTGGTCCAGAAGACATAAAGTCAACCAACTCTCCATAGAAAGGTCTTTCAGAATGTACTTCGTAGAATTTTTTAGCATCAGCAACTGTAAGCTGCGTCAATTTCAAAGCTTTGATTTTAAAACCAGCTTCACTGATTTTTCCAAGGATCGCACCAATGTGTCCGTCTGCAACAGCATCCGGCTTGATCATGGTAAATGTGATTTTTCCTGACATATTTTAATTTTATTTTTAAAGAAGTGCAAATTTACAATAATATTTTGTTACATTTGCTCTCGGAAATTCTTTTCTGGGAAAAGATATTTTTTGGCACACAGTTTGCTACTTAATATTCGATTCTCATGTTTAATTTGAGTTTTCATGGTTATTAGTTTTTACCCTGCTTCGGCAGGGTTTTTTGTTTTCAGAACTTAGGTAAGAACATAAAAAAACCGCCAAAACGAACTGATTTGTTTTGGCAGTTAATATTATAATTGACTTATGTCAAAATTATTCTGTATCTTATTTATATATGCAATCTGCAGCCCGACTTGAGTGGAAATCCTTTTTTGCGTGATCTTCAAGTTCTATCGAATTGGAAATCTTCTGCAAAAAAGATTGACTTCGTCGAACCACTTCGCTAGGTTTGAGAACGGAAGGCGGAAAAGCTGCCCAAACCTAATGCAATGGTTCAAAGTAGTCAAATTCTAATCTCCTTGATCTACAAATGCCAATTCGTCTGGGTTTTTAACCGGATATTTTTCTGTAAAACACGCAAAGCAATGATTCGGAGAGCCTAAAATATTAATCAAATTATCAACACTTAAAAACTCCAAACTGTCAACATCAAGGTATTTTCTCAGTTCTTCCTTATCCATATTCGCAGAGATCAAATCATCCTTAGTTGGTGTATCAATTCCCAAGAAACAAGGCGCAATAATCGGTGGAGACACACTTCGGAAATGGATTTCCTTAACACCAGCATTTTTCAAAATCTTAACCAAACGCTTGGAAGTTGTCCCACGAACAATAGAATCATCTATGATTACGACTCGTTTACCTTTGATCTCAGAAACAATTGGATTCAGTTTCAGGTTGACCAAATGTTCTCTCATTTCCTGTGAAGGAATAATGAATGAACGTCCAATATATCTGTTCTTGATCAAAACCGGACGAAAAGGAATACCTGAAGCTTTGGAAAATCCAATTGCAGCCGGAACGCCTGAATCCGGAACACCAATCACAATATCGGCTTCCACTGGCGCCTGTTCCCAAATTTTCATTCCGGATTTTTCACGCACTTCGTGAACATTGATGCATTCCAAAGTAGAATCCGGTCTTGCAAAATAGATATATTCGAAAGCACAGATTTTGTTGACACAGTCGTCTTTCACAATGTAAGACTGCAAACCTTCTTCGTTATCGCTGGTGTAAATAATCTCGCCAGGCAAAATATCTCGCACATATTGCGCTCCTACTCCATCTAACGCACAACTTTCTGAAGCGACAACAAATGTATTTTCATCGATTGCACCTAAAACCAAAGGTCTGATGCCGTTGAAATCCCGAAAAGCAAAAAACTTATTTCTAGTAATTCCGACTACAGAATAGGCACCTTCTATCTTCTCCATCGTCGCTTTTATTGCGCCACGAAGTCCAAGATCCAGGTTTTTCTGAATTAACCTCAAAATCACCTCGGTGTCGGAAGTTGCACGGAAAACCACGCCTTCATCTTCGAGTTCTTTTCTAAGTTGCTTTGCATTGGTCAGATTCCCGTTATGAGCTATCGAAAGTATAATCTGATCGTACTCATTCTTCGCAAAAAACGGCTGAAAGTTATATTTCTTTTTGTCTCCCGCAGTCGTATATCTGGTGTGACCGATGACGGTACTTCCCATATATTGCTGAGGATCTTCTATTGATTTGAAAACGTCCAAAACCAGACCCTCATCTTTTACAGAAAGGATTTTCCCATTGTTCCCAACAGCTATTCCGCAAGCTTCCTGACCACGATGCTGCAAGGCAAAAAGTCCAAACTGCGAAAGCGAAAATGTATCCTGATTTTCCGTTGAATGCAATCCAAAAACGCCACATTCCTCTTCCATTTTATCGAAAGGATAATGAGCCTCCTTTTCTTCTTTTGAGAGATGTTTGGTTTCTTCGAATTCCTGATAGCGGTTTTGGAAAGCATATTTCGGTAATGTGCTATATTCTTGAAATTCTAAATCCATTTTTTTGTTTTTGGATTATTTAGCTAAAGCGGTTTGTAGTCTGTCGTAGATCTCAACGTAGGCTTCTGTGATTTCGCCAAGATCTCTTCTGAATCTATCCTTATCCAGCTTTTTCATTGTATCCTTGTCCCAAAGTCTGCAAGTATCAGGAGAGATCTCATCCGCTAAAACAATTTTACCGTCTGAAGTTTTCCCTAATTCGATTTTGAAATCGACAAGGATCACATTGGCTTTATCAAAAAGATCGATCAAAAGTTTGTTGATCTTATCTGTTAAAGCGTACATTTCATTCAGTTCGTCGTAAGTTGCTGCTCCTAAGAAAACGGCGTGATGATCGTTGATTAACGGATCTCCCAAATCATCTCTTTTATAACAAAGATCAAAAATGGTAACCGGAGATTTACGTCCTTCTTCAACACCCAATCTCTGAGCCATACTTCCGGCAACATAATTGCGAACGACCATTTCCAAAGGAATGATATCTACTTTTTTTACCAGCTGTTCTCTGTCATCCAGCTTTGCGATAAAGTGCGTTGAAATTCCTTTTTCTGCAAGATATCCGAAAATAAGTGTAGAAATTGCATTGTTCAGTTCGCCTTTTCTATCGAACTGTCCGCGTTTTTGTGCATTGAAGGCTGTAGCATCATCTTTGTAACGTACAACAACTTCGTCAGGCTTGTCTGTAGCAAAAACCTGTTTAGCCTTACCTTCGTAAAGCATTTCTTTCTTTTGACTCATAATGACTTTCATTTTTTTAAACAGAATTCGCTTTCACTACGATTTCCGTTTAAACCTTTTACTGTTAGATTTATGCACAAATTTACGAAATTATTTGTTAAATCTAAATTGATAAAAACGATAATGCTATTTCTGAATTCACACAAAATCTTAATAAAAAAAACTCCTTTCGTAAAAAAGGAGTTTCTAAGTATAAAGTCTTATAATTTATTTTTTGATAAACTTGATTGATTGTCCATCGATACTCAGAATGTAAGTATTTGGCAATAAAGAACGAACGTCTATTGATTTTTGATTCACAAATGTATTGGTAATATTTTTTACTAATTTCCCTGAAATATCATAAATTTTAACTGATTTCGCTTTGCTGACATCGCCGTTGATATGGAGAATTTCTGTCACCGGATTTGGATAAACACTAAAATCAGACACTTTATTATTAATATCATTAACAGCTAATGTTCCAAGATTCAAACAGTAGTCTGAAGCATAAGCAGTCCATTCATTAATTTCGAAAGTCGAAGTTGGATCATTAACATTTGAGTTTCTGTAAAGCGATTTGTTTGCGTTCGTATTGTCCACACCTTTGCTTCCGATGGCGTCTATTGTGGTAGATTTATAAGATAATTCCACATAATTGCTCCCTGTAAAAGTAAGTGCTGGCGCTGCAGTTACAAATTTCGCATTAGAAATATTGAAACAACTGAAGTTTGCATTTGGATTGATTACGACAAAGCTTTGATTATTTTCAATTTTACCTTCTAATTCCGTTGGTTCTCCAAAAAAATAATTACTGATTTTCAACTGGATTCCCAATTTATATTTTTCAAGATCAATGGCGTGACCTGTTTTGTTGGCAATTTCCAAGGCTTTATTATTACCAGTTCCTTCAAGATATTTAATTATCTGTAAATCTTTTGCAAACACATCGTTAACTAAAGTTGTAACGTTCAAAGTATTGCTTTGCGGGCTTTCCAGGTAAGAATTATCATAAGCTTTTACAGTAAAATTATAACCAGTTCCGGGAGTCAAATGATCGACAGAAACTGAATTTGTTTTTGAAGTGGCAACTAAAATATTATCCTGATAAATCCTGTAACCAATCACATCAGATTCTGCATTTGCCGCCCAGGTTAGATCTACAAAATAAGCTGAATTTCTGGCTAATACTAATGAATAAGGCGCTGATGGCGCGACACTGTCCGGTGTTTGATTCCAAATGGCACTCACCCATTCCGGATGATCTACAAAAGGATTTCTATTTTTCTGAATATTAAAAATTGCATTATTTCGATCGATTTCTCTTTGCGAAACAGGATCTTGCTGATGCCAATTAAGCAACATGGCGATGTACCAGTTTTCGTAAGCCTTTTCTTCGCTTCCGTCCAGAGGATTTTGATCTTTTGTAGGATCAGCAGCATTTGTTGTAAAATTGAAAGCGCCTAATTTCCCTTCGTATCTTACTGCGAAATACAAAAGCGCTCTTGCAACATCACCTTTGAATCTGTCAACCGGTTCAAAAACCCGTCCTGTGTAAGTCGCATTTGCCGTTCCGTTGGAGGCCTGTTTGGATCCATTTGTAAAATTATAATAAACCGTTGAACCTGCTTTCCCATATGGATAATTACTTCTCAACTGATTGATTCTTGCATCCGTCGGAATCACAAAAAACAAATCAGAATACATCGGATAGGCACTATTAAAGGAACTTTGCGGCATCATATGTTCACGATTCCATCCCAGTCCTTCTGCATTTGCACTTCCAATAATATTATTAAGTGTATAATGATATGCTGTTGTACCCGTTGGATTATTAGAATAAATATCGAGCAAATAAGTTGTGTTACTTGCATCATAATCATAATATTTATCAATATCCGTTTGTCCGTACAAAGTCTTCAGATCATCATAATGATAATTGTAAGTCTTTGTGGATATAATATCGTGAAGTTTGGTTTTCAGGGCATAACCTGTCAAACTTTCTGTTCCGGAATAGTATCCTGCCGGAGCTTGCGCTATTGCAAAAGCCGGTAAAACAGATAGTATAAATAAGTATTTTTTCAATATAAAATGTTTCTTAGAATTGAGTCATAAAAATATCATTTTTTTACAAGATTTCATTTATTATTTTGAAATTGATTATTAATAATAGTTTACATTCATTAACTAAATAAAAAAATCCCCTGCAAAGAGGGGATTTGTATATAAAAATAATGGACTTATTCTCCAGAAATAATATTATGAAGTGTTAACTTCAAGCTATCCAGTTGTTCTTTTTTACTGTCCAATTTATCGTAAGTATCTTTCAGAAGGGGATTATCTCGTTTTGCAGCGCCGAAGAACGACAGGTTATTTTCCAATTGTACAATCTCAGATTCCAGATCAGCAATTTGATTTTTGATTTTTCTTGCTTTGTCTGTCAGCTGGCTTTCAGAAAGGTTTTCTTCTTTCAAATCAAATTCATTGATCTTGTTGAGTTTGAGTTTCTCTCTAAGCGTCTTATTGAATTCCGTATTGATGGACAGTTTATCTTTCGGAACTTTTCCGATTGCATTCCATGCATTTTTGATATTTTCAATTTTCTCAACAGAACCCTCTTCATCTGTCAAAGCTTTTAAGTCATCAAGTAACGTTTTTTTGCTTTTGTAATTTTCTTTCCAGTTGTCGCCGGTTGCATTATTTTTCTCTCTGTAATTTTTGAAAAATGTATTGCAAGCGTCACGGAACTCATCCCAAACTTTATTTGCCTGGCTTCTCGGAACATGACCAATTGTTTTCCAGTCTTCCTGAAGTTTTTTGAAAAGCGGCACCACAACATCCCAATCTTCAGAATTCATGTTGTCCTGAGCGGTTTTTATCAATCCTTGTTTTGTTTCAAGATTATGGATTTGAGATCCTTTCAAATTTTTATAGAAATCATTTTTTCCTGTGTTGAATTCTCTCAAAACGACCTTGAAATCTGTCCAGTTCTGGTTGGAAACTTTCTTGGGAACTGGTCCCAACTTTAGGAATTCAGCACGAAGATCTTCTACTCTTTTGATTGCCTGCTGCCAATATGTATGATTAATGGATTCTGGCTTTGCAAGCGTTTTTAGTTCCTCAATAATTTTAGTTTTCTTCTGAAGATTTTCCAGTTGCTCAGATTCAATTACTGCAATCAATTCAGATTTTCTCTCGTGAATCTTGTTGGAAACTTCTTTGAATTCTTCCCATGTTTTCTCACGGAATTCCTCTGCAACAGGCTCGGCTTCTTCTTTCCAAAGCTTGTGAAGATATTGCAATTCATTCAAAGCTTTTTGAACTACTTTTTCGTCAAGAAGCTCTTTTGCTCTGGAAATGATATGTTGTCTTTTTTCAAGATTGTGGGCAAATTCCTGATGAAGAAATTCTTTATTCAGATCCAACATCTCATTGAACATTTTCAGATGATGGAAATAATTATTGTTAAGATTTTTAAATTCGGATTTTGCGACTTGACCAGCATTCCCCCAAGCTTCTTTGATTTCTCTTATCGATTTAAAAAGATTCACGCCCGGTTCAGAATTGGAATACAGATTCTTAAGTCTTTCAATAATACCTAATCTTTCGTCCAGATTTTTCTGATGATCCGCTTCCTGAGATTTGTGGAATTTGTCCTGTTTCTCTCTGAAGATATTAACCAAAGCAGAAAGTTTTGAAGCTTGCGGATGATGGAATTCAAAATGTTCTTCCTCATTTCCCTGTTCTACAAACTCGTGCTTTTTATCTTCTACTTCGTCCGCTATTTTATGATTTGCGTGATCTTTCAGCGCAGTGAATTTTTTTGAAGAAGAATGCGCATCATCTTTATTGACGATGGATTCCATTTCATCTAATGTTTCTTTTAGGGAAAGATTGGAATAATTTTCTTCTGCAATTTCGATTTCCTGATGTTCAGTTTCTTGTTCAGCTTCAGTTTCTGAAACTTCTTCTGCAGTAACCTCTTCTACTGATTCATTTTCAGCAGATTCTACTTCAGACTCTGGTTTTTCATTTTCCGAAACATCTTCTGGATTCACCTCCTCTACTGATTGATTCTCAGCAGGATTGACCTCAGAATTTGGTTTTTCAATTTCAGGATTTTCGTTTTCAATACTCATAACAAAGCGAATTAATTGGCGATAACAACTTTTAAATGCACTAAATTAAATGTTTTTTGTAGAAAACACCAAATAACATTACTAATTTTCCAAAAAAATATAAAATAATTCATAATGTCATCAATTCGATTTTCAAAAAGCCAGTTTTACTTGACAAAGGCTTTCTAATGTTGTATCTTTGCAAACCTTAATTTAAACGCAGGCTTTCCTGCATAATACAATAAAATCCGTAAATTTTATGAAGACATCCGATTTTAACTTTGATCTGCCAGAAGAATTATTAGCAGAACACCCATCAGAAAACCGCGACGAAGCGAGATTGATGGTTCTTGACAGAAAAACTGAAACCATTACCCACAGACTTTTCAAAGACGTTATAGAATATTTCGACGAGAAAGATCTTTTCATCTTCAACAATACGAAGGTTTTTCCTGCAAGATTATTCGGAAATAAAGAAAAAACTGGTGCTAAGATAGAGGTTTTCCTGCTTAGAGAATTAGATCGTGAAACCCGCGTTTGGGATGTTTTGGTAGATCCTGCAAGAAAAATCAGAATCGGTAACAAATTATTCTTCACAGAGGACGAATCTTTGGTTGCTGAAGTTATCGATAACACGACTTCAAGAGGAAGAACCTTGAGATTTTTATTCGATGGTTCTTATGAAGAATTCCGTACAAAACTGACAGAACTTGGTGAAACGCCACTTCCAAAATATATCAAAAGAGATGTAGAACCGGAAGATGCTGAAAGATATCAGACGATCTACGCAAAAGTAGAAGGCGCTGTTGCAGCTCCAACTGCTGGTTTGCATTTCTCAAAACATTTGATGAAAAGATTGGAGATCAAAGGAATCGATTTTGCTGAAATTACACTTCACGTGGGTCTTGGAACGTTCAACCCAATTGAAGTTGAAGATCTTTCCAAGCACAAAATGGAATCTGAAGAAGCCATCATCGATGAGAAAAATGCAGCGAAAATCAATAAAGCTGTTGAGGAAGGACGCAGAGTTTGTGCCGTGGGTACAACTACGATGAGAGCTTTGGAAACATCTGTTTCTTCTAACAAAAAAATCTCTGCTTACAGAGGCTGGACCAACAAATTCATCTATCCGCCTCACGATTTTGGTGTTGCTAATGCGATGATTACCAATTTTCACACACCAAAATCTACATTAATTATGATGATCGCTGCTTTTGCGAACAAAGATTTTGTGATGAGAGCTTATGAAGAAGCAATCAAAGAAAAATACAAATTTTATTCTTACGGAGACGCAATGCTGATCCTTTAAGAATATTTATGGCTACAAATGCACAAATATTGTATTAATTATTCGTGCATCTGTAGCAAAATAAAAACAAAATTATGCGCAGCTTTGGTTGCGCATTTTTTTATGTCTCATATTTTCTTTAATTTCATCAGATGAAAGCATTTTCCTTTTTGGCCTTATTATCCATCACATTTTCCTGTTCGCAGACTCAGGAAAATTTTTCTGTAATCGCTTCATTACCAAAAAAAATAAAAGAAGCTTCGGCTTGCGAAATCTCGAAAGGCTCGCCGTTGATCTGGACAATTGAAGACAATCACAATCATAATATTCTTTTTGGCTTCAATGAAAAAGGAGAATTGGTGAAGGAGATTACCATCACAAACGTCGAAAATAATGATTGGGAAGATCTGACTTCTGACGATGAGGGTAATATCTACATCGGCGATTTTGGAAATAATGATAACGACCGACAAAATCTCGCTATCTATAAAATAAATGCTGCAGATCTAAACAAAGACGAAGCAAAAGCGCATTTTATCGTTCAATTCTATTATCCGGAACAAACGGAATTTCCTCCGAAGAAAAAAGACAGAATTTTTGACGTTGAATCTTTCTTTATTTACAAGAACAAATTTTATCTGTTCACGAAAAACCGAAGCTCAAAATTTGATGGAACAACTGTTCTTTATGAAGTTGAAAATAATCCACTTCAGAAATTGCCGGCTAAGAAACTCGGCAGTTTTGTGACTTGCGACCAATTTAATCATTGTGCTGTGACAAGCGCAGGTATAAGTCCAGATAAAGATAAAGTTGCGATTTTGAGCTCTGATAAAGTCTGGATCTTTACCAATTGGAAAGGCGATAATTTCTTCTCCGGAAATGTTGAAAAAATAGAACTGAATCATCATACACAAAAAGAAGGACTTTGTTTCAAGGATGAAAATACGATTCTAATGACCGATGAAGGTGATAAGAAAATTACGGGGAATCTTTATCAGTTGAAGCTAAAATAAATTTACTTCGTAAAAGAATAAAGCAACATATCTGTCAGAATCTCCTGTCTTTTTCTGTAGTCATTTCTTAATAAACCTTCCAACTCAAAACTACAAAACTCTGCCACTTTTTTGCTGGCAATATTGTCAGGCGCAATTTTCATAAAGATTCGAAGCATTTCTTTTTCATTGATACAAAAATCTCTAAAAATTTTCAAAGCTTCGTAAGAGTATTTTTGGCCTGAAAAATCACTGAAAATAAAATATGCCAATTCACCTTTTGGAACCGTCCAATCTATTTCTCGGAAAGAAATATGACCAATTAATTCATATGATTCTTTGAGAAAAATTCCGAAATAAAAACCTTCATTATTTTGAAAACTTTCAATTTTCTTCGTGAAGTAGAGTTCGGTTTCTTCGAGAGTTTTGGTAACGCTTAAAGTTTTTGAAAAATAGTCTTCAAGGTAAGTTTTGTCATTCTGAAATTTAGTATAAAATTCCTTTACAAAATCCAGAGAATAAGGTTTCAAAATAAGACGTTCTGTTTCTATCATTACATTGGTTTAAAAAGTCCCACCAATTCCCACAACCAATCTTCCACCATCGGAAGACGTGAAATAAGAAACGTTCGCAGAGATTGCATCAACAGCATTCATCCAAAATCCACCGCCGTAAGAGTTGTGCCATTTGTGGGAAGTTACATTCGGAACCCAAACTCGTCCCAGATCAAATCCACCAAAAAAACCGTAACTCAAAGGTAAAATCGAGTTTTTAATCTTGCCAACTTCATATCGAAAATCCGAAGTTTGATAAAAAGAATTTTTTCCATAAAAACGGTTGAAAGAAAACCCGCGCAAATCTGTATTTCCGCCTAAAGTCGACATCTGATAAAACTCGTAATCGTTTCCTAAAAGCCATTTTGCCTTCGCATAAGATGACCAAACCAGTTTTTGATTTTGTGTCAGATAATGCAGAAAACCGAGTCCGGTTTCGACTGATGTAAACTGTCTGTCCGTATTTTGAAGATTGATATTATAAACCGTTCTGACATCGAATTTCATTCCCGATTTTGGATTCGCTTTGTTATCATAATTTTCATAATTGAATGAAACATCGGCGCCTCCAAATTGTTTTGCACTGAAGACATCCTCATTCACAACGCCTGGCAAAGAAATATACCGATTGGCTGTTTTGGCAATTTCCAGAATTTCATATTTCAATTTTGCCGAGAAAGTTGCGGCGTTTCTATTCCAATTAATTGATGGTGAAAATGCAAATTCACGTGCTCTCACATTATTAAACCTTTCTCCCAATTCATTGCTTAGCTTGATGGTTTCGTTTCCAATTCCGAAGAAATTCCGGATGTAATGTGAACTTGTGATTCTCGTATCCAAACCATAGAACCAACCGCCTGTCAACGTAGGAAATAAGCCCTGATAAGCCAATTCGTAGCCCTCAGTTCCTGTAAAATAATTCGCTGCAAAATGATGCTTCTGGGAATACGGATTTTTGATAAAATCATTTACTGTATAATCTGCATTGAAACCTACAGCCAAAGCGTCATCCGGATTGAAATTAAAATTCATATACGTTGTGAAAACGTTGTATTTCGGATTTCGGTAATTGTATTGGTTGATGTCGTAATCGTCTGTCAGTTTCAGTGTTGTATTTCCTTTATTTTCGAAATCATTCCTTTTGCTTTTATAATCGTATATTTTTACTTTTTTGGAATTGGAAACTGAATATTTATCATTATCCAAACCACCCAGAAGCCTAACTTCTATACTCGATTTTTGTTTGCCTTCCACTATAAATTCATCATCGTCATCCAGTCCGTAAAGCAAAATTTCTTTCGTCAATAAGCCTGAATATAATTTGGAAGAAGCTAATTCTTCGCCGGATTTTTTCAAGCGGTAGATTCTGATTTCAGTTTCGTTATTCGGCAACCTTGTAATGACAAATTTGTCCTTTTTGTTGGTTCCGGTAAGAATCACTTTTTCCTGGAGGAATTTGAAATAAATCGAAGCATACTTCTGAAGGTCATTTTTTCTGACCAATAATTTCTGAATCAAATCTTCTGAAACTTTGTCCTGAACTTCTTTTGGCAGATTTTTAAAAGCTTCTCTAATATCGTTTTCTGTCAGATTATTTTGAATAAATTCTGCTTGCGTCAGCCAATCTTTTTGTATTGAATTTTTAGCAAAAACCAAATCCAACGGATAAGGTTCTCGGTTGAACCACTTCACACTTTCAATTTCACTATCAAAAGTCTGCATATGTTTCAGTTCCGGAAATTCCATCAAAACTCCTGTGACAAAACCGTCATATTTTGCGAAAGCCTGGTCTCTGTCTTTAGGAATCGGGCTGTAGATAAAGTTCCCGTTTTCCATTTTTTCTTCGAATTTCCATTGGTCGTGATGTCTGTCCCAATCGCCAATCAGCATATCAAACAAACGCACTTTAATCCAGGCTTTTTCATCGATTTTATATTTTTCGTCTTTGGCCAGATTAAGAATTACTTCGTCTGTTCCGAGAACTTTGTTTGGATTATCATCCGTTTCCATTGGTCTGTCTTCCAGATAATACAGTTCGTCTCCGAATTGATCATTAAAGTTCTTCAGAGTTTTCTGTTTCGGAATATAAAAAAGTTGCGGCGTGGAATGACGAATTCCCAATTTATCCGACATATCTCCGATAACCAACGGCGTGTAAGGATGCGAGGTGGTGTAAAAATCCAAAAGAAACTTATCTGCATAACTGCCTGAAAAATCATCAATCACATATTGATTTTTGAAAGCTACTGACTGCAAAAATCTGACACCACTTTTCTTAAGCGCACGGATCACATATTCTTCCCCATTTTTGGTTTCCAATCGCAAAGATTTGGTTTGATGTCCACCTCCTGCTCTATCGGTTTTCACACCGCCAAAAAGCGTGTCCAAAGCCAGATTTCTGACATTGATTCTCTTTGAATAATATTCTCTGTAATGTTTTCCCCAAAGGAATTCATAGAACTTATTCTTCTTCATCATTGCAGAATCATAAATCGATGCTTCCGAATTTCGAGGGAATTTTTTCGGATAATCTTTGATTGCAATTTCTTCTTTTCCAAGAACCGTTTTTCTGAAAAGCAGATCAGATTTTTTGGAATCAAGATTAAAATAACTCACTTCCGCATTTCCAGATTTTGAGATTTTCAACTCAGCATAACCATTCTTTCCAAATGAAAAATCATTGTTTCCAACTGCTTTTGCAGCTTCGGTTTTGGAACCTGCGCCGCTGATAATTTGTCTGATGTCACCTTGCTCGATATATTGTAAATTATGATCGTGACCGGAAACTACAACCACATTTTTCCTTCCACTAATCAACGTTTTGATTCTGTCTGCCAGGTTTTTATAATTCTGATTTGAAATATCCTGATGCGTGATTCCACCGGTAGCTCTTGTCAAATTGATAGCCGAGCCTAAAACCGGTAACGGAACTTTATTTTCTAAAGGGAAAATCTGTTTGTCCCAAGAATAATATCCTCCGTGAGAGCCGTGCGTAATCAGTGGGTGATGCGTGGCAACTACAATCGTTTTGTTTTGATTTTTATTAAGCTGATCTTCTAATTCTGTGTAAAAATCTTCTCTCGTTTTGAGATCACATTTTTCGTTAATTCCGGGATTTTTACTCCAATCAGCCAAAACCCATTCTGTATCAATGAGAATTAAAGTCAGTTTTTTACTGATTTTTCGGGTCTCGATTGGACAGCCATTTCTGGGCGCAAAGGTGTTTTTGTCTCCTAATTTTTCTGTCACATAGTCTTCTTCACGTTTCAGACCTTTGATGCCGTTGTTGTACCAATCGTGGTTTCCGGGAATGAAAATCGTTTTTCCTTTGAATTGGTTGGATAATGAGATTTGATTATCCATTTTTTTCTCAGCCAAACCTCTGTTCTCATCCTCTTTTTTCGGCATTCCAACTGGATAAATATTGTCGCCAAGAAATATTAATGTACTGTTTTCAGAAGCTTTGGACAATGAATCTTTTAAAATATTCATATTATGGAAAGCTTCATCCTTATCGAGATTTCCAGCGTCGCCAACCAAATAAAAGGTGTGAATAATGCTGTCTTTTATGGTGGAATTTTTGTCGAAATTTTTGACATTTTTCCCGTAATCAGCTTTTTGAACTGCACAGGAAATAACTGTGAATGATATTATAATTAAAAGATAAAGCTGATATATTTTTTTCATATCCTTTCTAAATGTTAGATTCTAAATTCTGTCCTGAATTGCCCGCAGCCCGGCCTGAGTGGAGCTCATTTTTTGCCTGGTCAAACGGTTAAAAAAGTGTAAAACCGTAGTGCAAAAAAATAGCGGGAACGGAGGACGGATAAAGCTGCCATAAATTTATTTAATATAATCTGAATTAAATATCAAACTATAACAATTTTTAACAAAATTAAAATTAATAAGCTATGAATACTTTCTTAAATTTGTTTTCAAATTGGATTTTATGGATATTTTGAAAATTTCGGAGGATTATGTTAAAAATTTATTCAAAGATAGATTATCTTCTGCTTACACTTACCATAATCTGGATCATACAATCCAGGTTGTGGACAACATAAGAATCCTGGCAAAAGAGGAAAACATAGATCCCGAAAATACAGAAAATCTACTTCTGGCCGGCTGGTTTCACGATCTTGGTTACATTACAGACTGCAACAACCACGAGGCAGAAGGTAAGAAAACCATCGAAAATTTTCTAAAAAAACACGATTTTGATGATGAAAGAATCGCTAAAATCGGCCAATTGATTTTGGCGACTGAAAAATTTTACACCCCAAAAACACATTTGGAAGAGATCATAAAAGATGCGGATATGGCTCATCTGGCGTCGAATGACTATTTTAAGATTTCTGAGGATTTGCGAAATGAAATCAAGGAAGTGCATCAGCAGAAATTCAGTAAGTTGAAATGGGCTGAGCTGAACTTGGGATTCTTTGCGAAACACCAGTTTTACACCAAATTTGCTAAAGAAAAATGGCAGATTGAAAAAGAAAAAAATGTAGAGAAAATAGTCTCTCATATCAAATCTCTGAAAGCAGAGAAAAAAGAAAAAGACAGTCAGGAAAAAGATAAGGTGCTTCTGAACAAAAAGAAACTTGAAAAACTAGATTCTCCGGAACGAGGCATTGAAACGATGTTCAGAATCACCCTAAACAACCACACAAAACTAAGCCAAATAGCTGACAGCAAAGCGAATATACTACTTTCTGTAAACGCCATTATTATATCTGTTGCTCTGTCAACATTGATTCCCAAACTGGATGCGCCAAATAATTCTCATCTGATCATTCCGACTTTCATTATGGTGATGTTCAGTGTTGCTTGTATTATTCTGGCAATTATGTCTACGCGACCGAAAGTATCCAGTGGAACGTTTACCAGAAAGGAAATTGAGGAGAAAAAAGTAAATCTTCTATTCTTTGGAAATTTTTACAAAATGCCAATGGAAGAATATCTCTGGGCGATGAAGGAAATGATGGCCGACAGACAATATTTGTACGACACTATGATCAAGGATCTTTATTATCTCGGAATTGTGCTGAACAGAAAATATAAATTATTGCGACTGACTTATACGGTTTTCACAATTGGGATTATCGCTTCTGTGGTGGCTTTTGTGGTGGCTTTTAGGAATGTGACGGTTTAGAATAAAAAAATTTTATGTAAACTATGAGATTTGAAAAGTATAAAATTTTATTGGGGTTTGTTTTCTTATTCACAATCTACGGATGTTCAATTCCAACTGATTTTTATATTCAAAATCACAGTGAAGAAAGTAAAATCATAACTATTAAATATCAAGGCAATATTAAAAATCAAATAGAAAATGATAGTTATGGTACATTTAGCTTTAATTATAAAAATGGGATAGTCAACCCAAAAGAATTTAAAAGAAATAAAAATCTGCTGTCACTAAATAAAACAATTATTGGCGATTATAAAATTAAAATTGTTTTGCCTGCATCTTCCACTACAAGAATTGAGAAAACGCATAACTTCGGTTGGTCAAACTGGTCAATTGATAACATTAAAATTGATGATCAGGAAGTAAATATCAAAGATATTCAAGCCAAATCAATTAAAATAAAAGATGATTACGTCTATAAAATTGAATAGTGATTAATCTATTAAATCAAACCACTTCTACAAACTCATAATCCACTTCCTTCGCCTCATAATTCACGCCAACCCGTAACGCCTTCAAACCATTAATTCCTTGTAAATCTTCAACTTCCAGTTCTTCAACAGTTGGTTCCAGAATGTTCTGATTCTGTAGGATTTTTATTAATTGTAAATAATCTTGTCTTTCTCTTTCCTGAGAAAAAATAATACTGATCTTTCCAGGTTGCGTGATGCGTTCAGATGAATTTTTAATCATGGACTTGTCGATGCGTTTTTTGATCATTTCATAGCGTGCATTGTAGCTTCCATCTACGTCGAAACGTTTTTCATCCATTCTGAATCTAATGCTGATTGGCGTGCTGTAAACCAAAATCAAGGATGAAACATCTAATGAAAATTCGAGATTTTTTCGGAATTGGTTGTACTGCAATTCACTTTCGCAAAGAACACGCAATTGCCACAATCTCAGGTTCTTTAGGAAAACCGGATCGTAGGTCAAATCAGGCGCAATAGATGAACCAATGTACATATTATGTTCTACACCATCAGTTTTGAAACGCTCGTAATAGAACGGAAAACGCACCTGTTGTTCTTCCTGTCTTTTGTCTAGAATATCAGCCAGATTTTTATTAATGGAAGACAGACTTTCATCAAACTTTCTTCTGAAATCATAAACCATATTGGTTCGCGGATCCAGTTTTTTATAATAATCTGTAATCAGTTGATTATAATCAATATTTTGAAGTTTTACAGAATCCAAAAGTGGATGAATCTCCGTCAGAATAAAGGTTTGGACCTGATTTTCCGTATCGGCTTTCAGATCGCCGGCTAATAATTTTTGAGATGTAGAAAGTTTCTTGCTTACGATTTCGAGATCATTATCAGAACTGAAATGTGACAGCAAATCATAAATCAATCCCAACTGTATTTCAAGATCCTGCTTGATGACCAGATTTCTGGAAACCGAAGAATTTCTGATATCGGTTTGTCCGAAAAGCGGCGTCAGATTCTGGAAACTGATATTCCGGTAAGGCAAGTCAAATTCTTCCCTGTAAAATCCGATGTGGCGCTCGGCTTCCTGACGGAACTTCCAGTAAACACTTGGATGGATGGATGTATATTCACGTTGGATAATTGCCTGAATCCTGGTTTCGATTCCCGTATAAAGCCTGTCCATCGTATCTACCAGATATGGCATTACAATTTCCATCTTGTTGGCATTGATGCTGTTAAGCATTTTTTTTCTGGAAACCAATTCTATGATTCCGAGGATTTTTTTGTCTTTAACAATAGGTGCAAAAATAGCACTTTTGATGCCGGCCTCGTACAACTGTTTTGCCATAATGCTTTCGGGAAATTCCTGAAAACTTCTCTCCACATCAGAAACACTGAAAAACTTTTTCGATTCCACCAGCGTATTGAAACTCTTCTCGCAAATCATCTCATTCCTGAAATTTCTCGGCGTAGATGCCAGTATAAAACTTTCAATGGCGCCGTTGATCGGACTTCTCACGAATTTATTTTCTTCCAGATCAATCGCGGTGTAGCCAATCTCCAAATCAGCCACCTGAAAGATGGAACGGAAAATAGTATTCATTTCTGCTTTCAGATTTTTGTCGTCCTCAATATTAATCAGCTTGCTTTTGAGATTTGAAATGGCATTTTCAGTAGTTGCATCAAATAAATTAATAATTGCAAAACCTTTCAGTTCCCAACTTGCGGGCGGAAATTTGGATTTCCACAGTTCGTGATCTTCAAAATTATCCATCAGTTCCGCAATCTCATCTTCTGTCAGTCTTTGGAAATTTTCTTTTGGATTTACTTCTATGAAATCGACATTATTAAGAAAACGGTAATGATTCATAATGCCTTCATCATTAGGAATATCGAAGATAAAAGGCATTGTCAAATTGAGATTGACTTTGTAAAAATCTCTTAGAATGATGGTACAGCACATCACGTAGAAACGGTGTGGATCAAAATCCTTGATGAACATATCAAAATTCTCTCCCGCTTTTTGGAGTATAGTCTGGAAACGTTCTGTCGGATTAAAAAAGAAATTATAAAAAGGAAAACCAATGGCTTTGATCTCATTTTTGGTGAGCATCGGCGGGAAGAGATCTTTCAGAAGATCCTTCATCAGAGCTTCATTCTTTTCAAAAAAATCAAGATGTGTGATGCCTTCTCTAAGTTCCGGGAAATGTTTTATCTCATCAAGAATTCTTTTGTGAGAATGGGCATAATCTTGGTTTTGAGAAGCTTCAGCTTCCATTTTCTTAATCAATTTTTCAAAAGAAAACTTGAGAGTGAAAGGGCTTTCGTAAAAGGCTTGGAATTCCATGGGGTAAAAATCAGTACAAATATAAGAATTATCGAATTACTAATAAAGTCGATTCAAAAACAAAAATACTTCAAACTAATATTTTAGAGTCTTATTTGAAAAATGTAAAATTCTAACAATGTATTATTTAGCAATTTTTAATTTTATTTTAAAATGTTGAACGTGTTATTATTTGTTTAATCTATCAGTGCATTAGTAGATTTTTAAATTGTTTCATTAAGCGTATCTTTGCAAAAAATTTCGGAACATTGAAGGACATCAGAACACTTAACCTGGATCAGATCAAAGACTATTTTGGCACAATTGGCGAAAAACCATTTCGTGCGAAACAAGTTTATGATTGGCTTTGGAGCAAGAATATGCATTCCTTTGATGAGATGACCAATCTTTCAAAAGAATTGAGAGAAAATCTTTCCCGCGATTTTTTTATCAATCCAATTTCTGTTGATCTCTTACAAAAATCTACTGACGGCACTATCAAAAACGGCGTAAAACTTCACGACGGATTGATGGTAGAATCTGTTTTGATTCCTACAGAATCCAGAAGTACAGCCTGTGTTTCTTCGCAAGTTGGCTGCTCATTAAACTGCGAATTCTGCGCAACTGCTAAACTGAAAAGAATGCGAAATCTGGAAGTTGCAGAAATCGTGGATCAAGTGGCGTTGATTGATCGTCAAAGTAAAGAATATTTCGACAGACCACTCACGAACATTGTGTTTATGGGAATGGGCGAACCAATGATGAATTACAAAAACGTCGTAGAAGCCATCCATAAAATTACGCAGCCGGAAGGTTTGGGAATGTCACCCAGAAGAATTACAGTTTCCACATCCGGAATCCCGAAGATGATAAAAATGCTGGCTGATGAGGAGATCAAAGTGAAACTAGCTTTGTCTTTACATTCCGCAATCGAGCATAAACGAAACGACATTATGCCTTTTTCCGAGAAATTTCCGTTGACAGATATTATGGACTCTTTGCAATATTGGTATCAAAAAACCGGTTCACCTATTACATTTGAATACTGTGTTTGGAAAGGTATTAATGATGGCGATGAAGATATAAAAGCTCTAATTAGGTATTGCCGACAAGTTCCAAGCAAAGTCAATCTAATTCAATACAATCCGATTGGTGAAGGAAAATTTGACCACAGAAGTATTGAGGCAGAAGAAAAATACGTGCGCGAACTGGAAAAAGCAGGCATCACAATTATGGTCAGAAAAAGCCGTGGCGGTGATATTGATGCAGCGTGTGGACAGTTGGCTAACAAATCTGCGGAGTAATTTTCTTTAACAATATTTTAATCCACTTAGTTTTTCCTTCCAAGAATCAATTCTTATTTTTACAAATATGAAAAGGATTTTCTACTTATTACTGATTTTTTTAAGTTTTCAAATTGCTGCACAGAAAATGCAATCTTTAAATCTCAAAAAATATAAGATTGCTGTTTTAAGTGATTCCTTAAGAGAAAGTTCTGGTTTGACGAATATTGATGGAAGAATATTTTCCTTCAATGACAGCGGAAATACAAGCGAAATTTTTGAGATAAAACCCGGAAGTTCTTACATCGAAAAGACTTTTAAAACAGGTCTGAAAAATATTGATTGGGAAGCAATTACGAATGATGACGAGAATTTCTACATCGGAGAATTTGGAAATAATCTGGGAACGAGAAAAGATTTGAAAGTTTATCAAGTTCCTTTCAGAAATGATTCTCTGATTGTTGACTCTATTAAAATGATCCCGTTTTTTTATCCTGAACAAACCGACTTTACTCCAAAAAACATCAGTAATAATTTTGATGCGGAAGCAATGATTTTTTTGGATGGAAATATTCACATTTTCACGAAAGAATGGGTGACAAATACAGTTTCTCATTATATGATTGATAAAAATCTGACTGAAAATCAGCCAGCTCAGAAACTGGAAAGCTACGAGACAGGCTTTGTTGTGACGGATGCTTCGGTTTTTGGTAATCAATTGTATGTTGTTGGTTACACAAAAAACGCATCCGTTTTCCTGATGATTTTTGAGAAAGATGAGACTGGAAATCTTTTCTTTAGCAAACCTGCAAAAAAATACGCTCTTGGAAGAGCTTACAATGTTGGACAAATCGAAGGAATTGCAGCCACGGAAAAAGGAATCTATATTTCCGGCGAACGTTTCAATATAAAAATCAAAAATGTGCCTCAAAGTCTTTATTTTATTCCTTTTAAAGATTTAGAATAATTATATTTGTAGAATAATTAATAGATATTGACGTGAGAAATTAGAATTTAGACTAATATGTTCTGTCAAAATTTTTATTAATAATTTTTTTGGTCAATCGATAGACAAATCCTCAACATAGCCCCGATGGTAGCAGCATCCTTTTTTTGTTGGCTGAGCCTGAGCGAAGGCAACAAAAAAAAATATAGCGGACAGCGGGTTGGAATTGTGAATAGAAATACAAAATGTCTTGCTCCAAAAACATAATCTTTAAAGGCAAAAAGTGGCAAATACTGTAGAATTAATCAAAGCTCCGATCTCTGATGAAATGAAACTTTTCGAGCAAAAGTTTTACGAATCTATGAAAAGTAATGTTGCTCTGCTGGATAAAGTTACGCGCTTTATCGTTACTACAAAAGGGAAACAGATGCGTCCTATGTTCGTCTTTCTTTGTGCAAAACTCGTAGGAAATGTGAACGAAAAGACCTTCCGTGGCGCAAGTATGATTGAGCTGATTCACACGGCGACTTTGGTTCACGATGATGTTGTGGATGAGAGTTTTAAGCGCAGGAATTTCTTTTCTATCAATGCGCTTTGGAAGAATAAAATTGCGGTTTTGGTGGGCGATTATCTGCTTTCCAAATCGGTTTTGCTTTCTACGGACAACAAGGATTTTGATTTGCTTTCTGTGATTGCGAGGACCATCCGCGAAATGTCTGAGGGTGAACTTCTTCAGCTTGAAAAAGCCCGAAAACTGGATATTACGGAGGATATTTATTACGAAATCATCCGTCAGAAAACGGCAACTTTAATCGCCGCTTGCTGTGAAGTTGGCGTTTTGTCTAATAACGTTGATGAAGCAACTGCAAAAAAAATGCAGGAATTCGGGACTTACACAGGGATGGCTTTCCAGATCAAAGATGACCTTTTTGATTATCAGTCCAGCAATATCATCGGAAAACCTGTTGGAATTGACATCAAAGAACAAAAGATGACATTACCGTTGATCTACACTTTGAAGAATGCAAGTCCTGAGAATTACAAAAAATATTTCGCAACCATAAAACGTTATAATAACGATTCCAAAAAAGTGCGCGAATTGGTAGAATTTGTAAAATCCTCCGGCGGACTGGATTACGCCATCCAGACAATGAAAGATTACCAGCAAAAAGCACTTGCCATCTTAGCCGAATTCCCTGATAATGAAGCGAAAGAATCGTTGATACTGATGTTGGATTACGTTATTAACAGAAAACTGTAATCTCAATATTTTTTTTAATTGGAAATTTTATAAATATAAGCGCTTCCTGAAGAATTAGAAAGTAGTCCCAGACCCAAACTCAATGCGCCTTTGTTGTAAAGAAACCTGATTTTGTCGCCTGCCTGCAACTCATAAACAGAGTTTATTGTTTCGAAATAATAATTACCAACAAGTGCGATTCCTACTACGTTTAGATATTTATTGTCAATTAAAACCGATGAGCCCGTAGTTGGGGTTCTTAGTACTGCAATTTGAGCGTTGGTCGCCAGTCCCAAAGAAAGAACTGTGCTGTTTTTGAAATTGAGATCTATGACATATTTTCCTGTAGAGGGAACTGTGTAATAAAAATCGGACGCGGATGTTGTGAAATTAGAAGGATTTATTGGCATACTGTCGAACTTGATCATATACCAGGAAGTATCAAATAATGAGAGACCAACAGCCAACAGGTAAAGCCCTGTTGTAGACCTTACTTTAGAAAGCGAAGCATTTGTGCTGGACGCAAAGATATTAGGATCTACACGGTTTACTTCGTTATCACTCAGTTTTACCGTTAAAAGATGTTGCCCGGTAAGTTCTGATATTTCGGGAACCGTGCGGACCTTAAGGTTTCCATTAACGTCCAGTGCCGCTAATGGTGATGGTGTGTTAATCCCGATTTGGGCATAAGATACGGCAATAATGCAGATTTGCACCAGAAGCAGAGTTTTTTTTGTTGTTTTCATAATGTGTGTTTTTTAAATTGTAATGTAACATTTGATTGATATATTTATTTATTAAGGAATATATTTATAATTAGTATGAATTATTTATTGTAAAAATACAAAAAAAACTTAATTATGTTATTTTTTTATAAAATTTTCATAAATATGCATAAATACTATATTTTTGATAGATGAATCTGAATAGTCCTTTAGCCGAAATTCTACGTCCGAAGTCCCTTGATGAAGTTTTGGGCCAAGAACATCTCACTGGAAAATCTGGAACTATCAAAAGAATGATGGAGAATGACACCATCAATTCACTGATTTTTTGGGGACCTCCGGGAACAGGAAAAACGACTTTAGCGGAAATCATCTCCGAAAGTTCAGGACGGAAATTCTACAAGTTATCAGCAGTTTCTGCAGGCGTAAAAGACGTTCGGGATATCATCGATGAAGCTAAAAAACAAAACCTCTTTTCCGGAAGAAGTCCAATTCTCTTCATTGATGAGATTCATAGGTTCAACAAGTCTCAGCAGGATTCTTTACTTCACGCGGTTGAAAAAGGTTGGATAACTTTAATCGGCGCTACTACGGAAAATCCGAGCTTCGAAGTGGTTTCCGCTTTGCTTTCCAGAACTCAGGTTTACATTCTCAAAGCTTTAACGTTTGAAAAGTTGGAAGAACTCGCAGATATTTCTGTTTCAAAATACAATGAACTTAATCAAACCAAATTCTTCCTCGAGGAAAAAGAAGCCTTCATCCAATATTCCGGAGGCGACGCCAGAAAGCTGATTAACTCAATAGAATTGGTTCTGAATCAATTCAAATCTGCCAAGAAAAATAAGATTTTCAACAAAGACGTCCTTTCCGTTTTGCAGGAAAATATGGCGTTGTACGATAAAAATGGAGAACAACATTACGACATCATCTCAGCCTTCATCAAATCAATGCGTGGTTCCGACCCAAATGGCGCTGTCTATTGGCTCGCCAGAATGTTGGTTGGTGGCGAAGATATCAAATTCATTGCCCGCAGAATGATGATTCTCGCAGCAGAAGATATTGGCTTAGCGAATCCAAACGCTTTGGTGATGGCAAACAATTGTTTTCAAGCCATCAACGTCATCGGAAATCCAGAAGCCAGAATTATCCTTAGTGAAACTGCCGTTTATCTCGCGGTTTCCCCGAAAAGTAATTCCACGTACAATGCTATTAATGAAGCAATGGCTTTTGTGAAGAAGACCGGAAATCTACCAGTTCCACTCCACCTCAGAAATGCGCCGACTAAACTGATGAAAAATCTGGATTACGGAAAAGATTATCAATACGCTCATTCCTACGAAGGCAATTTTGTGGATTTGGAATTTCTTCCCGACGAAATTACCGGAACCACTTTCTACAATCCTGCCAACAACTCAACGGAGAAGAAAATCCGCGAACAGCTGAAGGATAAATGGAAAGACAAATATGACCTTTGAGTTAAATATTCCTAATTTTCACTTTATGTTAACTAATTCGATTTCCTTTTAATATCTTTGCGGGAGACAGAAAACTATGGAACATTTCGAAAGCTGGAAAGACTTACTCAACCCCGAATTTTACATCAAAATGGGTGGTTTTTGGCTCATTTTATTTATCATTTTCGCAGAGACAGGACTTTTTGTAGGTTTCTTTTTGCCGGGCGACAGTTTACTGTTTATTTCAGGGATTTACGCCGTTAAAATCATCGACACCACTTTCGGAACTACTGGTTCAGATTTTCTGGATACCACGATTTTGGCGACCGCAGTTGCAGTTGCTGCAATCATTGGAAACGAGATCGGCTATTGGTTTGGTTATAAAAGCGGACCATTGTTGTATGAGCGAAAAGACACTTTCCTATTCAAGAAAAAATACCTTTTCAAAGCACACGATTTCTTCGAAGACCACGGAACTGTTGCGGTTATTTTGGCGAGATTTCTTCCAATCGTAAGAACATTTGCACCAATCGTTGCCGGAATTGTGAAAATGGATAAAAAGAAATTCTTCTATTATAATATCATCGGAGCGTTTGCGTGGTCATTCACAATGATTTTCGCGGGACATTATCTGGACAAATTATTTATGGACCAGTTCGGCATCGATTTGAAGAAAAAATTAGAAATCATCGTTTTGGTCATCGTTTTGGTCACAACTTTGCCTATCGTTATCAAGTTCTTTTTCACTAAGGATAAAGAAAGACCAACGAAAATTGATTAATCAACATTGAAATATCAGCAAAACATATAAAACCGGAGTCACTTTCCGGTTTTTTGCATTTAAAAATTTTTATGGCAGCTTTTCCGCCTTCCACTCCCAATCTTTTTTGCTCGACGATTTGACATTAAATAGAACGAGAGTACACGCAAAAAAGGATTTCCGTTCAAGTCGGGCTGCTGATTCGCTGTTAAAAAATTCCCCTCCTGTGGAGGGGCGACAAATTGCCAAAGGCAAATTGACGGGGTGGTAAAGAGAGTATTTATTAAAATTTAAAAATCTAAATAAAATGAAAGTATTTGTAAACAAAAGAATTCCGGACAATGGGATTCAGATTTTGAAAGACGGAAATTTAGATATCATTTTCCCGGAAACAGAAAACCCAACCCACGAAGAATGGCTGGAAAGCTGCCAACAAGCAGACATCATCCTAAGTGTCGGCGGAAAGAACAAATATGACAAAGAATTCTTCGATGCTTGCCCCAATGTAAAAGCAATTGCTCTATTTTCCGTAGGATTCGACCAGGTGGATATCGAGGAAGCGACGAAAAGAAAAGTTGCAGTTGGAAACACGCCTTACGTTTTGAGCCGCGCCACTTCCGACGTTGCATTTCTACTAATGCAAATGGTTTCCAGAAAAGTAAACTACAACACCGCAAAGGTAAAATCCGGCAACTGGAAAGACTTCGACCCTTTGGAAGAACTCGGACAGGAACTTTACGGAAAAACTTTAGGCGTTCTAGGACTTGGAAGAATCGGTTTCGAAATGGCTGAAAAGTGCAAAGCCGCTTTCGGAATGAACATCATTTATCACAACCGAAGCCACAACGAAGAAGCTGAAAAAGAACTCGACGCAAAATATGTTTCTTTTGACGAATTAGTGGAAAACTCAGACATCATCAGCATCCATGCCAATTACACACCAGAACAAGCTGACCTTTTCAACACATCGGTTTTCGAAAAAATGAAAGAGAATCTGATTTTCATCAACACCGCAAGAGGTGGTTTTCATAATGAGAAAGATTTATTCGAAGCGTTGATTTCGGGTCAAATCTGGGGCGCAGGTTTGGATGTAACCAATCCTGAACCGATGCAAAAAGACAGTCCATTGCTGGAACTTCCAAATGTTTGTGTTCTGCCACACATTGGTTCTGCAACTTTGGAAGCCAGAAGCGGAATGGCAAGATTGGCAGCTGAGAACGTTGTCGCATTCAGTAAAGGCGAAAAAATGCCGACTTGCGTGAATCCTGAAGTTTACGAAGATTAAATTTCATCAAAATAAATCTTTCAAAAACAAAGCTTGGAATCATATTTGTCTATCTTCAATCAACCAAAAAATAAATATTATGACACCAGAAGATAACATCGAAAAAAATTTAGAAGATTTGGATTATAATCCAGGTGAGGACATTTTCAACAGAGAAGAACACATTCCAATTGACGGCGACGGAAATCCAATCAGAAATCCAAGTCAGGTAAACGACGAAATGCCATTCGGACTAGACGTTCCGGGCGCTGAAGATGATGACAACTTTGACCAGGTAACCAACCAACTTCCGGACGAAGAAAACAATTACTACAGCACGAGCGACAATGAAGATGACCACGAAGAAGAAAACGAGGACATTATTGAATAAAAACAAAGCTTACCAAATCGGTAAGCTTTTATTCTTTAGTTGATGTCTTTAAATATTTTCAGTGGCTTCTTATTCTCATCAATCGCAACTAACGTGAAATCGCCTGAGACAGCTTTTTCTCGAACATCGTTGTACATTTCCTCCACAAAAATTTCCACATTCACTTTCACACTTGTATTTCCGACGTATTTTATTCTCCCTACAAGCTCTACAATCGTATCGGCTGGAATTGGTTTCTTAAAATCGATTCGGTCACAACTTACGGTAACAAAAGACTTTCTTGCAAATCTTGTTGCCGTCATAAAAGCTACTTCATCCATCATCTCCATCACTTTCCCACCAAACATCGTATTGTGATGATTGGTTGTATTCGGGAAAACCACTTTGAAAACGCGTGTTTCCGATTGTTGGATTTTATCTTCGTAATTCATTTCTTGATAGCTTTAAGGATGTGTACTGGAATCGTTTTGTGAAGGTGCAAATATAAGTGATAGAAACTGTTCTAAGAAATTTCATAAATTAGTTCTAATAAACCGCTCTTCCAAAATTGAATTTAATGAATTGAAAATTCCCCTCCTCTGGAGGGGCGACTAAAATTCAAAGAATTTTTGACGGGGTGGTCACTCAAAAACACATACAAATGAATGAAATCCTAACTCAAATCCACGGAATTACCATCCGCAGGAATTTCGTTGAACACCTACCCTATAATCCTCACCTAAAAAAATTATTAAGCGGAAAACGCAAAGCCGGAATTCTAAGCGAAGTTCTTTTCTGGAAGCAAGTTCGGGCAAGAACCTTTCATAACATCGATTTTGACAGACAAAGAATTATTGGAAATTACATTGTTGATTTTTATGTCAAGATTCTTGGATTAATAGTAGAAATCGATGGTTCAAGCCACGACGAAAAAGAAGTTTATGATGGCATAAGGCAAACTTATTTGGAATCCTTGAATTTGAAAATATTCAGAATTACAGATTTTGATGTAAAGAATAATTTGGTTTTGGTAATGAAAGAATTAGAAAATTACATCATCGAAAATTACCGATGCTAAAATTCCCATCCTCCAGAGGGGTGGATTCGACCAAAGGGAGAAGATGGGGTGGTCCAGCATAATTGACCACCCCCGAAATTTGAAATTTACAATTTCAAATTTCTCCCCTCCAGAGGAGGGGAATTTTTTCGTAATTCATTACTATATATTTTTCAAATTGAATATCTTTAAAACTTTGAAAATCGAAACTTCATTATGAAAAAACTTTTTACAAAATATCTGTTTTTCGTATTCGCCTTTCCAATTTTATTATTAATTGCACTTTATTCTTTTTCGACGGAAAATGCAATTGGAACATATGGCGTTAATCGAACTATTAATTTCCGAGGAATTGATATTAATGGAATTTTGAAGAACCCAATTTATAATTCCTCTTTTTTAATTTTTACATATCCAATATATCTTGTAGCCTATTTTATAATTTTTATAATTCGAAGATTTACAGATTTATTTTATTCTATACTTCATTTCATAATATTTATTTTAAACTACATATTGCTTAGTAGTAATCCGGAAAATAGAATTCTAATTCCATTAGCAATCATTGGTTTTATATTTTTCATTTTAAATATCTTTAAAACGACAAAAAAACCATCAACTATCAACAAACAACCATCAACGATATAATGACTTTCCAACAACAAATCCAACAAGGAATTCCAACAGAATTACCTCAGCCAAAACCATACGAAACCCACATCAACCATGCTCCGAAACGTAAAGAAATCCTTTCGGACGAAGAGAAAAAACTCGCTCTGAAAAATGCTTTGCGCTATTTCGAACCTAAATTTCACGCAGAATTGTTGCCGGAATTCAGGGAAGAACTGGAAAAATACGGCAGGATTTACATGTACCGCTTCCGTCCCGATTACGAGATGAAAGCTAGAGATATTGCCGAATATCCCGGAAAATCTGAGCAGGCGAAAGCCATTATGCTGATGATTCAGAACAATCTGGATTATGCTGTGGCGCAACATCCCCACGAACTGATTACGTACGGTGGAAATGGTGCGGTGTTCAGCAACTGGGCGCAGTATCTTCTGACGATGAAATATCTGTCTGAAATGACGGACGAACAGACGTTGACGATGTATTCCGGTCATCCGATGGGATTATTTCCTTCACATAAAGACGCACCGAGAGTCGTTGTAACGAACGGAATGATGATTCCAAATTATTCCAAGCCGGATGATTGGGAAAAGTTCAATGCGCTGGGTGTTTCGCAGTACGGACAAATGACGGCAGGATCTTATATGTACATCGGTCCGCAGGGAATTGTGCACGGAACAACGATTACTGTTTTAAATGCTTTCAGAAAAATAAACAAAGAACCAAAAAAAGGCGGATTGTTCGTTACTTCAGGTTTAGGCGGAATGTCCGGAGCTCAGCCAAAAGCCGGAAATATCGCAGGTTGTATTACGGTGATTGCAGAAGTGAATCCAAAGATTACCAAAATCCGTCACGAACAGAAATGGGTGAATGAAATCCACGAAAATCTGGATAAATTGGTGGCAAGAGTTAGAAAAGCTCAGGAAAATAAAGAAACAGTTTCTTTGGCTTATCTTGGAAATATCGTCGATATCTGGGAGAAATTTGATGAAGAAAATTTAAGAATTGATATTGGTTCAGACCAGACTTCGCTTCACAATCCTTGGGCGGGAGGTTATTATCCTGTCGGTCAAACTTTCGAGGAATCCAACACGATGATGGCAGAAAACCCTGAATTATTCAAAGAAAAAGTTCAGGAAACATTGAGAAGACACGCTGCTGCCATCAATAAACATACAGCAAAAGGAACCTATTTCTTCGATTACGGAAATGCCTTTTTACTCGAAGCTTCCAGAGCCGGAGCCGATGTAATGTCGGAAAATCCTACGATTGGAAGGGAGTTCAAATATCCATCTTACGTTCAGGATATTATGGGACCGATGTGTTTTGATTACGGTTTCGGGCCGTTCCGTTGGGTTTGTACCAGCGGAAAACCGGAAGATCTGCAGAAAACGGATGATATTGCCTGTCAGGTTTTAGAGGAAATGATTAAAACATCTCCCGAAGAAATCCAGCAACAGATGAAAGACAATATCACGTGGATTAAAGGCGCTCAAAAAAACAATCTTGTCGTTGGTTCGCAGGCGAGAATTCTGTACGCCGATGCAGAAGGAAGAATGAAAATCGCAGAAGCCTTCAACAAAGCCATAGCCAACGGAGAAATCGGGGCGGTGGTTTTAGGTAGAGATCATCACGATGTTTCGGGTACGGATTCGCCGTACAGAGAGACTTCCAATATTTATGATGGTTCGAGATTTACGGCAGATATGGCTATTCACAATGTGATTGGCGACAGTTTCCGTGGGGCAACTTGGGTGAGCATCCACAACGGTGGTGGCGTTGGCTGGGGCGAAGTGATCAACGGTGGTTTCGGGATGTTGCTCGATGGAAGCGATGATGCCGACAGAAGATTAAAATCAATGCTTTTCTGGGACGTGAACAACGGAATTTCACGAAGAAGCTGGGCAAGAAATGAAGGGGCTGTTTTTGCGATTAAAAGAGCAATGGAAGCCGATCCGAATTTGAAAGTGACGTTGCCGAATTTTGTGGATGAGAGTTTGTTTTAATTTGAAAACGATAACATCCCGTCACTTAGATAGCTTTTGAAAAAATCAAGAAGTTTTTGCTAAAGGTTCTCAGTACATCGCAATTGCATCCGGAAACTCAAACTGACGCAAGCAAATTTAAGAAAATAAAAACCTGCCTCACAGCAGGTTTTTTGTTTTTTTACGTAGATGGCTCGAATATAAAATCCGAGCCGTAGCTTTTAAATGTTCACGGATTGTAAATCCGCAAGATTGGGTTTTGCATCTTTATATTATTTTTTAATGTACGTTGATGCATTGTAAAACCGTCAGATCGTTTTTAAAATTAATGATATCCTGGTCATAATTTTTCTAAGATTTTTTTTGTCAATTCTTTGGCATCTTCAAATTCATTAATCAAAAAGTTTAACACTTCAATATGTTGATTTTTTGCTTCTTTAAAAAATGAGAAATTATATGTAGGTGTACTTTTAAGAGTTTCTTTCAAGTTAATATATTCCGACAATGCAGATTCAATCTGGTTTGGGAGTTGCCTAAAATTGTCTTTGAGAATTTCCTTCAAATCTAGATATTCTGATAATACGGAATAAATTTGGTTAGGCATTTGTCCTATATTACCACCAATAGATTTTTCTAATGTTGAAATAGAAATATATTGAGTAATTAAAAAATTTTCAAAAGAATTAATTCCTACTGAATATAATTGTGAAAATAAATCAACTTCAGTTTCTATTCTTTTTGAAGTTATATTCATTGTTCTTGATATACCTTTGTATAAAATTGAAACTTCAGTTATAACATTCGGTAGGTTTTTTTGGCTGAGTTCCTTTAATTTACTACCCATATTGATTGTTTCGTCAGTTTGCTTTTCAATTATTGCTGTAATATTGTTTAGGCAGTCTACTGCATTACCAAGTGATTTTAAATCTTCGATTATGTCTTTGATATCATTAGAATCTACTCTACCGCGATATATATCAAATCTCTTATCATTTTTTTCGGATACAATTTTAGAAAGTCTCCTTTCTGATTTTTCGTTGAATTCTTGATTAAAAGGAATTTCAATCTTCCAACTTTTTTTATTCTTTTTTAAATTAGTCTCTGTTATTTCTTGCCAATATGTTTTTCTTTCTTCTGGAATATGTGCTATAAGAATAATAGGTATATTCAGATTTAACCAATAATTATAATGTATATTAGTTACATAATGAGATAATCCTTTTTGAGTTTTATAGAAATTTCCTGAACCACTTTTAATTTGAACGGCTATAAATCGTCCTGTTGGTTCACCATTTTCCACCTGTTCAATTATAGCATCTAATCCTACATCAACAATTGGTTGTTCACGAAATATCCATCCAAAATTTTGGATTACAATTTTTTCAGTTTCATTAATTCCTATTCTTTCAGTTGGACTATATCTACTCATTTTTTTTATAATGTCGGCATTTATTACAATCATAAATACTCATTACATATTTCAAATATAATAATCTAAAGTCATATCTCTACATATAAAAAATAAATCGAAAAAATAATTATTCCAAAATCCCCTCACTGGTGCGAGCATCTTGCTCGTACCCATTATTTAGCTCAAGAAACCAACTTAAGCTTGCGCTAGCGGAGGATAATAATGGAAATATTTTCCTACATTTAAAACAACTTATTTTTATTAGCCACCAATGAACACTAAAATCGATTTAAGAACACTTCTCACCACTACTAATTCCGATGCTATGACTCCTTCGGAAACTTTTCAAAATCAAACACTAAGGCCTGTTTTAAAATTGCAAAACGATTTGTATCTAACTCTTTTTATGCATTATACGAAGCGTCAAAAAACAGATTTTGACACGCTGTCAATAGCAAATAAAAAAACTTTCCTGCAACAGAGTTTACAAAAAGACGTAGGAATGAAAAACATTTTTATTGGAATGACTATCGGAATGTTTACAGAAGAAGAAATGGAAATCTATGTTTCGGATAGCAGAGAATTGAACCGGAGAATAATTGCGATGTTGATTGAGCGGTTACAAAGTCAGATCATATAGTATTTGTTAAAAGAATATTTTTTTTGAAAATAGAATAAAATCAAAAATTGTAAAAATTTCCGCTCTCCCGCTGGTGCGAGCATCTTGCTCGTACCCATTATTTAACTTGAGATACGACCTTAAAGCTCGTGCTAGCGGAGGGTTTCCTTAAAACGAGAAAAAAAATTAAAATTTCATTCCCAGACCATTTCAAATCAAAACCTCCCGCAACCGCAAAAACCTTCCAAACAATCCTAAAACAAACCTCCCACACCTCATTTTGTTTAAAAAAACCATGTTTGTAGCCTCCTGCAATTGCAGGAAGTCTCCAACTAGTTGCGGGAAACCTCAGTAAAACTTGTTACTTCTATCACTATTACAAATATTATAATCACATTTTCTATCTTTGGTTTTTTATAAATATAATGAACACATTAGAAGATATACTCCAAAAGCAAACCGACGTAAAAGTGATTGACGCTTCCATCGACACCAAAGATTATGTGGCGATTGATCTCTCGGCTCTGCATACGGATACTTTAAATCTGGATCTTACCAATGCAGAAAAATTTGAAGAATTTATTGAAGAGCATCATCTATTAGAAAATAAGGCGAAAGTAGCATTTGGCGGTTATCTGGAAAGGCGAAATCTGTATAAAAGAAGCGAAAATTTTAATGCCGAAAATACGGAAGAGAGAAACATTCATCTCGGTCTGGATTTGTGGATCAAAGCAGGAACTTCTGTGTTAAGTGCTCTGGATGGCACCGTTCACAGTTTTCAAAACAATACTTTCCTGGGCGATTATGGTCCGACGGTTATTCTTCAGCACCAAATAGAAGGCGTTACTTTTTATACGCTGTACGGTCATCTCAGCCTGGAAAGTCTCGATGGAAAAATTGAAGGTCAACCCGTAAAAAAAGGAGGAAAAATTGCCGAACTTGGAAAACCGCCTGTGAATGGCGATTATGCGCCACATCTGCATTTTCAGATCATCAAAGATTTAGAAAATAAAAAAGGCGATTATCCCGGCGTCTGCAGTTCAGAAGATCTCGGTTTTTATAAAGAAAATTGCCCGGATCCGAATCTCTTATTGAAGATTAAGGAGTAGCAGTATCAAATGATATTTTTAAGATTCGTAATCAATCACACATTCAGAATTAATCATAAATAAACTTAATGCAAAACCTAGGAATCGTCGGCTACGGCTGGCTCGGAAATCACATCGCAGAGAGACTATCAAGCCAATACAACATCTTCGCGACCACTACCACACCTTCCAAAGCACAAGACCTCAACGCAAAAGGCTACCACGCTACCCTAGTCAGTTTTCCAGACGAACTAGATTCCGAGATGAAACCGTGGGAAGTGGCAAAAGACTTGGATGTCATCATCATCAGCGTTCCTTTTTCAGGACTTCGAGGGGCGCAGATTCCGATGAATGACAAACGTCAAAACCTTCTCAATTTCCTCGGCGATTACAAAGGTCAGATTTTCCTACTCAGCTCCACTGGCGTTTATCCACAGATTGACAAAGATTTCACAGAAGACGACAAACCGGCTCAGGAAGTAGAAAGTGAAAGTTTCATTTTGGAACGATTTCCTCAGACCAATATTCTGAGATTGGCAGGATTGATGGGCGATCAAAGGCTTCTCAAGAATTACAATATTTCCAACCTGGATCAGTTGGTCAATCATATTCATTACATTGACATTTGTGCCGCGGTGGAAAAAATGCTGGAGAGTCAATCTCGATCCAAAGTTTACAACATTGTCGCACCCATCCATCCGAATAAAGAAGAAGTCATCAATGCTCAGAAAGATTTGCCTTACAATGGTGAACGTGCCACCACAGGCAGAACCATCTCACCCGCAAAACTGATTTCAGAATTGGATTTTGAATTCCAGTATCCGGATCCGAGATATTTTCATTTGTGAAAAAAAGCTGGTTTCCAAACTTTTTCAGAATAGTGCATCTTAATCAGTAAAAGGCATTCCTATGAAATCGTCATCATCTTAACTGAACCACCAATAAAGACTGAACGATTGCATATCACCAAAAACAAATAAGATCCAATTATGAAAGTTACCATCCCAAAACCCTGTCACGAAAACTGGGCAGCTATGACGCCCGAAGAAAAAGGCAGATTCTGCCAGGTCTGTTCCAAGAGCGTGCGAGATTTTACCCGGGCATCTGACCTGGAAATTATGAATGATCTTTCCGGCACTTCAAACATCTGCGGGAATTTCCGTGCAGATCAATTGGACAGAAACCTCAGCCATTCTTTCATCAATTCTTTGTTTGCGAAGTTTGCGGTGGGTTTTGTACTCACGTCCGGAGGCATTGTTTCGGCACAAACGCAGCATAAAGTAAATCCTACCACAAAAACCGATGTTCCGCTACAGATCAAAGGCGAAGTATCACAAGTTCAGCCACCTAAAACACAACCTGTTCAAATAGATAAACGTACACCTTTAAGTTTTGATAAGATTGCAATATCAGATGCTGACAAACCGAATGTAAACAGGCAACAGTTCAGAATTGGAGCTCCATTATCCATTAACGAAAACAATCAACCATTATATGTTGTAGAAGGAAAAATTATTACGAATAAACAATTTCAACAGATTGATGCCAATAGTATTGAGGATATTAAAGTTTTAAAAGGCAAAGACGCTATTTCCAAATACGGGGCAAAAGCGAAAGGTGGTGCTGTTATTATTACTATGAAAAGAAACTAAAGAATGGAAAAGTAAAGTGAGGTAGGTGTTATAATTGAAATCTAAAAACACAAGAAACACTATGCCAAAAAAACACACTTAGGTAACAGAAAGGTAACAGCGATCTAACGGAAATCTACTCTCAAAATAATATGTCAAAATGACAAAATCCCCTTCTCAAAAACACAATATTTATGAAATCTTTTAACACATCATCCCAAGCTTTGGAATCATTCTTGAACCTACTCCCGGAAAATCCCCTATTATGGAAACAAGTACAATCAAAACCATCGCAAAATACGGCTTAGGCGCTATGCTGATCTCAGCCGGAATAGGACATTTAACGTTCGCTAGAAAAGAATTCCAGGCTCAGGTTCCGGAGTGGGTGCCATTGGAAAAAGACGACACCGTCATTTATTCCGGAATCGTAGAAATCGCAATGGGAGCCGCCATCATCGCCGCACCAAAGAAATATGAATCACTCGTAGGCCAACTCGCTGCAGGACTGTTCACCGCCGTTTTCCCTGGAAACTACGCACAGTACAAAGAAAGAAGAAACGCTTTCGGACTCAACTCAGACAACAAAAGATTCGCAAGATTGTTTATGCAGCCAGCACTCATCGCTTGGGCGCTTAAGTCTACGGATAATAAGTAATCAAATTAGAGCACGCAGAGTTAGCAGATTGGACAGATCTTATCAATGTAAATCTGCCCAATCTGCGAGAAAACAAACAAATCATCACTCAACTTTTCAGTTGAGTTTTTTTGATTCTCGCATAGAATAAATCTATGTTAACAGTTTCCGAGAATCAATCTTTATCTCTAAATTTATTGTCATCAAATTCAAAACCTAATCAATAACAATTAACAAACTATGAGTTCAGAAAATCCAAGCTTCAAAGACATATTCAAAAGCGAAAACGAAATCCCCGAAGAATACAAAGTTCCCGTCATCCACCAGAGAGAATATCTCCTAAACGGCGAACTGGTACAATGGAACGGCGACGTGACAGAAATCTACTCCCCCATCTGCATCCCTACAGAAAACGGACTGGAAAGAAAGCTATTGGGAAGCATCCCAAACATCAGTCCGCAAGATGCATTAGATGTTTTGGAAGCCTCGGTAAAAGCCTATGACAATGGACTGGGAGAATGGCCAACAATGTCTGTAGAAGGCAGAATCAAATGTATGCAGAAGTTTGTTTATCTGATGATTCAGCAGCGTGACCTGGTCATCAAACTATTGATGTGGGAAATCGGAAAAACACTTCCTGATTCTACCAAAGAATTCGACAGAACTGTAGATTACATCAACCAAACCATTGACGCTTTAAAGGATCTCGACAGAGAATCATCCAGATTCCAACAAGCAGAAGGAACCATTGCCCAAATCCGTAGAGCACCGCTTGGCGTTGTGTTGAGTATGGGACCATTCAATTACCCTTTGAATGAGATCTTCACAACATTGATTCCCGCTTTGATTATGGGAAATACGATTCTCTTCAAACTCCCAAAACACGGCGTTCTTGCACATTATCCATTATTAAAAGCTTTCCAGAAAGCCTTCCCGGCAGGAACTGTCAACACACTTTACGGAAAAGGCGCAGAGATCATCACCCCAATTATGGAAAGCGGAAAAGTGAATGTTCTCGCCTTCATCGGATCTAGTAAAGTGGCGAATGGTCTGAAAAAACTTCATCCAAAAGTCAACAGACTGAGAGCCATCTTAAGTCTTGATGCTAAAAACGCCGCGATCGTTACAAAACATGCCAACCTCGATATTGCAGTGAGCGAGATTATCTTAGGATCACTTTCCTTCAACGGGCAAAGATGTACCGCTTTGAAACTGATCTTTGTTCAGAAAGAAGTGGCTGAGGAATTTACAAAGAAATTAACAGCAGCCGTCTCCGCTTTGAAACCGGGTTTGCCTTGGGAAAAAGATGTAAAGATTACACCGCTTCCGGAAGTCAACAAACCACCTTATCTTGAAGAATGTATTCAGGATGCGATATCAAAAGGTGCAAAAGTCCTTAACGAAAACGGCGGTTACAACGAAGCTTCCTTCGTTTTTCCTGCTGTAGTTTATCCGGTAAATGACCAAATGAAATTGTATCATGAAGAGCAATTCGGCCCGGTGATTCCTGTGGTTCCTTTTGATGATATTGATGAACCCATCGATTATCAGGTGAATGCAGACCACGGAATGCAGGTTAGTATTTTCAGCGAGGATCCGATGGAAACTTCAAAACTGATTGATGCTTTTGTGAATCTTGTTAGCCGTGTGAATATCAATTGTCAGGCGCAAAGAGGTCCGGACGTTTTCCCATTCACAGGAAGAAAAGACAGTGCAGAAGGAACCCTTTCCGTTTTTGATGCGTTGAGATCATTCTCCATCAGATCTTTGGTGGCTGCGAAAATCACGGAATCTAACAAGACGCTTTTGAATTCCATCGTAAGAGACCACGATTCTAACTTCCTGAGTACGGATTATATTTTTTAAGAAGACTCAGAGATGATAGATAAAAGATAATAGACTTTATTGTCGTTAAAATAAATCCGTAATGTATAATTGCGGATTTATTTATTAATGAATTAAAAATAATATTGTCCTTCCGAAGGAAACCTAACGAAGTGGTTCGACAAAAGTCAATCTAAACCCTGCAGTCGAGATTCCTACGGAATGACAATCAAACTGTAAAATTGTATTTAATATTACAACCCATTTCAGTATTGCTTTTTTTGCAGTATTTTTGAGGTTTAAATTTCTGAATTGAAAAAATTAGATCAATATATTGTCAAAACCTTTTTCGGACCGTTTCTATTTATTTTCAGTGTGCTGTTTTTCATCTTCATTGTAAATATCATCTGGACGCAAATGTCCCAGCTGACAGGAAAAGGACTGACTTACGGCGAAATATCAAAACTGCTTTTCTACCTTGGAATGAGCGTTGTGAGTATGGTTTTACCATTGACGATTCTCCTCTCATCAATTATGACATTTGGAGATTTCGGGGAACGGTACGAGTTGGCGGCGATGAAGGCTGCGGGAATTTCTCTGCTTCGGGTAATGATGCCTTTATTGATTACGGTTTCTTTTCTCGCCGGGATTCTTTTTCTCTTTTCAAATAATATCATTCCGGATTTCCAGCGGAAGGCGAAAAATATGTTGTTCAACATCGTATCTTCCAAGCCTGCGCTCAACTTTACACCAGGCGTTTTCATTGATCAGATTTCCGGATATTCAGTGAAGTTTGATAAAATCTATGGCGCAGGCGGCGAAAAACTGGAAGGCGTTTTCCTTCACAAAAATGCAAGTCCTTATGACAATCAGCAGACCATCATTGCCAAAAAAGGAAAGTTTGCCAACGCAGAAGACCGCAATTACCTAAAGCTAATTCTGTATGATGGATATGTCTACGAAGACAACATCTCCGGAAAACCTTATGAAGAAAGAAAAAAGCAACCGAATCAGTCTGTCAAGTTTGACAGCCTTGTTTACCATTTCGACATCAGTGAGTTGATCAACAATGCAATCGAAAAAGAAAAAATAACAGACGATTACCGTTTCCAGACCTACACGGAAGTGAATGAAACGCTGGTGAAAAACAGAAAAAGCAATATGACATCTGTGAATTCTATAGCATCATTAGTTATTTCCCAAACCAACAATTACGTACAATACATCGATAAAACGAAGCCGACAGACAAGATTATAAAAGAACCTTTTAAAATCGATACGCTCAAGAAAGACAAAAAAATGGAAGTGCTCTGGGGCGCTTACAACAAAATTGAAACCCTGAAGGCCTCCACAGATTCTAATGAAACTGCCATTGCGGACATCGTGAAAAGCCATAATAAAATCGTGATGTACCAGCAGCGGATCGTTTCCTACTCTTTCACCTGTATCATTTTCTTCCTGATAGGTGCCAGTCTTGGATCTATTATCAGAAAAGGTGGGATGGGACTTCCCGTGATCATTGCAATCGTCATCTTTATCATTTTCTACGTCCTGAATCTGACTGTAGAAAACATCTCCTGGAAAGGAAAACTTAATCCTTACCTCGCAGCGTGGATTCCGAATATGGTCCTGTTCCCATTCAGTGTATGGATTACATATAAAGCGCTGACAGACTCTCAGTTGTTTGATATTGAGAAGTACAAAGCCCTCTTCAAACCGCTTATTGATAGATTTTCCAAACCGAAAGAACATCAGCGTTATCAGTAAAATCAAAAAATTATCCGCCTCACAATTGTAGGCGGATTATTTTTTCTATATCATTAAAAACTAAAATATACTATTCATCTTTTGGTTTTGAATTTTTATTAAGAATCAAATACCCGATAATCCCGCCAATAATAGAGGCAACGAAAATCCCAATTTTTGCCTGCGTCTGATACTCCTCGTGGGTAAACGCCAGAGACGTAATGAACAATGACATTGTAAACCCGATAGATGCCAGAAAGCCAATTCCGAAAAGATTATGAATATTCATCCCTTCCGGAACTTTTGCAATCTTCAGTTTGATGAATACTGCCGTGAATCCCACCACGCCCAAAACTTTCCCCAATAATAATCCCAATGCCACTCCCACGGCAACATTGGTATCGAAGAGGCTTTCAAAATCTATATCCAGATCTACTCCCGCATTGGCAATTGCAAAAACCGGGATGATGACAAAGGTCACAAGAGGATGCATCGCATGTTCCAGTCTTTGCAGTGGCGGTGTTGCGGCAATTGTGGCTTCGTTTATTTTTTCCAGAACGTGCAGCTGATCGTTTGTGAGCGTGGGCGTATTTTCCGTTGGGTCGATATTTTTGAACTGTTCCAGGTAAGTTGTAATTTTCGAAATGAAAACAGTTTCGTTAATTTTGACATCCGCCGGAATCGTGAATGCTGCCAAAACTGCTGCTATAGTCGCATGAACTCCGGAAATCACGAAGCAAGTCCAGACACCTGCAATTCCCAGAAAGGCATAGAAAAATACAGATCTCGCCCCTAGCCTGTTCCCCAGATACATAAAGCCGAGGATTATTAAACCGCCCATCAGGTACGTCATTTCTATATTGGAAGTGTAGAAGAATGCAATCACCAAAACCGCTCCCAGATCATCTACAATAGCCAGTGCCGTGAGAAAAACCTTCAAAGAAAGAGGTATCTTGCTCCCCAGCAGAAACAGAACGCCCAAAGCAAAAGCAATGTCGGTTGCCATCGGGATTCCCCAGCCCTTGTGCATCTCTCCGGAAGGATTGAGCAGCAGGAAGATAAGAGCCGGCATCAGCATTCCGCCTACGGCCGCTACAATTGGCAACATTGCTTTTCTCGGGTTCGACAGTTCTCCGCCTATGATTTCACGCTTCAGTTCCAGGCCTACTACGAAGAAGAAAACCGACATCAATCCATCATTGATCCAATGGTGGATGCTGAAATTAAAAAAACTTTTACCGTCCCAGCGGAAACCAAACGTATGCTCCAGAAAATGATGATAACCCTTTGCCAGTGGCGAATTTGCCAGGATCAAAGCGATCACAACACTGATCCCGAGAAGCAGTCCGCCCGATTTTTCCTGCTGGATGAACCGCTGCACGGGATAAACAATCTTATCTATTGGTTTGGTCTTGTAGTCGTCTATCATAATTTAGTATCTGAAAAACAAATTTAAGAATACTGAAAGTAAAACCACTGCTTTCCGGACGATTATTCCCGATGATAAAGCTAGACTGCAGCACCGGCAACCATAAAAAAATAAATGCCGGACTGCGATTTGTCCGGCATTTTAGTAAGGCTGTTATTTAATAAGGGTAATTTTTCCCTTAGTTTACAACAGGCTGCTGGTTCGAATTCTTAGCTGCCTTTACCAGTTCGTTCACATCGTTGTAGAAGAGTTTCCAGTCTGTTACGTCTTTCATAGCGGTGAGAAGTCCGAAGAAAGATTTCAGGGTTTTCTCCAGGTCTTTTCGGATTCCGGAGGCACTTTTCTGGTTACGAAGGTCGGCGTTGGCACCCGCCTGTTCTGCAAAGATGGCTTCGAAAGCCGTCTGCTTGTCCTTCATCTCATTGAAGGCTGTTTCCACTTTCAGGTCTTTCAGCTTTTGGGCATTCTCCGGTTTTTCCAGTTCCTCGATCAGTTTTTTCATTTGGGCGGTTTGGGAGGAGTAGCTCATCCTGTCCAGATTAAGACCAAATTGTCTGAAGATTTGGTAAAGGTCTTCTGCGGATTGGTAGCCTGGTAAGGTTAGCATTTTGCGGTAGCTGTTGAGGAAGGCTTTCAGAGTTGTGAAAGCAAGATCCCTATCATTATCGCTATTTGCAACGTCATTTCCTTTTCCGCTGAATGTCATTTTTGTATAAACAGCATCGTAATCTGCATACATCAGCTTAAGTTCTGCCAGAAGCGGATGACTGTTGATAACTGGATAATTTCCTGACTCAGAAGTGTTGATTGTTCTCTGCGCGAGCGTTGCTAAGTCTTTTGTGCTTAGCTTTCTTAATGTGATTTTCATAAATCAAATGTGCTTTTTGTTAATAATTTATTTAATGAATTCCGTTTTTAAATATATTATTTTTTTGATTTCTGGCAAAACAATCTGTTTAGACTAAAAACATTTTGTGTTTTAGTTTAACCAATGTGTTTAGAGAAAAAACAAGTTGAGGTTTTGTTTAATTGAGTTGTTTTGGCAAAAAACACTTTGTGTTTTAGTTTAATTGAGTTGGTTAGAGAAAATGACAGTTGTGGTTTGGTTTAATTGGGGTGTTTGGGGTTTTGGTAGTTTTTGTTTTATTAATTTCAGTAGAAATACGGAAGGATGAGAATTTGGATTGGTTTATTTTTGAGGTTACGGTTTTCCGTAAATAGTCTTCAAGTTTTATAAGTACTTTTACCAAAAATAAACAAATTACCATGGAAATTATTTTAATCTTGATTTTATCTTTTTTTGCAATTTACTTTTATACTAAGGTAAATAAACTTAAAAATGAAATCAAAACAAAAGATCTAAAAGTCAATGAATTAGTTATTAAAAACAATCTTCTTGAAACTAAAATTCAATCTTCTAATAGAGAAAATTTAAATCTTCAGACTGCAAATCGTGAGATGAAAGATAAAATTGCTGAATTAAGTAAATATCAGAGCATCATCGATGTAAAAATTGAATGCGAATATCTTCTGAAAAAAGCTCAAAAAGATTATGAAAAACTGAGAGAACAGGGAAGTCAAGAATTATTTGAAGCTCAGGAAAATGCAAAAGAATCAAGAAAAACCATCAAAGAACTTACAGAAAAGAAGCAACGAGAAATCGAATTGTTATATGAAAATGCTGTAAGAGAATCAAAAAGAATTATTGATAACGCAGAAAACAAAGCAGAGACGATTGGTGGTGATGCCTACCGAAGCCTCAAGGAAGCCAATGAGATTGCAAACAGAATTCAGGCAATGAAAAATGTAATCAAAGGCTATGGAAATGAATACTTAGTTCCCAATTACACACTACTAGATCAGCTTGCAGAAGATTTCAGTCATAAAGAGGCAGGAGAAAATCTCAAAAAACTTCGTCAGAATAATAAGATGATGATTGTCAACAGACAGGCTGGAATCTGTGATTATGTGGATAGAGAGCGACAACTAACGGCTGTCGATTTTGTAATTGATGCTTATAATGGAAAAGTTGACTCTATTCTGGCGACAGTAAGAAAAGATAACTATGGAATTTTAAAACAGAAAATTGAAGATGCTTTTCAATTGGTTAACTTTAATGGGAAAGCTTTCAGGAATGCAAGGATATCAGAAATTTATCACCAGGCAAGACTGGAAGAACTTAAATGGGCAGTTGTTGCGCAGGAATTGAGAGCAATGGAACTTGAGGAGCAAAGGGAAATCCGGGAACAGATCCGGGAAGAAGAAAAAGCCCGTAGAGAATTTGAAAAAGCGATGAAAGACGCTGAAAAAGAAGAACAGACTTTAAAAAGATTGATTGAGAAAGCTGAAGCACAGGTTTCACGAGCAAATGAAGAGCAGAAAGCACTTTTCCAGCAAAAGTTGGAAGAACTTCAGGGAAAACTTGTTGCGGCTGAAGAAAAAAATCAACGAGCAATTTCGATGGCTCAACAAACTAAAACAGGGAATGTTTATATAATTTCAAATGTTGGTTCGTTTGGCGAAGATGTTTATAAGATTGGAATGACGAGACGTTTGGAACCTTTAGATAGAGTTCGTGAGTTAGGGGATGCAAGTGTTCCGTTTGAATTTGATGTTCATGCAATGATTTATTGTGATGATGCACCTGCTCTGGAAAGACAACTTCACAAGAAGTTTCTTAAAAATCAGCTTAATAAAATTAATCCACGAAAAGAATTTTTTAGACTTGAACTCAATGATTTGAAAAGTCATATTGAAAGAATTGGAATCAATTGTAAATGGACACTTCTTGCCGAAGCAAAACAATATCGTGAAACTTTGAAACTAGAAGAAGAAATGAAGACAAACAGAGCAATAGAAGCTGAGTGGGAACGTTTCCAAGAGGTAGCAGATCCTGTAACATATGATGAAATAATTGAAGAAGTGTAAAAATTTATATTAAACACAAAAACCTGCTAAAAGCAGGTTTTATATTTTAAAATTCAAAGATCTTAGTTACATCCACTACAATAACTTCTATCAACATACTCTTTGTTGCCTCCAGATGATAAGTAATAACATCCTCCTTTCTCTCCTGTGTAAAGTGTATGTCCGTTGTAGCTACAAGATTCTGAACTGCTGTTTCTATCACAAGAGCTAATTGTCATAGCTAATAAAAACATTGATAATAATTTTTTCATGGGTTTAATTTTAATCATTTAATATTCATCAAAAATAAAATAAGCCCAGAATAGAAAAATACGGAAAACCATAAATGATAGAATTATTCACACAAAAAAACCTGCTATTTCAGCAGGTTTTATATTTTAAAGTTCAAAGATCTTAATGTCCGGATTTTGCATTTACATCCTGTTTCACGTGACCCAGATATTTGGTGCAATATGCTCCGAAGATCAGGATGGCCAAGTAGCAGAACACAGGAATCACAAAGGAATGCTGCACGCCAAACTGATCTGCCAGGAAGCCCTGGAAAATCGGAACGATTGCACCTCCCAAGATGGCCATGACGACCAAAGAAGAACCTTGGCTTGTGTATTTTCCTAAGCCGGAAATCGCTAACGTATAGATATTAGAGAACATAATCGAGTTGAAAATCCCGATTCCCAAAATGCTGTACATTGCCAGTTCGCCATGGTTCAGCATCGCTGAGATTAGTAACACAACGTTGATCCCTGCAAAGATAGAAAGTGTTCTTGCCGGAGCAGATTTCCCGATGAAGAATGCAATGAAATTCAGTGCAATGAAAACCAGGAAGAAACTGATCTGTGCAAACGTCAGATCCACAATACTGAAGATCACCAGGAAAACAGCAATCGCCGCACCCAACATATAGATGGCTTTTTTGCCCTGGCTGATAGAATGATTCAAGGAAATTGCACCTAAGAAACGCCCAATCATCGCACCGCCCCAATAAAGCGACAGGTAGTTTTTGCTCACAGATTCGGAAAGGTTCATGACCTGTGGCTGCTCGAGGAAACTGATGATGAAACTTCCAACCGCTACTTCCCCACCCACATAGCAGAACATAGCGAAAACGCCGAACTTCAGGTGGTTGTATTGCAATGCGCCGTAACCTTTTACGATCTCTTCGCCTTTCACCTGAAAGTCAGGAAGCTTCACTCTTGAAATTAATAAAGCAACTAATAACAGGATTCCGGCAAAAATTAAGTAAGGAATTTTAGTGGCTGCTGCAGAGAAAGAGCCGTCCGCCTCAGAAAACAATTCGAAGATAAGATGTCCGCCCAAAACCGGTGCAATGGTTGTCCCGAATGCGTTGAAAGCCTGCGTCATATTCAGTCGGCTGGATGCTGAATCTTCCGGGCCCAACAGTGAAACATAAGCATTGGCAGTAATTTGTAAGACAGTAAATCCAAGTCCCAAAATAAACAAAGCGCCTAAGAACAAAGGATAAGAAGACAAACTCGCAGCAGGATAAAACAACACACAACCAAAAGCCGCCAGGAAAATCCCGAAAAGAATTCCTTTTTTGTAACCTACTTTATCGATCGGGTCGCCTTGCGTGGTGGAAATTAAAAAGTAAATCAAAGAGCCTATAAAATAAGCACCAAAGAAACAGAACTGCACCAGCATCGACTGGAAAAATGTAAGGCTGAAAAGCTCTTTGAGGTAAGGGATGAGAATGTCATTCATACATGTGATGAATCCCCACATAAAGAACAAAAGGGTAATCGTGATCAGTGGGATAGTGTAATTCCTTTTGGACCCAACTTCATTATTTATCATATTGTTTAATTTAAAAAAGAGCCTAAAGATAACCTCTTTTGTTGATAAAATCTGATCCCGGGACAATAAATTATCCTTACTTATCATATTTTTGTCATCATCAATAAAATTGAAATTTGAATTATTATTTTTTTGGAAAGAAATTTGAGTTCTCTAAATTTGATATTATTGACTTATTGATATTTTTGTAACATCGAGACCAGATAATGAGTAATGGATTATAAAAAACTAATTGTAAACCGATCCAACGAGGCCAAAGAGATTTTCCTGCCTCATCTTTCTGCAGATCCTGTCATCTTTGGATTTGACCAAAACGAATTGAAAGTTCTCCTGCTGAAGATGAACTATAAAAAGCTATGGTTTTTGCCGGGAGGATATGTGAAAAAAGATGAAGATCTGGATGATGCAGTTGTCCGAATCCTGAAAGAAAGAGCTGGCGTGAATGCCGTTTCTTATCTTGAGGAGTTTGGTGTATTTGGAAAAAAGAACAGAAGCGAGGCTTATTTTGAAGACTTTGATGAGACCTTGTTCCACAAACAGAGATTCATCACCATAGGGTATTACGCGCTATACAATCCTTCAAAAATTGATCTGACTGCGGATGTGTATAGTGAGAGTTGCGAGTGGATCTACCTCAGCCAACTTCCTGATATAGAAATGGGAATGGATCATAAAGAAATAGTGGAAAAAGCATTGCTGACACTGAGGGAAAAAATATCCATTAAACCTATTGGCATCAACTTGCTGCCGGAAAAATTTACGTTGTCGGAACTTCAAAAACTATATGAAGCAATCCTTGGAAAAAAGCTCAACAGAGGAAATTTTTATAGAAAGATTAAAAATCTGGGAATTCTGAAAAAACTAGATGAACAGAGAAAAGGCGGTGCTCACAAAGCTCCGGATCTCTATTCCTTTGATGCAGAAGTCTACAACAAGGCGCTGGAAAACGGCTTGATCAGCTGGTAATGAGTTATATTAATTTAAAGTATCTCTAACGGTGCATTTTCCGCCTTATGATCAAATTCGGCTTCCCATTCTTCCAGCAAATTAAGAATTGGTAAAAGCGCCAAACCCTTTTCTGTAAGGCAATACTCTACCCTAGGCGGAATTTCTTTGAACTCTTGTCTGGACAACAAATTGTCGGCTTCCATTTCCCTTAATTGATCCGTCAATACCTTTCTGGAAATCACAGAAATGCGGGCTGCAATCTCTCCAAAACGAAGTGTTCTGTTATTGATTACCATTACAATAATCGGTTTCCATTTGCTTCCCAAAGCAGACATGGCTTTTCCCAAAGGGCAGCTGCATCCAAGTATTTTTTGTTGTCTCATCTATTTTAGATTTAGTTATTTTCATTAGTTACCGCAAAGTTACTAGTTTCTTCTGGTAAAATGCACAAATACGAACTATTATTAGTTACTTTGTGTAACAATTAATTAAACAACAAAATTAACAATGAGTCTAGACGCATTATTTACACCGTTTACATACAAAAACTTACAACTAAAAAATAGAATCGTCATGGCACCAATGACGAGGGCACAATCTGACAATGGCGTTCCAACGCAGCAAATAGCAGACTACTATGCAAGAAGAGCTGCTTCGGAAGTAGGATTGATTCTTTCTGAAGGAACTGTGATCAACAGGCCGGCTTCTAAAAACATCCAGAACATCCCAGATTTTTATGGAACCGAAGCACTGAACGGATGGAAAAACGTCATCGATTCTGTGCACAAAAATGGTGGAAAAATGGGACCTCAAATCTGGCACGTTGGTGACACGAGAAGTTCTCCGGATTACCCAATCATTGAGATGGAAAAAGCATCTACGATGACTCTGGAAGACATTCAGGATACCATTGCGCAATTTGCAGCCTCTGCCAAATCTGCTAAAGATCTTGGATTTGATGTTTTGGAAATTCATGGTGCTCACGGTTATCTTATCGATCAGTTTTTCTGGGAAGTAACCAATACGAGAACTGATGAATACGGCGGTAAAACATTGAAGGAAAGAAGCAAATTTGCCGTTGACATCATCAAAGCGATGAGAGCGGCAGTCGGACCAGACTTTACGATCATCATCCGACTTTCGCAATGGAAACAGCAGGATTACAAAAGCCGATTGGCTGCTACTCCAGCTGAAATGGAAGAATGGCTTCTACTGATGAAAGAAGCTGGTGTGGATATTTTCCACTGCTCACAGCGTAGATTCTGGGAACCTGAATTTGAAGGTTCCGATCTTAATTTTGCAGGCTGGGCAAAGAAAATCACAGGACAACCGACAATCACAGTTGGTTCTGTTGGACTGAAAGGAGATTTTATGAGTGCATTTGCAGGGCAAGGTTCTGAGAAAAGTGATCTTTCAGAATTACTAAAAAGATTGGACCGTCAGGATTTTGACCTTGTAGCCGTTGGAAGAGCATTATTAAGTGACCACGAATGGGTAAAAAAAGTAAAAGAAGGAAACTTCGAAGCAATATCAGATTTCTCGGCTGAGAGTCTGGCTGTTCTTTACTAATTATTGCATTTTTTAATATAAAAAAGCGGCTTATTTTAAAAATAAGCCGCTTTTGTTTTGCAGAGAGGAAGGGAAATGAACCTTATTTTGTTTAACATAGCCTATTTTATATAAAGCTGCTATATTTCAATATTTTACATATATTTGTATAAATTAATATATTTAGATTTTATGTCTAAATATAAAAGAACTAGCACCTAAACTGGCACCTAATGAATTCGACTTTTAAACTTAAGGATCCTAATAGTGAAAAGGAAACTTTGATCTATTTCCGATCATTTTTTAGCAATGAGAATAAGAATTTCGTCTACTCTACTGGTGAAAAGATTAAACCCTCTGAATGGGATTTTGAACACAGGCAACCAAATGACATTAATGGTAGGACTAAACGAGCTGAAATCCAGAGAGGTATAAAAAAACAATTAGATAGATACGTTGGTTATTTCACTGAAATCGTAAATCGTTACAAAAATATCGGTGAACATCTAACTACTGATATTCTAAGGCAAAGATTTGATGAAGAATTCAAAAAAATTAAGGTGAAAGAAGATTTTTTTAGACTTTATGAGCAATTTATTGATGAGAAAGCTAATGATTATACTGGAAAAGGCATATCAAAATCAACCAAGACAAGATATGAACATAATAAAAACTTACTTCTCGAATTCCAAAACTACTCTAAAATAAAAATCACTTTAGGGAGCTTTAACGAAAAAACTTATAACAAATTCCTTAAATATTGTATTGAGATAAAAGACCATTCTGCTAATACCATTCATCGTGATGTTGGCTTGTTGAAGACATTCCTTTATTGGGCATTAAACAAAAAGTACAGCTATAATAACGATTTTATAAGCTTCAAAAAACCTCCTAAATTTCGTACAGATGAAGTAGCTTTAAATTACGAACAAGTCGAGCTTATCTATAATTATGACTTCAGTGACAATAAAAGGTTGGAAAGAGTACGTGACCTTTTTGTTTTTGGATGTACGACAGGGATGAGGTTCGGCAATTACAGCACAATTTCAAGAAGTGATATTGACGGTAATTTTATCCGAGTTATTGATTTAAAAAGTAAATCTAAAAACTTAGCAATTCCTTTAAACAGTATTTCTAAATCAATACTCGAAAAGTATGATTATAATCTACCTACTATTACAAATCAAAAGATGAATGAGTATATTAAGGAGGTTTTTAAAAAGCTGGAATTTACTGATGAAATAAAGAAGACTATGAAGTATGGTGATGAACTGGTAGACCAAAAAGCTGAGTTTTGGACAAGAATTTCCTCACATACTGCAAGGAGAAGTTTTATCACTATAATGAAGAACAAACGAGTTCCGGATAAAGTAATTATGAGTTATACTGGTCATACTAGCTTGGAGGTCTTTAATGCTTATTACAGACCAAGTGAAGATGATAAAATCAACTATATGAATGAAGTTTTCAAATAATTATTACTTTACAATATGGATCAAAAAAAACTTTATGGACGTTGGAATTTTTGGGAAGAATTTGCAGGCTATCCAATGATGATATATTTATGGATTAGAAAGCCAAAAATTCACGACCGTCTGCGAAGTACAATCGAAAAAGCACAACAAAAATCCTCTAAAATTGTTCTCGATGAAAAGTTGAGAAATGAATTTTTGATTAGATATGAGAAGTTAGATAATTTCTTCAGTTTTCATTTCAAAGATATTGATCAATCAAGAAATCACAATTTTGAAGAAAAGATTCTATACTGTTTGGATCAATATAAAAAAGAATCGAATAGCCTGTTAAGTTCAAGTAATTTGATGAAGTTGCAGGGCAATTTTTTAAATGGTGCAGAAACTACTCTTTTTTTATATTTCGCCCTAAAACACAAAACAAATAGAAAAATTGCTTTATCAGATATTATGGTTGGTGATAACAGTTCAAAAATTTTCCACACTTTTTTAAAAGAAAAAAAATTCATCGATGAAAATCACAACCTGCTGGTAGATCAGAAATCTTCATTTATAAGAATTCACCGTTTTCTAAAAGACAATCACATAATCAATCCAGATTTTCAAGACACTACAATAATCGAGGCTATGGAAAATGAGTATAATACAAATTTTGATAAAGGAACATTTTCAAGAGCAATAACAGTAAAACCTAGTGATTTTGAGGAAAGTATCTACAAAGAATTATCTAAGCTGTTTGATATCAAGTATTAAACTATACGCAATTGAGTAGAATTGCATCATTAGTTATTCCAATCTTACAATTTTGTCTGCAAATAAATATCACAGATTATGCAGACAACAAACCCATTCCAAACCATTCTCGACGAATTAGGGGAAGTAAAAGACTTACTCTATTCTCTCAAAAAAGAACCTGAAATTGAGTTGAAAAAGAAACTATACTCTATCAAAGAGTGTTCAGAAATTCTTAAGCTCGATTATCAAACCGTACGCTCACACATTTTAAAAGGTAACATCAAAGCGGAACAAATCGGAAGATTCTACAGGGTCAATCATTTTGATCTGATGGATGCTTTAAACGAAGTTAAATCGCTTAAGTATAGAAGATAGATAGAGATTTTATTTATCAAATATTCCAATTCACCCTTCCGTATTTCCTGTTCGGAATCAAACCTTTAAAATATGAGCGAAAAAATCCCATATCTAAGAGTAGGCATAACCTATTATAAGACAATCGAAAAACCATTGATCTCAGGAGACAAGATATCAATTTTAGTACGTTGGAACCGTGAAACTATTATTAGCGACCACGGAAAAATTTATGTTTCAAAAGTTTCAAAGTATGATGGTTTCTGCTGTATTCCTTCTCATCTTGACTATAAGCAGATCATAGACGGATTCTACAATATGTACAATGAGATTCCTTATCAACCAATCAATGAATATACAAGTTTTGAAGCCTTAGAAAACAAAATTCCATTCTCACTAAAATTTATGGAACATATTTTCGGAGAGCAATTGGAGTTAGGTTTAGATTACATAAAAATATTGCTTGAATATCCAACGCAGATACTTCCAATTCTTTGCTTGGTAAGTAAAGAAAGAGCTACTGGAAAATCAACTTTCATCAAATGGCTTAAATCCATCTTTGGATTAAATATGACATACATCAAAGGAGATTCATTCAGCAGTCAATTTAATTCAGATTGGACTTCGATGTTGATAGTGGCTATCGACGAAGTTTTCTTTGACAAAAAAGAGATAACGGAACGCTTAAAATATCTTTCGACGACGGACAAAGACAAAAAGGAGGCAAAGGGAAAAGACCGTGAAGAAGTCGAATTCTTTGGCAAATTTATTCTCTGTTCCAATAATGAAGATAACTTTATTCAGATCGATGAGAATGAGATCAGATTTTGGATTATCAAAGTAAAATCAATTAAAAGCGAAAACACTGAATTTTTAAAAAATCTCAACAAAGAGATCCCGTATTTTCTTCGATACTTAATTCAAAGACCCTTCCACAGTCGTAAGGAGACAAGGATGTGGTTTACAGAATCACAGATCAGAACAAAAGCTCTTCAGAAACTGGTTTGGAAAAATAATAACAAACTTGAATCGAAAATCATCGAGCTTTTATATGAGTTTTTTGAAAGTACAGAAGACAGCAAGCTCAATTGTATTCCTCAGGATATTTTCAATATGCTTGGTAAGATGTTTAGCAAGCAATATTGGACAGTTAATGATGTCCGGAAAATACTGAAAGAAAACTGGAAACTTGAACCTCAAAGTAATTCTTTGTCCTATATCAAATACGACCTAGATTATGGTTTAAGTTTTTTTCAACAGAACAAAACAGGACGGTATTTTACAATAGAAAGGAATTTTATTCTTCAAAAATTTGATGAAATGATGAATTAATTGATAATGAAAATAAAATCAATTAGTTACATCTCATCAAAAGCCTCATCAAACTTTTCAGCCTTGATTTTTGATGAGAGGATGATGAAAATAATATTTCCACTTTGATGAGATGATGAGACTTTGATGAGAGTGTAAGATATTATCAATTAGTTTCTTATAAGGCTTTCTCATCAATTCATCAATAATAAGTCAAAACTAAACTCGTCGCCTGAACTGATAGGACACCTACTATTTACTGCTAAAAAAACATTTAAAATTACAAAAATGAACTGCAAACAATTCAACAGCATATCGTTGGAAGAAGTCCTCCTTTCTCTCGGACACCTTCCAACGAAACAAAATGAAAAAGAAGCTTGGTATCTCAACCCCTTTGCCAGCGAATCCCAAGCCTCTTTTAAAATCAATAAAAGCCTAAACTATTGGTATCTGTTTTCAGAAGGAATCGGTGGAACCAATACCGACTTTATGAAGAAATACCTGAATGCTTCGGTCAATGAAGTTTTGATTTGGGCAGAGAAGCAGAATTTATCTTCTTTTCAACAGCAAAATATCTCAGATCGGAAAGTAGAAAATCTCTCTGCAAATTATGAGATCATTGAAATTAAGAACGTTCAGCATCCTGCACTTCTGGAATATTTGAATGAAAGAAAAGTAGATAACGAAATCGAATTTTTAAAAGAGATTCATTATCAGATGAATGATAAAAACTACTTCGGAATTGGTTTCAAGAACGATTCAGGCGGTTATGAAATTCGTAATAAATATTCTAAGATTTGCCTAGGTAAAAAAGACATCACTAGTATAGAAAGCGACTCAAATTCACTTCGAATTTTCGAAGGCTTTTTCGATTTTCTTTCCTTTAAAAATGTAGAAATATTTTTTAAAAAAAGACCTTCCGATTACATCATTTTGAATTCAGTTTCGATGATTTCTAATATTAAAAATTCACTCAAAGATTACGAGAATATTGAACTTTATTTTGACAATGATGAAGCTGGAAATCGTGCAGTTGAAATTATTAAAAGTGAAAATAAAAACGCAGAAGATTGTCGGGTTATGTATTCAGATTTTAAAGACCTGAATGATTGGTTGATTCATAAAAATCCATCAAATGAAAGACAGGTAAAGCTTAGAAGAAGGTGAGTGAAATAACACAAGGTTGTCTTTGAAATACCTGAGTAAAATAGATAAAGGTAGTAAAAGAATAACCTTGGTAAAATAAGCATAGGTACAATACGGTGGGTAGTTAGTGCAAAAAGTACCCAAAGTTTACAATTAGCGTGACCGCCGATTGCAAAATTGGGATTTTTGATTTCTTCCTATCGTCAGAAATGTTTTGAAATACACTTAAATAAAACACAATGGAAAAAGACTTTTTACAGGAATTTGTACAGCAAGCTGCCAAAGAAAAAGCAGAAAAGATTGCTCAGGAAAAAAGAAAAAAACATTTTCAGGAACTAGGTCGGAAAGGTGGTTTGAAAACCAAGCAAAATAAAAAACTAGATAAGGTGATTTCGATTAGAATGACCAATTATGAATATGAAATTTTACTTCAAAAACAAGAAAAATATCCGCTGAAATTATCAACTTATATCCGGAATATTTTGTTTGAAAAAGAATTGAAGATCAATGAATTTCAAACAGATGAAGTCTTACTCCAATATGGTAATCATTTCAAAAAAATCACCAATCTTTTACGAAATCGGGAATGGAATGCTTTTGAAAACAAGAAAGAAATTTTATCGAGAATTGAAAATCTCATCGAATTTATTCATCAATATTTATATTCTAAAACTCAGAAAAATGAATAATTCCGCAACTACAAGAGCGATATCAAAAATCGCTTTGGAATATAATGGAAACGACAAAGGAACAGCGGAGATGGTGGATTCGAATTATCTATTGAGTGACACAGCAGAAGGTCAGTATTTAGAAATGAAAACAGTAGCCGACCGAAATCCCAAAGTAAAGAAATGGGCATTGACAGGTTACATTTCTCAACCAGATGAAATTGGCAGAAAACTGAAAGATGAAGAATTTAAACAAATTGCAACGGAAGCTCTTGCAGAAGTAGGTGTGACAAACAAAAATCAGTACCGATTGGATATTCACAACAGTACAAAACATAAGCATATTCATTTTGTCGTAAACAGGATTGATATTTCGGGAAAGTGCACTGTGAAAGCACACGATATCGGAAAGAGATTTGGTGAAGCCGTTCGAGAAGTCTGTAAAGAAAAAGGATTATTGACCGATGTTGAAATTGGAATTCAGAAAAAAGAAAAAATGCTGAAAAGCTTAATCGAAGTTATTAGGTCAGAAGAAAATTTTGATGATCTGATTGTAGCAATGAAGAATAGAGGTTTTGAAATTCAATTGTCTTCAAATGTCAAGGATGGGATTTCGGGAATGCGGATTGTGATGGAAAAAGACAAAAATAATCAAACAGAAAGAATTTATAAATCGGGTTACAAATTGTCTGAAATTTCAAACCGATTGAAAATCTCTGAAATAAAATCTGTATTTGAAGTGAAAAAAGAGGTCAGGGAATCGCAGAAGCACTCTGGTAATTTAAAGGAATTTGGGGAAAGTCTACAACAAAAAGGATTTTCTGTAAAGATTCAATATAACGGAGAATTTAAGGCCGGTCAAAAAAATGAAATTCAAAATATATGGATAAATAAGATTGATAGTACTCAAGATAAAAACGGATTCTTTTTTCGGAAAAATGTTGGGTTCTCTCTTTCGGCAATAGATTCTGATCTTGGTGATGCTGTAAAATCATTGAATCAAAATAGTGTTATAAATGATCCAAGTAATTATCTAAAATCAGAAACAAATGAAAGCCTAATAGAAATTGCAGGTGGATTACTAGGTGACTTCCTTAAACCAACCTATGTCTCTCAGGACGAAGATGAACTCTGGAAGGAGAAGCGAAAATTTAGAAGATAATTAATAATAAAAAAAATAAATATGGAAAATGAAAATAAAGAATCTAAAAGTAATGGAATGGAACTATTAGAAAATGTGATCAAATCGAATATGGAAAATATTGAACAAAACACTAAACTTCAGTCTGATATCGAAGACCATACGAATCTGCTGAACGATGTACAAATGAGTTTACTAGAGATGCATTCGATCTATGATGATGCAGTTAGATTTTCAAAACTAGAGGAAGCCAAGAGAACTGAATTTCTTGCCAGTATTCCTACTCAAGTAGAGACAGTTCTTTCACAAGAAACTAAAGATGATTTGAAGGGTTTTGGAAAGGATATAAAATGGAAGAAGAAATTTATTTGGAGCGGAATTGGAGTTTTTGTGTTTGCGGTTTTAATACTGATCGCCTCCATTAATTTCTCAACCAATTGGTACAAAGAAAGTATCAAAGCTAAAAGTGAACTACGCCAAGATATTTTAAATGAAATTGCTGATAAAGGAAAAAAAATCTACGATGAAAATAAGATAACGATTTTGAGAGAAAACACTCAAATAATGCAATTATGGATCAAGAATAATCCTCAAGAAGCGGAAGATTTTCTGAAATTTAGAGCTGGATTTGTTGCGAATAAAAATAATAAGTAACAACTATTCCTGAACTTGTATCTGCGAATTAATATGTTCAGGAACATCAAATGATATGACAACAAGAAGCACTATGAATTTTTAAACAAACACAGATGAGGAAAACCATATTTTTATTAGGAAAGAAATCCTTAATTTAACTGCTTAAAACTTTAACTAATAATACCCTAAATGACAATAGATGAGATTTATAAGAATACAGATATAAGTGTTCGCTCTTATAATCTTTGTATGTATAATAATATCAACTCATTAGATGCATTATTAGAGTATTATAATAATAATAAATCATTTGAGAAGCTTCGTAATTGTGGACGCAAATCTAATATACAATTAATTGAAGTTTGTGAAAAGTTTCTTGCAAGTGGCTACTCTATTGAAGATGCAAACAGTAAAAAGCTCCAAATAGACGAGATATTTAAAAACTTAACAAGAATACAAAGAGAGGTAATTAATAGCTTTATTTTGGTAAATACGAGTAGCCTTTCTGTAAGAAGTAAAAATGCTATTTCACAATTTTTAGATGGAAATTTCAGTGTCAGAAACTTTGCTGAAAAAATTTTATTAAACAAAAAATTTATTGTCGCTACAATTGATAATATTGGAAAAAAATCTATTCCAGAGTTAGAGATTTATATTTCTATTATAAAAGATTTTATATTTGATGTACACGAAACTAGTGATGAAAAACAACTAATTACTTTAAAAAATAATTTTTTAATTCAGCGGACTTTTTCCATTTCTAAGATTCCATCTGAAATTTTACAATCTGAATCTATTTTTCAGTTAACTGACTTTCTATTGAATGGTAGTGCCTTTTTTAATGAAACCCATAATTCAATTATTCAGAAGGCTTTAAAAATTTATAAACGTTCAGATTATGAAATCATCAACAATACCATTGTGGAAGAAGGTGTAAAATATGTAAAAGAATTTTCAGTTGAAGAAATCGCAAATTTACATAACTTAAGTAGAGAACGTGTAAGACAAATAAGAAAAGATTGTTTAGATATATTATTTGAAAAACTATCATTTATCAAAAATTTCAACGATGATTTGTTTCAAAATTATGGCTTAGATATTTCAAGAAATATTATAGATATTGATAAAAACTTAACGAATAATATTAATACTAAAAGTACAACAAATTTTTCAACTGAATTTATCTCATATATTCTTGCTGTTTACTTAAGTGACAATTTTTGTATGGTTGGGAATATTGAAGATATATTATTGCCGAAATATTCGAACAGCCGAAATCGACATAATTGGAAAAATTTTTTAATTGTAAAGAAAGACTTGGCAAGAGTTGATTTTATATCATTTGCTGATGATATTAATAAAAGGCTTAATGAAAGAATCGAGGAAACTTATTCATTCAATGTCAAAAGTTATATGTCAAGATTTATCAATAGTCTTGACATAGAAATTTTTGATTTGGCTTTTCCAATAGCTGAAAAAATACTTATTGATGAATTTGCTCTATATCTTGATTTAGATGATAATATCGTTTTCAAAAAGAATACTATTAAACAAGCATTTGAATACTCTTTTGAAGCACTTGAAAAACTAGGAAAACCATCTAAAGTTGAAGAAATTACCCAAAAGATAAATGAACTACACCCCAATTACATAACAGATGAGCATAAAGTTCGTATTTCAATGAGAAGAAAAGACGGGTTTGTACCAGTTGGAAGAGAAAGTGTTTTTGGCTTGAAAAAATGGGAAAAAGAGTTAGATGATTTTAAAGGTGGGACTATAAGAAGTATCACAGTTGAATTTCTTGAGCAATCAGATAATCCAAAACATATTTCAGAAATCACAGAATATGTATTGAAATACAGACCAAACTCCAATGAAAAAAGCATCTACTATAACCTTCGAATAGATGAATCTGAAACTTTTAGTTTTTTTAAAAATTCTTATGTTGGGCTAGTTTCAAAAAGCTATTCCGATAATTTTGATGTTTTAAAAGATTCAGCTGATATTGTAAAAAAAACGTGGAAAGAACGTTATAATGATTTGATTAACTTTATCAAAATAAATAACTCCCTACCTTACTACAATAGTTCTGATCCAGAAGAAAAGACATTATTTAGATGGCTAAATAATCAAAAGCACTCTAAAAAATTATCTCAAAATCAAAAGAAATTAATTAATGAAATAATAAAACAATAATGAAAATAAAAGATAACAAAATATTCCAAAATGAAAGACTAAGGGAGATTTGTTCCAGCAAAGGAGTTGATTACAAATCTTTAGAATCTTTGTTGGATTCTGTAAAAGCAAAAAAAATAAAACGTATTAACTACCATCAGCAAAAAATTGTTGATGTAATCGAAAAATCTATAAAATGAAATTTTCCAATGTAAAAATCAATAATTTCAGACAGTATTATCAAACTGTTGATTTTGATTTATCTACTAATGAGGACAAGAATATTGTATTAATTGGTGGCAAAAACGGGTATGGTAAAACTAACTTTTTACTATCAATTGTTTGGTGTTTGTATGGAGAAAAAATTTCTCAAATAGATGATAATTTCAAAAAGGAAATTCAGAAAGAGAAAAACTATTCTTCCTTTATGCAACAATCAATAAACTGGTCTGCACAAAAAGAGGGAATTGATACTTTTTCAGTTAGTATTTTGGTTGAAGAAATCGAATTACCCGAAATCTCTAAACTGTCATTAAATGCAGATAAAGTATTGATAATTCGGTCAAGAAATACATCAACAACAGCAGAAAAACTGTCCATTGTTGACCCAATATCAAACATAGAAATATTTGATAATGAGGACGACAAGTTTAATTTCATTAATGATTATATTATTCCGATAGATGCGGCAAAGTTTGTGTTTTTTGATGCGGAGAAAATTGCTGAAATAGCCAATCTATCAATAAAAGAGGAAGGAAGTTTTATAAATGATGCTCTAGGAAAAATATTAGGATTAGACAATTACGAAACACTAGTTGATGATTTTGATTTTTATATCAATACTTTAAAAAAGGAAGGCGCAACAAGAAATCTTCAAGAGCAAATAATTGATAAAGAAAAAGCTATTGATTTATCAAATTTGGAAATCGAAAAATTTGAAGAAGAAAACGCTGAAACACTCAAAGAAATAGATGGGTTAAAAAAAGAAATTAGAAAGTTCGACAATCTAATTTCACAAAATAGCAAACAAGGCACTTCTAATTTTGACAGAGAAACAATAGTCTTTGAAATTGAGAAGCTAAAGACAAAAGAAATAGAACTCAGCGAACGATTCACTGAATTAAGCGAGATTATTCCTTTGACAATTTTGGCTGGAAAACTTGAAGAAGTAAGACAGCATATTTCTATTCAAGAGGTAAACGAAATTTCTCAAAATTCATCACTAGAGAATTCTGAAAAAATAGAAAACTTCATTGAATTGCTTTTCAATAGACCTCCTGATCCTGAAAATTCAACATTGTCTTTCAAGGACAAAAGTTTTTATTACGAAAAGGCAAAACGTTTAGGAAGTGAGTTATATAATATAGAAAGTGATTATCAAGAATTGGAATTTGAACACGATCTGAATAACGCTGAAAAGAATTTAATTTCTGACGCAATCAATCTTGTCCATTCTCAATCGAGCGACTTATTTCAAAGCACTATTGAGGACTTTAATGTAATTAATTCAAGAAAATCTGAATTTATGAAAATCCTTAGTCAAGTAGATGCAGATCTAGTTGATGATATAGTTTTAGATTATTTGGCTAAAAAAGAAACTGCCGAAAACAAAACCACTGAGTATAATAGAAAAATCGGTGAAAATACTCAACAAATAAATAAAATAAAGAAAGATATAACCCGATTTAATCAAGAACTTGTAACACTCAGAAGTAGAGTTGAAATTAACGCTCAAAACAAATTGAAAATCAAACAAACTGAAAAATATATTGATACACTCAATACTTTTTTAGAAGAACAAAAGAATAGACATAAAGACGGTTTAGAAAAAACAATTCTTTTCGAATTGAGATTATTGATGCATAAACTTTCAAATGAAGAAAACGAGAGCAAATTTATTGAAGATGTCAAAGTTACTATATTGGCTTCCGGACAAGGAATGAAAATTACTTTACTTGACCAAGACGATAACGAAATCAGAAAAGAAAGTTTATCATCAGGAGAAAAGCAAATTTACATTTCGTGTTTAATTAAAGCTATCCTAAATGAATCCATTCAAAGTTTACCAATTTTCATTGATACACCATTAGGAAGACTTGATGAAGAACACAGAGATAATATAACTAAAAAATACTATCCTGCTCTATCAGAACAAGTGGTACTTTTTTCAACCAATAGCGAGATTACACCTAAACGATTTAGAGATATTTCAGAAAATATTGCGAAGTCATATCTTTTGGTAAACGATGGAGCAAATACCAATTTAAAAAACGGCTATTTCCACAATTATGAGAATAATATTAAGTAAAGAAAACGATGAAGTTCTGTATAATCTAAAAAGTTTATATGGTTTCAAAAACGAGGGAATTGCTCCACGTATTGCCTTTGCATTAAGCTTGCAAACAGGCAAATATTTTGATTTAGAAAATGAAAATATTCCGAAATCTGATGGAAAGGAATTTAGGGACGATAAAGCTCTTTTTGGAACCCTCATAAATGATGCGTCAAATGTTGTTATTTACAAATCAATATTGGATCAACATTATAACAACAGCACTTTCGAAGATGAGTTTGTAAAACTTTTTAAACTTCATCTTAATCACGGTTTAAAGATATGGAATGAAAGTGTAGAAAATGGAGACATCACGAAAGGGAATCATATAGATGTTCTATTAAAACAAATAAAAAAGGGATTGACTTTAAGGTCAAATACCACTCAAATTTCTACTAATACTAAAAAATCAGAAGTTAAAGAGTTTCAAGAATTGTTATCATTTGAAATTGGGAAATCAGAAAATGATGAGCTAATTGTAATTAAAATCAATGATCTTCGAGAATTTGACAATAGAAATATTGCAGTTGCAGGAATGGCAGGTTCGGGGAAAACCCAACTAATAAAAGATATTCTTTATCAAATTTCTAAAAATTCAAACAATGAATTGAAGTTTATATTTTTTGATTACAAAGGAGAAGGGAATCCGGAACAACTAAAACCATTTTTAGAAGCAACAAAAGCTGAATTTGTCGATGTAGTCAATGATGGGGGTGTTGATTTTAATCCTTTCTTATCCATAAATTTAGAAGAAAGACAAAGACCTTTTAGTATTCGAGCATTTGTAGATACTATTTCTACATTCGTTCCAAGAATGGGAGTTAGTCAAGAAAATATTCTGATAAGTTTAATCAATGATTTGCTTGATAGAAAAAATGGTTCCTATCCAACAATAGCTGAATTATTTGAAGACTTAGAAAGCTATTACGAAGAAAACGGAATAAGACAAGATACTTTATATTCTGTTATAAGAGATTTATCAACTAATATTTTTAATTGTGACCCAAACAATCCAGAGATTTTAAGCAAAAGTCTATATTTGAATTTACCACCTTCCTTATCGGATACTTTAAGACAATTAGTGGTTTTTCTTTTACTTAAATACTTTTATACATATTTTTCAAGCACAAACGATTGTGAACCGATTAATGAAATAATTATGCCTTTGAGGTATGTAATTGTTGTTGATGAAGCACATATTTATCTGGGAAATAAAAATGCAAGAAAAGCGTTAGTAGAAATTTTAAGACTTTTAAGATCAAAAGGAGTAATTGTGGTTATGTTGTCACAAGGTGTTGAAGATTACAAAACAAAAGATTTTGATTTTGCCTCACAAGTTAAGTTGCCAATTTGCTTGAATATTCAAAACAAAGATTATAAGGCAATCAGTAATTTCGTAGGAACACCAAGCAGTAAATATAAACTTGAAACGGAAATCAAAAAATTAGATTCTGGAAAAGGATTAATAAACATCGGAGAACCTAAAATAATAGAACTTAGACAATGGTGGAAGACAAAAAAGGCTGAAAATTTATGATTATTTTAAAATTGCGCTTCACCCTAAATTTTAGATAATCTCAGAAAATAAAAATTATCTACAAGTATTCGTTAAGCTCGTAGATAATTTTTATAATTAAGAGCTCACGCTATTTCTGAGGAAAAAAAGAACCCACGCCGTTGTATGTACTACTGATAGTACTTAGTGAGTATATCAAGACCTCACCCTACGGGTGTACAAGCACCCTCGTATTTTTTCTATCCAATAATCAATTCAATTCCGGCCTTTTCAGCCTTGTATTTTATTTTGGTTTGCAACTCGTAATAACTCCAATTACGAAGCACAAATTCCTGTTCTTTCGCAATCCCAATTTTGTCCTCCTGATTTTTTAGAACAAGTGTGCCTGCCTGTTGCTTGATACAGAAATCGATCAGTTTTCGGCTATATAGGTGAAGGCGATGACTTACATATCTGCTTTCCACATTCTCTGTTTTATACAATGCCTTCTGTCTGCGTTTAGCTCCATTTCCTGAACGGGCATAGGCTACACCATCTTGAATTCTTTTTTGACGTGCCTGAATTGCAAGTCTGCGATACAAAAATTCTTCTTTTGAGCCAATATTGATTCGCACATTGTTGGCTTTTGCAACTATTGGATGTTCCAGAGATAAGGATGCTTCCGCAATAATTTCGGGTTTTAAAAGATGTTCTTCCTTTTCAAATTCAAAAACTGCAAGCCAGAATATCTTCCTGTCTTTTAATTGGATCTGTGAGTTGCAAAGCTTGATCTCTTTTTTTAGCAGGCGTTCCATAATCACTCGCTTATCAGTGTAGTCTTTTCCTAAATATGTTTTAACAGGTATAGCAAACATATTGAAACAAAAGGCTTTCGTTTCTTCGTCATATCTCATTTTGCTGATGCATTTAACCGGAAGCGGGATTGGAATGTCCCTTTTATAATTTCTCAATGATTTTGTTCCTTGCCAATAATCGGCTTTGTTTTTAGTGAAAGTTGATTGAATTGTATTGTTAAGGCTTCCTAGAATATCTGTTGGGATTTCACCTTTGAATCGGTCAAAGACCATTCTTGCTGTGCTATTTGTTTTCGAACGGTCAAACATTCCCATCTGATCTTTTTTTTCATCAGCTAACTTATATTGTATTTCTTCTGTAAGATAAAAGAAATCTTTAATCATTTCCTGAACATACAGATGGGATGAGATTAAGTTTGCCGCTCGGAAACATCGGTTCTGATATCGATAGAGTTTTTCCCATATTTCATTTTTTTGATCAGACGGAACATCAATCAGCAATTGAATTTTTCGGGTCAGTGTTATTGTGGATTTTTCCATATTAAGTTGTTATTTCAGAATTGTTTCGGTTCTGTAAATATTGATAGGCATAAAGAAACTCCTTATGGACTTCTTTTTCAGAAAGTTTGAGTTCTCGTGCAATGACTGCAAATGAGGATTTCTTCTCACATCTTCTGCTCATAATTTCAATTTGTTGACTGCTGAGTTCATCTTGCTGAACATCGTTTTTCTGAGATTTTACAGATAGCTCTTCCTTAGGGTCTCTCTTCAAGATTTTCCTTAGATCATCTATTGCTCTATTTACCTCATTGCTTATATCTTTGATACTGCTCCCCATTGCTTCTGCAATAGGTTTGTATGTAAAGCCATATTGAAGGCATAGCTCAATCAGATGCTTTCTTTTTGGGTTTATTACGTTTAAGACCTTATTGACTTCATCAAAATCTTTTTGATCGGACTCCTGCTGAACAAGATTTTCTTTGTCTTGCAGAGGATCGTATCCGACAAGATAATCCTGATAATTCTCAAAACTTTCAAGGGAAGCTGTTAGGCGAGCGAGTTTATTTTTCGGAGCAGTATAATAAGATATACAGTCTCTTTTTAAAACAAATCGCAGAAATCCTAGAATATGATTTGGAGTTTCGATGGAATCACGATGTAGCCATAATTTTAGAAATGTATCCTGCACAAGTGTTTCCACGACAAAATCATCATCAAGCATTTGTTTTCCGATCCAGAAAAGAAGTCTTTTGTACCTTAAATGAATATGTTCTAATGAGGCTGGATTACCTTTTTTCAACAGTTCGTATAGCTGAAAATCAGTCAGCTTTCGGAGTTGTGAGTTTTTTATCTTCATAAGCAGTGTATTTGAGCTGATTATTGCTTGAAGAACTGCTTCGATTAATAAGATGAATTCTCTACATCATTTGGAAATACTTACTCACTACATTTAACCCAAAAGAAAGGCGTGGAACTCAACTTACAGCATTAGAGGCACTGGTATACCCGTGTACGATAAGTGAGCCCACGCCGAAGTCGTGGGCACATTTACTTATCTTCTCGTACACATAAAATTACCAGTTTTCTAATGCGAGAATCTAAGCAATAGCTTCTTTATTTCTTTGAACTATCGCAAAATTACTTTAATAAGTAATTCTATCCAAATATAAGAATTTTTTAGATTGTTACAAGTTCTTGTAACAAAATATGTGAGAAAAATTCCGCACTTTGTATAAAGTGCTAAAAATGGACATTTTAAAAGATGAAATTTTAAAGAAATTTGGAGAACACGTTAAAGATTTAAGAATGAAATCTGGACTAACGCAAGATGATGTTGTATTGAATAGCAACAAAATTACTAAAGGTACTGTAAGCGACATAGAAAATGGGAAAAGAAATTTCGCATTTACAACATTAATAGACTTAGCGAAAGGCTTAAACATAACTCCTAAAGATTTATTAAACTTTAGAACTGATTAAACCTAAAGTAAATTAGATTTTATAGTTATTTATTGTGTGATTATTTGACAAAAATATTATATCGATATAAAATGAACTTAGAATCTATATCTCACTTTATGACATTTGTTTAGAAATAAGATAATTTAGACTTCTATTTTAGCAAGAAAAGTTTATTCATTGTCTCTAATAAACAAACAAAATACTATGCACGGAATATGCCAATCGAAACAAACGTTTTCTTCCTTTATTATACTTATAATTAGTTCATATGGTAAAAGAAAAAACAATCCTTAGTGATTTTGATTTATTATCTTAGCATTTGAATAACCTTCTCATTGTCACTTTTTGATATTGTTTGCAAACCAAACAATTTAATTTTCATAAAAGTGCAAAAGTTAGAGGACTAATTTTAGAAATAAAGATGAGTAATAATATAGGTTCTTTTTGGAATAAGTGGGATTTGCATATTCATAGTCCTTATACAAATATGAACAATAGATACAATTGTGGTATTGACTTGTTCTGTCAAACAATTAAGGATAAAGACATAAAAGTAATAGGTCTTACAAATTACTTCATTATTCAGGAAAACGAGTACAATGAAGTTGTAGCAGAATTAGGTAACGATGTTTACGTTATTCCTAATATTGAGTTTAGAACCAATGATATTAATGGTGGTGGCGAATATATAAATATCCACGTCTTATTCAATCCGGACAATATCTCAATTAAAGCTATTAACGACACACTAGCAAGAATAAGATTAAACAATATTGCTTCTGCCACAGCGGTATATTGTAGTTATGAAAGTATAAATTCTATTGGTTTTGACAAGGTTACCATTTCTGTTGATAGTTTGATAGCTCAATTAAAAAGCGATTTTAATCCTTCGGATTATTTGATTATTGGCGTTCCTAATGGCTATGGAGGTTTTCATCCAAATAGCAAACCCCGAAGTCTTGAATTAGCAAAAAAATTAGATGAATTATCTCACGTTATGTTTGGGCGAAAAGAAGATACAGAATTCTTTTTGAGTACGGATAATGGTAGAGCTCAACTCGGACTTCCACCTAAACCTAATTTAGTATGTAGCGATGCTCATTCAATTGGCGATATTGGAAGTAAAACAACTTGGATAAAAAGCCAACCTCAATTTGAGGGCTTAAAGCAGATTTTGTTTGAACCAAAACACAGAATAGATTGTGGCGATGTAATAAGAAAACCTCATAGAACAATCGATAGCATAAAATTCAGTTTCCCGGAAAACACTATGCTAAAGAATTTACAGACAAACTCAGAACAGCTATTTTGTTTATCAGAACTAAAAGGAGAAATTTTCTTCAGTCCTTATTTTACTTGCATAATTGGCGGAAGAGGTTCGGGTAAAAGTACAATCATAAATCTAATCGCTCAGCAGTTAGGCGAACAGTCTGATTTTTTTCAGGAAAACAAAATAATGGTTGATAATAAAGATGCATTTAAAGCCAACGACCAAAATTATGTAACCATTACAGGAACTAATGAAATAGAATTTATCAGCCAAGGAAAAGTTGAAGAACTATCTTCTGGAAACAGACTAACGGATTTAATCTTTAACGAGAGGATAAAAGCTGTGGGCAATGATTACATTGAAAAGGAAAGGTTACTCAATACCAAATTATTGCTGATAGATGAGATGATTAAGGCTATTGCAGAACTTGAAACCTTGAAAGCAAACCTATCTGGTAAAAAGACATCATTAGAAAATGATAAAAAAATAGTTGCATCAATTGAAAATGATAACTATAAAGATTTATCTAAAAAAGTAAATGAAATTACAGCAGAAATTGAGGCGATAGTTCATAATAAAAATCGGTACAACGAATTTTTTGAAGGCTTAGTCGAATTAACCTTAGCTGTCGATATGGAAAACACTTCAGATGAATATGGTCGTAGGTTGATTGAGGTTGTAAATCATATTGATAACATTGAAGAAATCACAAGATTTAAAGAAGAAGATAAAAAAGGTTATATAACTTCATTGAAAGTATTTCCTGATACCGATAAGCTTCTGGAAGACAAGCAAGCTGAATTAGTAGCTATTAAACAACAGATAGTAGATTATTTTACTTCTATAGGTAGTACTCCCGATAGTATAGCTGATGTCGATAGAGCAACTTCAAATATTGCAACAATTACTAAAGAAATTGAAGAGATTGACAAAAAAACACAACAGAAAGGGGAACAGATTAAAAAACTAAGCGACCAAACTTCGGACTTAAAACAGATTGCTGAAGAATGCGAGCAAATTATTACTACACGTTTAGAAGCAATAAATAAAGATTTAGATATTACAAATGATAACGTAGAGAAAATTAGCTTTAAGTATGATTTCTTTTGGGATAAATACAAAAGCAGATTACACCAAAGCTTTAGAGAGTATTTCCAACGTTATCATAAATCTGGAATGTCTTGGGATAATATTTTTTGGTGTTTGGACCAAATAAAACCTGATGGTACTTTTTTAGATTTAAACTATGAACAGTTTCTTGAGCAAGTCGAGAAAAAATCATTTGATAGAAACCTACTTTATGTAAAAGTGTTTTATGAAATCTTCGATAGTTCTTATAATTTCTATATCTACAAATCATTAGTCAGAAAGAATATTTATAATGTATCGGAGAATGTTCAAATTATAGGTTTCTATGGCAAATCTCCGCTTACATCTTGCTCATTTGGTCAAAGATGTACAGCTGTAGTAGTTACGCTACTTATGACAGGTGTAAAACCTTTACTGATTGATGAGCCGGAAGCACATTTAGATAATCGGTTAATTGCAGAATATCTTGTTGACTTGATTAAGGAGAAGAAAAATGAAAGACAAATTGTTTTTGCAACCCACAATGCCAACTTCGTTGTCAATGGGGATGCCGAACTTATTCATATTTTAGAAATCCCTAAAGAAAAAGTATATACCGAAATTATTTCTACGACAATTGAGAATTTAGCAAACAGAAAAAGTTTATTAAAACTAGAAGGGGGCGAAGAAGCATTTAAGAAACGTGATAAAAAATTACTTTCAGGATTTGTTTCTTAAACGGAGAAGCATTCCCAGATCTTATAAGAGAAAGAATTATACGCATTAAGAAAAGTAACAAATAAACAATTAAAATACTGAGTACATCTATAAAACTTTTATTAAAACTGTTTGATAGCTTCTATATAAAGTACTTTAGATAAAAGTAAATAAAACAAACAATAGAGTAAAAACACTTATCTAATGATTTACATATAGAATAATGTTTACACTGGGCATCTCTCAAAATTTTGGATAGCCGCGCTTTATTTTTGAATGATGATATAAAAATAAGTTGGATAATTAAAAAACTTCGATACAATATGATTTACCATTTTACTGAAATTATTCTTAAATTTTTAAGTTCGATAGCTTGGCCTATAATTGTTTTAATTATTTTTTTAATTTTAAAATCCCCATTATCAGCTCTGATATCAAATTTAAAAAAAATAAGTTATGGAGGAACTTCTTTAGAAACTAACCCAGAATCTTCGCAAAAAGAGCAAATCAATGAATTAGAGAAGAGTGATAATAGTGTTAATAGTAGCAACTTCGTTACTTTCCTCGACAAATTTTCTGCTGAAACTAATGCTGAATTAATCCAAATCGTTAATAATGAAACTAAAATAGAAGAAATTACAGATTTGCAAAATAAAGTAAATCAACTATATGATTACGCAAAACTGTTAGTTTTACTCAAAAATTTTGAAAGGATTTATTCTATAATTTTTGGAAGTCAAATAAGAATTTTACAACGATTAAATTATACAATCACAGAAAATATTGAGGATTTAAAGCTCTACTATGAAAACGCAGTGAAATATTATCCTGAAACATATAAAAACTATAATTTTATTGATTATTTAAAGTTTCTAACAACAAATAAATTAGTTAATTATACAGAAGGAGATAACTCTTTAACTATAACAAATTTTGGACAAGATTTTTTGCGATATATAACAGAATCAAATTTGAGTCTTGAGAAAAGAAATTAATATTGTACAGAGAGGAATTGCTGAGTATATAAATTTTTTACTTATTAAAGATGCTAAAAACACTCTGATTTTATTTAATAAAATTCATTGTATTACTGTTTAGGATATTATTTCTGAAAGAAGCGCTATTAAATTCCAGCAAAATATCATTAACACGTTAGAAAAATTAGCACCTAATCTAGCACCTTAAAAATAAAACCCCTATAAACAGACAGTTTATAGGGGTTTTTGCAGAGAGGAAGGGATTCGAACCCTCGGTACAGTTACCCGCACACTAGCTTTCCAGGCTAGCTCCTTCAACCACTCGGACACCTCTCTATTTGAGGTTGCAAATATAATGAAATATCTGAAACTTCAAAAGAATATTAAAAGTCTTCTGTGATTTCTCCACAAATATTTTCAATGAATAGTTCTGAGAAGCTTCTGTTATACTTTGGGTTTTTTAAAATATGCATCGCTTTTGTGATGGCGGATTCTGCCGTCATATCTTTTCCGCTGATAGCGCCAATTTTGGTGAAGATATTACTATTGTTGTACTTCCCGAAACTGATTCCGCCTGAAATACATTGGCTGATGACAACAATCTCAATTCCCCGGTTTCTCAGTTCCTGCAAAACTTTCTGCGTTTTCTCATTATTAAAGATCGTTCCGGATCCGAAAACCTGTAAAATGATGGCTTCAGAAGTTTTGAGTTCCAGAAGAGACTCGAATTTCATACCTGGAAAGATCCTGCAGAACAATACATTTTCATTCAGGTAATCATCCAGTCGGAATTCGCCCTTTGGTTTCCAAAGTACATTTTTATCGACATTGAGATGAACGCCGGATTGTCCTAGAATCGGATAATTCGGGCTTTGGTAAGCATCGAAGAATTCCGCAGAATATTTTAGACTTCGGTTTCCTCTTAATAATTTATATTCGAAATAGACAGCCACTTCTTTTATGACCGCTTCTTCATTTTCATAAAGACTGGCGTAATAGAGACTTGTCAGCAGATTTTCCTTTGCATCGGTACGCAAATCTCCGATTGGTAACTGAGAGCCTGTGAGAATGACCGGCTTGCCAAGATTCTTCAGCATAAAACTAAGTGCTGAGGCTGTATAAGACATTGTATCCGTTCCATGGAGAATCAGAAAACCATCAAAATTTTCGTAGTTTTTGTAGATCCAGTCTGCAATCATTCGCCATTCCTGTGGACCCATATCGGAAGAGTCTACAGGTTTTGCAAATGGATGGACGGAAACCTCACATTCCAAAAGATTCATTTCCGGAATTCTTTTGAATATCGTTGAGAAATCAAACGGAACAAGACTCCCTGTTTCATAATCTTTTTCCATCCCGATTGTCCCGCCGGTGTAGATAAGAAGTACTTTTCTTTTCATAGCCACAAAAGTAAAATTTTAATATGAATGGTGAAAATAAAAAATGCCCGTCAAAAAGACAGGCATTTTTTTATGTTTAAGTTAATTTATTTAACCAAAAGGATACTGGCAATCTGATTTGCAAGCTCAGTTCCTATTCTGTCCTGAGCTTCCTCTGTTGCTGCACCTGTGTGAGGTGTCAAAGAGATTTTCGGATGAGTTAAAATCTTGTCAGAAGGTGTTGGTTCATTTTCGAAAACATCAAGACCTGCAAACGCTAATTTTCCTGAATCCAAAGCTTCGATCAAAGCATTTTCATCGATCACACCACCTCTTGCACAGTTTACAATGGCTGCACCTGATTTCATTTTATCCAACTCCGCTTTTCCGATAATTGGTCCATTCTGCGCTGGAACGTGAAGCGTGATGAAATCTGAATGCTGGATCAATTGCTCCAATGGTTCAGTTTCGATCTCCACATTGATATATTGGCTGTTGTAGAAATCTACCCTTACGCTTGCTTTTCCAATTCTTGTATCAGAAGCAATCACTTTCATTCCCAAACCGAGCGCGATTCTTGCTACTTCTTGTCCAATCCTTCCGATCCCAACGATTCCGATGGTTTTACCTCTCAGCTCGATTCCGGCTTCGTATTTTTTCTTAAGTTTTGCAAACTCTGTGTTTCCTTTTACAGGCATTTCTCTGTTAGAATCCTGAAGAAATCTACAACCGGAGAACAAATGAGCAAAAACCAATTCCGCTACAGATTCCGATGAAGCTGCCGGCGTATTGATCACGTGTTTTCCTTTTTCTCTTGCGTAAGCCACTTCTATATTATCCATCCCGACTCCGCCTCTGCCGATGATTTCCAGGCTCGGACAATTGTCCACCATTTCCTTCGTCACCTTGGTTGCACTTCTTACAAGAAGAACCGTTACATTATTTTCATTAATATAAGTAATCAGATTTTCCTGAGCCACTTTATCCGTGATTACCTCAAATCCGTTTTCTTTCAGAGCATCTATTCCAGACTGTGTGAGTCCGTCATTTGCAAGTACTTTCATTCTGTATAATTGATAGTTGATAAATGATGAATGATAAAAAGAAGAGTGATAAATAATCTGAATTTAAAATCATTTATCACTCATCAATTATCATTTATGTGATTAGTCACGGAAAACTTGTATGGTTACCTGTTTTTCAACCATATCTGTAAATTTCCCTTTGTATCTTGTTGCTTTTACAAGGTGGTTGTCTATCCAGTGGTAGTTTCCGCCTCTTGGTTTTCCAAGTAAAACACTGTGGTATTTGAATCCGTGTTTGTTCAGCCACGTTTCTGTAATTTCTCTCAGATCCTCTGTTCTGGATGTGAAAAAACAAATCTGGTGACCCTCGTCATACCATTTGTTGATCGTTACCAAAGCATCTGGAAAAGGTTCACAAGTTACCATTCTTTCTGGCTCTTCATTAGGCACATCTTCTGTAATCGTGCCGTCGATATCGATCAGATAATTCTTGATATCGCCTTTCAGCATTGGGCTCAGATGTTCTACGTATTCTAGTTCCATAATGTGTGTAAAATTGAAGTTGCAAAATTAGGCTTTTCTCTGTAAACTCACAAACTATTATCAAATGCTTAATAAAATCTTAATTTTATAGAATAATATTCTGAATATTATTCACTTATATTGATCAAAATAATATTTGCAACGGATATTTTTAATCCATACTGTAAAAACGGAGACTTCTTTACAAAAGTCTCCGTTAATATTAATTAGTTGCTTAGTAAGTTAATTAGTTCAGTTTAGTTGTAACCATTCTTGTGGAACCATCTACTGTTAGAGTATTAGTTGTTGTATTACTTACCGACTCAACTGTAATAACATCTCCGACAGCACCTTGCACTACCATAGACATAGAGCACCTGGTGGTTGGTGATGGAATAAGGTTATTGACTGGGCCACTTCCATATGCAACAACATTTCCATTCTGTTTTATTGCACTAAAAAGAAGTGCACTACTTGTTGTACCAGCCAAACTAACATTTATCAGAAATATCCCTGATGAAGGCAAAACATAGGTAAATACAGTAGATGGCGTACTATTAATTGTAACTGATGAAGTAATGAGTTGCGTAGAAACAATTGCAGCGCTGCTTCCTCCACTGGCTGGTGTAACCCAAGTTGTATTAAAATCAGTGGCATTGACTTTCTGCAACACCTGTCCGGCACTACCACCAGCCGGCACACCAAATCCCATAGGACCTGTGGCACCTGTTGCACCGACAGACCCCATTACGCCTTGAGGCCCTACTGGGCCAGTTGCACCGGTTACACCATTCGCTCCGGCTGATCCAGTCGGACCGGTAACGCCCTGAATACCCTGTGGACCAGTTGCGCCGGTTACACCATTCGCTCCTGCTGATCCAGTCGGACCAGTTACACCTTGAACACCCTGAATCCCTTGTGGGCCAGTTGAGCCGGTTACACCTTGTATTCCTGCAATCCCTTGCGGACCAGTTGCTCCGGTTACACCATTGGCTCCACTAGAACCTGTCGGACCTGTTACACCTTGAACACCTTGTGGACCAGTTGCTCCGGTAACGCCATTCATCCCAGCAGAACCAGTTGGACCGGTTGCACCGGTTGCACCTTGTATTCCTGCAATTCCTTGTGCGCCGGTGGCTCCTGTAGCACCCTGCAGACCGGCTGGACCTGTGGCTCCTATAGCACCTGCAGGACCGGGAAGAGAACTTCCAGAAGTTTTTGCATAAAGTGCATAAGGAACACTCAACAGTTGTGACGTTCCTGTTATAGTATAATTTGCAGAGCCATTAGGATCTGTCTCCACTTTAATAAAATAAGTATCCGCTCCCCAATTGATGGTTGAATAAGAACCGCTTACCAAAGTGCCCGCTCCTATTTTTACTGTTACGAGTCCGTTGGAATTGGTAGATTGCGTCTGTGTTTCTGAATAGACAACTGTTCCTGTTGCAGAACCTTTCAATATAGAAAATCTCATTCCTACATTTTGATTCTTAACCAGTTCATTGCTTGAGTTTCTGATGATGGCCTGATAACTCATTGCATCCTGTGATTGAGAAAATGCAAAAGTCGAAACCAGAGAAGCTGCTAAAAAAGAGAGCTTTTTCATAGTGTATTAATTTTTAATTTTATTAGTATTTTAATTATCCTTCTTTAAAACTTTGAAGACCTTCAGGACTTTGCCATTTTTCATGACTTTGAGCAGATACACAGCGGCAGGGTAAGAGGAAATTACGATGGAAGTCTGCGCTTCATTAATAGATTTGCCCATTAACAATTTGCCCGTATTGTCATAAAGTTCAAAATGGTATCTTTTATAATCCTTAAAACCAACTTTCAGATAAAGAACATCAGATGTCGGGTTTGGATAAATGTTGAGACTTAGGTTGATCTCCGCAATTTCCGAACCTAGTGTTTCCGTTATTTCATAGGACTGCTGTACACCGGGAAGTACACTTCCAGCGGATGAAGAAACAGACTCATAAAAGTTCTGCCCAATAGAATAACTTGCACTCCCGGAAGAATTAGAAATATTGTTTCCTCCGCTATTTTGGGATGATTGTGCAAAGATCAGAGATCCTCCTGAAAACACACAACAGGACAACATAATTATCGATTTCATTGTATTAATTTTTTTATTTTAATTGATTCACAGCTATTTTGCTAATTTAAAAAAATATTCCAAACCATATTATATTATTACTAAAATATTATTAATATCAATACACAGAGCTATTTCTCAATAAAAAATTCAGGCGAATAATTAATAATTAAACGATTAAGTAAGTGAGAAAATAAACGATAAAAACAGAGATAAACCAAAAAAACTAAACTGAAAAGAAGGTCATACGAAATTGATTCAGCAATCAAAAAAATTCTCAAAAAATCAATTTCAAATGCCAGACATCGACTTTAAGTATTCTCTATTTTGTTTTACAGAAGGGCAATTCGGTCTGTACGCAGCCGCTTTCTCATTGTATTTTATTGCCTTGGTAAAATCTCCCAAAAATGACAGACATACACAAGCTTCAATATTTGGTATATACCCGGAGTAGTCGGTGGAAACAAATCCTATAGAAGTGGATTCCGGAAGTCTTGTCGCAAGGTCAAACCATTTGAATGCCTGGTCGTACTTTCCTTCTTCTTTGTAATAATACCCCAATTCACAACAAATTTCTGCTCGTGGCGTATCATATTCAAAACTTTTAAGCAATGTGGGTCTTATTTTCTCTGTTTTACCAATACTTTTATAACAAACAGCTAAAGTATGACAGCACGCTATCACGTCTTCTAGCCAGCCCGCTTCTGAGTCTAAAAATTTTTCGTAATAAATTATCGCCTTCTCTATTTCGCCATGATCTTTCAATTCTCTGGCATAATAGTACAATTGTCTTGGTGTAAAATGCTTTCCTGAGTTTTCTAAAGCTTTATAAATATCAATATTCCGTGTAGAAGTGGTTTCATAATCTGTTTTTTTATGCCAGATTTCAATATCGGTATAATGCAGATTGCCAATGAGCGGAATACATTCGTGAACAGGATCGATCCACTCGTACTTTTTACGCCGATTAAACAATCTTTCGCGGGTTGAATAATACAACGCATTCCCATCCTTATCAAAGGATAAAACATATCGCATCGTCACAATATCGATATCATCTTTCAGCGTTTTTTTCAGTTCATTGATTTTTTGAACCGATTGCTGCGGCACCACATCATCCGCATCCAGCCACATCTGAAAATCTTGAGTAGCTTTGGAAAATGCAAAATTACGAGCGGAAGAAAAATCATTCACCCATTCAAAATCAAATATCTTGTCCGTATACTTACGTGCAATCTCCTTGGTTTTGTCGTCTGAACCAGTATCTACGATGATAATTTCGTCCGCAAAATCCTTTGCGCTTTCCAGGCATCTTCCCAAAACTTTTTCTTCGTTTTTAACGATTAAGCACAGACTGATTTTCATTGCTCAAATAATTTTTATAACCTTAAATATAAAAATTTTAATGTCTTTAATATTATTATATTTGATTATTAATAAAAACTATGGAAAAGAAACTCAAACTTTGGGACGCCGTGATGATTGTGATGGGATCGATGATCGGGAGCGGTATTTTTATCGTGAGCGCCGATATTATGCGGAATCTGGGTTCCGGATATTGGCTGATCGTGGTCTGGCTGATAACAACCATGATGACCGTTGCAGCAGCGATAAGCTACGGCGAACTCTCAGCAATGTTCCCAAAAGCGGGCGGACAATACACATACATCACAGAAATTTTTGGAAAGCCGATGGGATTTCTCTACGGTTGGGGAATGTTTACCGTAATCCAAACCGGAACAATTGCAGCGGTTGCTGTGGCTTTCGGGAAGTTTACGGCATATCTCGTTCCTTCTCTGAATGATGCAGCTCCAATCTTTCAAAGTGGCGAATTTAAAATTACATGGATTCAAATTCTGGCGATTGTCGTGATTCTTTTCCTGACATTTGTGAATACGAAAGGGGTACAGTTTGGGAAAATCTTGCAGAATGTTTTTACTTCTTCAAAGATTATTGCACTTCTTGGATTGATTATTTTAGGTTTTATTTTGATCGATAAATCCAATTGGAGTTCCAATATGAGTTTAGGTTGGGATGCATTCCAAAACCTGAAACAAACGGAATGGACGGGAATTTCCGGCGCAACAATCCTTGGCGGAATTGCGGCGGCAATGGTTGGTTCGGTGTTTAGTTCTGTGGCCTGGGAAAATGTAACCTTCATTTCCGGCGAGATCGAGAATCCTAAAAAGAACGTTGTGAAAGCAATGATACTGGGAACTTCGGCGGTAATGTTGCTTTATCTTTTGGTCAATTTTGTTTATCTGAATGCGCTTGACAGAGATTCTATCGCTTTTGCGGCGAATGACAGAGTTGCTGTTGCTGCGGCGGAGAAAATGTTTGGAAATGCAGGAACAATCATCATTGCAGTTTTGGTAATGATCTCGACATTTGGCTGTGTGAACGGAATTGTTCTCGCCGGAGCAAGAGTTTTCCAGACGATGGCAAAAGACGGATTATTCCTGAAATCTGCTGTTGAAAATAATAAAAATGGCGTTCCAGAAAAATCTCTTTGGATGCAGGGAATCTGGGCAAGTTTGCTTTGTCTGAGCGGACAATACGGAAATCTACTGGATATGGTTTCCTTCGTAATCGTTCTGTTTTATATGCTGACTGTTTTTGGTGTGATTTACCTACGAATCAAAAAACCTGAAATGGAAAGAGGTTACAAAACTTTTCTTTATCCATTCACACCAGTGCTTTACCTTTTGATTGGAACCGCGTTTTGTATTCTGCTTTTGATCTATAAACCAGATTATACTTTGCCAGGATTGGGATTGATCTTGCTTGGGTTGCCGGTTTACTTTTTTATTAATAAAAAGAAAATTAATTACTAAATATAATTTAATCTTATAAATTATGTCTGAATATTTGTATCACTATACATCAATAGAAACGCTTGCCTTAATTTTAGCAAATAAAAATATTCGTTTTAATAGTTTAAAAAATGTTGATGATATAAATGAAACAGAATTTTTGGATAAAGAAATAAACAATTTGTCATCTCATACTTTAATATCTTGTTGGACGACAAATGATAATGAAAATCTCGCATTTTGGAATATGTATACACCAAAAATGCAGGGTGTAAGAATTAAACTTCCAAAGAAACTATTTAAAATCTATGACTTTAAAACTTCAAATGATGTTTATGTTAAAAGAAATCAAACTATTACCAACTCATTAGTTCCCGAGAAGGAATGTTTTAATGATAATTATTGGATACTACCATCAGGTGATAATTTTTTCCCTGTAGAATATACTGAAAACGAGGATTTATTAAAGCCTAGATTATTTAACTTAGATAATAATAAATATACATTTAGTTCTGGAATTATTGGAAAATACAAATCTACAATCTGGGAATTTCAGAATGAAGTTCGCTTTAAAATATTAATTCTACCTACTATTGACGCAAAGAAGAACAAAATAAATCCATTAGATGATTTTCTGAAAATTTTACACGAAAATATCCAATGCCCAATTGAGTCATATTACTTACCAATATTAAAGGAATCATTTGAAAAAATGGAAATAACTTTAGGTCCAAAATGCACTGTGGCTCAAGAATTAATAGTTGAGTCACTGATTGAAAAATATAATCCGGAAGCTAAAGTTTTTAAAAATAGATTTTCAGGCTTAATCAGATAGTATTTCGATAAATACTTTAATAAAATTTCCTTATAAAAAGATGTTATTACTGGAAAATTTAAAATCAACTTTCTCAAAATTAATCTCAAAGTTCTCCGACAACGAAAAATTGAAACTTAATTACTGGCAAGAAATCGAAAAAAACTATTCTCAAAAAAAACAGAAAATACCACAATCTGACCCATCTTGAAAATATGATTTTGGAATTGGAAAGTGTGAAAGAAGAAATCTCAGATTTTGATGCGTTGCTGTTTTCAGTTTTCTACCACGACATTATTTATAAAGTAACATCGAAAGACAACGAGGAAAAAAGTGCAGAAATTGCAAAGAAACGCTTAGAAAAAATCAATACTCCAAGCGAGAAAATAACCAAAATTTACAATCAGATTCTCGCGACTAAATCTCACAAAAGAATTGAGGATTCTGACACCAATTTTCTACTCGATGCCGACTTAGCAATTCTTGGGAACGATTGGCAAGTGTATGAAAATTACATTCATCAAATTAGAAAGGAATATTCAATCTATCCGGATTTCCTTTACAATCCTGGTCGAAAAAAAGTTCTAACTCATTTCCTCGAGTTCGATGAGATTTTCAAAACGGATCACTTCGAAGGGAAATATGAGAAAATTGCAAGAGAAAATATTCAGCGGGAAATTTCAATGTTGTGATTGATTATCCTTCCAGCAAAAACTCTTTGTAATTCCCCAAAAACTTAACATCAGCACCAATCGCTTTCAGCTCGTCCACAGAATTAATGTAAAGCACATCATCCCAACCACCAACAACGGTGACGAAGAAGAAATAATTTCCCAATTTGGTTTTCAGAGTTCGGGATTCTATCTTGCTAAGGTTCATATTTCGCCATGCAAAAACCGACAAAACCTGATGCAATCCTCCGGCGTGATCTTGTGGCAAAGTGATGAGCATCGCGGTTTTCTTTCCGATATTTTCCAAATGATTCTCGTAAGAATTCTCGGTTTTGGAAATGATGATAAATCTGGTGTGATTCTCCTCCACGTCGTGAATGTTTTCATTAAGGATTTTCAAACCATACAACTCAGCAGCAAATTTATTCGCAACGGCAGCAATTTTTCTGTCCGGATTTTCGGAAACTCGTTTTGCAGCCGCAGCGGTGGAAGCGAATTCCTGTTTCGGAACGTCGGGATAATTTTTATTAAGAGAATGAAAACTCTGGGCTAAAGCCTGCGGATGAGAATAGATTTTCTCAATGGCATCCGGATTATCCTGACTTGGATGGATCATCAAATGATGTGCAATAGGCATTACCGCTTCTGCTTCAATCTTGATTTCCGGCGTTTGATAAAGATAATCCAAGGTCATAGAAACCGTTCCTTCTATCGAGTTTTCCAAAGGAACGACGGCTTTATCCACTTCATTATTCTGAACAGCTAAAAAACAATCCAAAATATTGGCTTTCGGAATCAGTTCGTCATTGGGGAATAACTGCGTTGCGGTCAACTGCGTAAAGGAAGCCTCGGGTCCGAGAAATGCTATTTTCATTTTGCGAAATTAAATTATTCTTTTGATTTTTTGGAAAGATCGAAATTGAAATTTGCACTTACAATAAATCCATTGTTGTATTGGAACACATTTTTACCTTCCACTTCCCTTCCCAACTGCACGATCTGATTCAGATAACCGCCTTCTATTCTAATTAGATTATTGAATTTATAACCCAACAAAACGCCTATTCGGTTTTGGTCAAAGATATTTTCGCCAACATTCTTTCCAAATCCAATCATAAATTCGTCATATACCGCAACGTAAGGTGTTTTGTCACCAATCGAATTTCCTTTCAAAGGCATTTGCAAACGGATCATATATCGCGCCCGGTTCATAAACGGATATTGATCTTCGGAAGTCAGACTGGCATTAGAATATCGACCGACCCAACGCTGTTCCAGCATAAAACGATGCGATAAGTCAATCTTACCAATCTTATCTGTGACAGTTGCCATTTCGTAAATCCTGTGTTCCGTGAAATCTTTTCCCATTCCGTTGATCGGAATTTCACCATAAGGAAAAGTCTCTGCCCAGGCATAACCAACTCGTAATTGAACATTTGGATTCGCCTGATAATTGATTCCCAATCGCAACAGACTTTGTTGCCAGGTCGTGATATAATCATTTCTTCGCCACTGATATTCTGTGTGAATGGAGAATTTAGAATCAAGTTTGAAAGTTCCGTTGTAAGCGTACCAGCCGATATTGTTGCGATCGCTGATTCGGTTTTGCGCGGAAAAAGATGCTGAAATTGAAATTAGAAAAAGGGCGCTGAAAAATAATTTTGCCTTCGTGAAAATCATATTTTTAAAAATAGGGATTCCAGCAAAAATAGGGATTCGGAAATGTAAAAACAAGTTTAGTCTGCTTTAATACTCAAAACCGGAGCAGTGAAGTTGTTTGACTTTTTATCAGGATTGATGATACTTGTTGTCCTCAAAAGATCTTCTGCAATCAGAATTTTGTCATTATGAACCGGGATATCATTGAGAAAAACCAAAGCATTCGCAGGCAGTTTGAATCTGCTTTTTGCTTCAGAAATCGTCAGACTTTCGATGGGCATTTTTTCTTTAAGCTTGACATTAATCAAACCATTTTTAATGAGATCATCAAAACTTGTTGTTTCTTTTGAAGGCGTTTTGTAAACCTGAACGCTTTCAATCTTATTGGGATCCAGGCTATTTAAAGTCAAAGTTCCCATCACCACATTTTCTACAATGACAATAGGTTTTGGCGTTGTTTTTTGCGCAGAAATGAAGATCAAACCAAGCGAAAATATGAGACTAAATATTATCTTTTTCATTATTTTAAATTTTAATCTTCAATATAAGAAATTTAATTGGCATCACCTTTTTCAATACCTTCTTCTATTTTTTCTGCCACTTCCTGCTTTTCTTCGTGCGAAATATCCAGTTGATCTTCAGTATCTTCACTGCGAATTACCAAGGAAATCCAAATTGGAAAATGGTCAGAATCCACGGTTTTCAGAACTTTCATGTCAACCAGACGAAAATGCGGGCTCACAAAAAAATGATCCAATGGCCAACGCAAAAACCAATATTTGGCGTGAAATGTATTGAACATTCCGCGTCCTCTTCGTGGATCGAGCATTCCGCTGGATTTTAGAAATAATTTGGTGGTCTGAGACCAGGCGACATCATTCAAATCGCCAAAAACAATTGCAGGTTTTCCGTATTCCTCTGCTTTTTCGCCAACCATCAGAATCTCCGCATCGCGTTCTGTGCTTTCCGGATTTTCCTGAGGAACTGGCGGCGTTGGATGGATTCCGAACAATCGGACAACGTGATTGTTATATTCCACATCCGCAACAATAGACGGAATATCATCATCAATCAAATAATTGACTTCGTAATTCTTGACCGGAAAATGACTGTAAAATAACAAACCGTAAGTGTTTGCCAACGGAACTTCTATCTTGTATTGATAATCTTTTGTGACCGTTTCCAAAGCGTTTTTCCACTCTTCATCAGTTTCCAGAAAAAACAAAACGGACGGATCTTTTTCTTTGATAAGATCAACTAATTTTTCATAATTCCGATTGTGCTGATAAACGTTGCAAACCAAAATATCCAGAACTTTTTCATCCGGATTTGGTTCGGTTTTATCAATCATTGTTTTCCCAAATTTGGTGTACGGAATGATGATGTAAAACAGATAAAGAGCAACAACGACCTCCGTAATCAAAAGGATTTTATCGTAAATGGACGGATTTTCGATGGCGAAATTCCATAAAAGTGCAAGAATTATCAGAATAATGAATTTTTGAAATCTTGGATAATCAAAAATCCTGAAAGTCCAAAAATTATTCTTGATTGAAGGAATAAACACCGACAGAATCGCCAAAATGGAAAGAATCCAATACAAACAATACGTGTAACTTTCCATAGATATTTCTAATGCTTAATGGTCTTACCTAAAATAATTAAACTCCTTTTTTCGCTGTCCAGTTCGGCGATATTCTTGAGATTTGCCCAAAGTTCAAATCCGAATTTTTCGAACAAAGTCAGACTTGGAAGATTATGAGCAAAGATGAATGCGAGAAGATTTTCGATTCCCAAACCTGGACATCTGTCGATTGACAATTCTAAAATCTGTTTACCGAAACCTTTGTCCCGAAATTTTTCATCAATATAAATACTGATTTCAGCGGTTTTCTGATAAGCCGGACGTCCGTAAAAATCCTGAAAACTAACCCAGCCAATCGTGTTTTCCTGAGAATCCTGAACCATCCAGAGCGGACGCGTTTCAGAATTGTGTTCATTAAACCAACTGACTTTACTTTCAACAGAAACCGTTTCCAGATCAGCAGTAACCAATCGTGACGCCACCGTAGAATTATAAATTTCTACAATTTTTGGGAGGTCTTCTAAAGTGGCATTTCGAAAAGTCATTTTATTTATATTAAAGAATTAAATGATTAAATGATTAAAAATTATAATCTTAATTATTAATTACTAATTGAATTAAAGGCATGTTCCAGATCAGCAATCAAGTCTTCCGCATCTTCGATTCCGACGCTTAATCTTACTAAATCGTCAGTGATTCCGAGAATAGCTCTTTTATCTTCCGGGATTGATGCGTGCGTCATCAAAGCCGGGAGATTTGCCAACGATTCTACGCCACCCAAAGATTCTGCTAAGGTGAAAACTTTGATATTTTCCAAGAATTTCACGGCATCTTCTTTCTTCCCGGATTTGAAAGTGAAAGAAACCATTCCACCAAACTCAGTCATTTGTTGAGTTGCCAAAGCATATTGCGGATGAGATGATAATCCCGGATAAAATATTTTATCAACCAAAGAATGATTCTCAAGATATTTTGCCACTTCGAAACCGTTGTCAGAATGTCTTTGCATTCTAAGCGCCAAAGTTTTGATTCCTCTCAAAACCAAATAAGAATCGTGAGGACCCAAGATTCCACCGCTTGCAAACTGGATGAAATGTAATTTCTCACCCAATTCTGCATCTTTTGCGATCAAAGCTCCGGCAATAACATCAGAATGTCCGCCAAGATATTTCGTTGCAGAATGCATCACAATGTCCGCGCCCAAATCCAAAGGTTTTTGAATGTAAGGTGTTGCAAATGTATTATCTACAGCTACCAAAATATCTTTACCTTTTACAGTATCAGCTACCATTTTGATGTCTACTAATTTCATCAATGGATTAGTAGGAGTTTCCAGCCAAATCAGTTTTGTTTTATGAGTAATAACATTTTCCAGTTGTTCAACATTATCAAAACCGATGAATGTAAATTTCAGTTGATACTTTTCGAATAATCTGGTAAACATTCTGTAAGATCCACCGTAAAGATCATCAACAGCAATGACTTCATCACCAGGATTCAGTAATTTCAAAACACAATCGATTGCGGCCAAACCTGAACCAAAGGCTAATCCTCTTGCGCCGTTTTCGATGCTTGCTAAACTGTCTTCCAGAGCTTGTCTAGTTGGGTTTGCGCCTCTGGAATATTCGTAGCCGGAGATCAATTGTCCCGGACTTTTCTGTGCAAATGTAGATGTTAAAAATACGGGAACGTTGACTGCGCCAGTTGCTGGCTCGTGCTGTTGTCCTCCGTGAATAACTTTTGTATTGAATTTCATATTTTTAATATTTTGTTAGATGTTAAAAGTTGGATGCTGGAAGTTTTTTAACATCCATCTTCCAACTTCCAACATCTTACTTTTTTTTACATTTTTATTGCCGACTTCACTGCAAAATCTTCCGCTACTTCTTCCAGCCAACCTGCAACATCTTCTTCGCCGGTTGCTCGCAGATAAGTCTGTCCCAAAGAAACAATAATTTGGTGATAAAAACGCTTCATATGATCTACAGGCATATCTTTTGTCCAAAGATCAATTCTTAAAGCTTCGGAAGTTTTCTCGTCCCAAACGGAGATCATCACCGCCTTGGTTTCCTGGTTCTCTACGCCGCCGTCTTGTGCATTCCACGTCATTTTTTCCGGAACGTGATTTTCGTCCAGTTGTATATCTATTGTAATTTTTGTTTTACGCATTGTTTTATTGATTAAATTAACTATTATTTTTTTTGAGACTGAAATTTTAACGCAAAGTCCGCTAAGCTTTTTTGAATTTATTGAAATACTTTAAGGTTCGCAAAGGCGTAAAACTCATCAAAGAAAATTCCACCCTAAATGCTATTAACCCGAATCTCTCCAACTCTATTTCGGTCTGTATTCTGATCCGTTGAAAATTTCCGTAGCATTCTTTTTCAAAAATATTTGCAATTTTTCTTCCGGGTTGGCTTTCAGATAATGTTTGCAAATTTGCCAGCTTGTCCAGATTGCAATTTGCGGCGAACTTTCACGATCTACTTCTGTATAAAATTTTGAGAAAGGTCCGGGCGTGATGAAGCGCTCAGAAAGATCCGGATCTGCACTGAAAAGCAAATCGTTCTCCACAAAATAATTCCAGATATTAACTTCATTCGCAACCGCCCAATCGTACTGCTCTTTGGAATAATTGATTTTCAGATGTTCGGGAAAATTTGGCAGGAAAGCATCCTGCAGAATTTGGATTTTCCCCTGATAAACCATTTGATCCAAAAACTTCTGCTGCTCCAATTGAACCGGAACTAGTCTTGCAGCAAAAAAAGCAGAGATTTTCGGAACGAGATTTTCTGGATTCATCGATTTTTGAAAATACAGATCCAGACCTTTGTAATTCTTGTTTCCGTCACCCATAAATCCTGTAATATCTACGAAAAGCATGTTTTCATCTTCTCTCAGGAAGATCGGATCAGTGACATTTTGCGGATCGACAACGGATGAGTAAAGATAAATATGTGGCGGCTGAAACTTTGGGAAATAATTTTTGATGTGTGAAAAAAGATCAAGTAAATCTTTATCTAGTTTCGCTTTATTGATCTTGGAAATCGCTTCTTTGTAAATTCGGACTTCCATCGTATCTTTTCTTCGGTCACCATAATCTGCATCTGGCACAGAGCCCTGAAACCAGGGATATTTTTTCTTGAAGTCGTCCAAACTAACCGATGAATTATAGAATTCACCAGACAAGTCTGTTACCTGTACATTTTTGACCGGATTTTTGATTTCAACATCCCATCTATTTTCGTTTTCCTTTTTGCAGGCGGATAAACTGAAAACAATTATAGCCGAAAAAGAGATATATCGGAAAAACTTCATTATTTTTACATTAAGATTTTCGAAAAGCAAAAATAAGAATTTTAAAGGATGAAGCTTCCAATTATTACCGAAAGATTGATTTTAAGAAAATTAGTTCGTGAAGATCTGGACGATATGTTCCTATTGGATAGTAATCCGGAAGTTGTAAAATATGTTGGCATTCAACCTTTGACAAAGAAAGAAGAATCTGCAAAAATGATTGAAAACATTATCAATCAATACAAAAAAAACGGAACCGGAAGATTAGCCGTTATCGAAAAAAGCACCAATAAATTTATAGGCTGGAGCGGCATCAAACTTCTGACAGATGAAGTCAATGGATTCAAAAATGTTTACGAGTTAGGTTACAGATTCCTTCCCGAATTCTGGGGAAAAGGTTATGCGACAGAATCTGCGAAAGCTTCTTTGGAATTGGGTTTCAATCAGATGAATGCTGATAAAATTTATGCTTATGCTGATGTAGAAAATCAAACTTCCAATTATATTCTCACAAAATTAGGCTTCGAAAACAAAGGCACTTTTATCGACAATGGCGATCTTTGCAATTGGTACGAATTAGAAAAAAAATAACAGAAAATAAAAACAATGCAGACACAAAAAGTAATCGATCATATCGTCAACTGGCTAAAGGATTATGCAATCAAAGCGAATTCAAAAGGTTTTGTGGTAGGTGTTTCCGGCGGAATAGATTCTGCAGTGGTCTCTACTTTGGCAGCGAAAACAGGATTGCAAACTTTGGTTCTGGAAATGCCAATCCGTCAAAAAGCTGATCAGGTAGACAGAGCTCAGGATCATATTGATTTTTTGAAGGCCAATTTCTCAAATGTTGATGGTTTCCGAGTTGATCTGACACCAACGTTTGAAAGCTTTGAAAAAACAACGGAAGGCTACAAAGATGATTCGCCAAATAAAAATCTGGCTGAAGCCAATACAAGATCAAGATTGAGAATGGTTACGCTTTATTATTATGGACAAATCAATGGACTTTTGGTAACTGGAACCGGAAACAAAGTAGAAGATTTCGGCGTCGGATTTTTTACGAAATATGGCGACGGCGGCGTGGACATCTCTCCTATTGCTGATCTTTATAAAACTCAGGTTTACGACATCGCTAAAGAATTAGGAATTTTGGAAAGTATTCAAGTTGCAAAACCAACGGACGGACTTTGGGAAGTTGAAAGATCAGACGAAGATCAAATTGGAGCCACTTATCCTGAATTGGAATGGGCAATGGAGCAACAAAAAGCCGGAAAAACAGAAGCTGATTTTGATGGACGAGAAAAAGAAGTGATGCAGATTTATTTAAAATTCAACAGAGCGACGCAGCATAAGATGAATCCTATTCCTGTTTGTGAAATTCCTGAAGAATTGAAAGCATAAAATTGTTTTTCCAAAAAAAAAGCGTTGAAAAGCAAAAAAATTTTTAAGAAAATCGGAGGAGAATTTTTATTAGGAATTATAGAAGTTCTAACAATATCTTTTGAAACCAAAATTGGCTTTGGCATTTTTTTACTGATTCTAGGTTTAGCACTGGTAATTGCACCAAAAGGCGAGGAATTAAATCAATTAGTATTCAACATAGTAGGCTGTATTCTTATCATATTTGCTTTGTTACTATTCAAATCAAGAATTAGAGAACTTAAAAATCTAAAAAAATAATTATGAAAAATAAAATTCTACTTTCTGCTTTAAGTCTATTTACATTCGCTTCGGCATTTCATTCTCAGGAAACAAAAACTGAAGAAACAGTGGTTTCTGCTCCAGTTGAAGTCATCGAAAGACTGAATATTCCCGGGCCTTTAACTTTCAATGAAAATGAATTTCTCTTGGCATTTAGCAAACAAAATTCGGCAACCTGGGCTCAGCAGCAGTATATAATGAGAGATGATGTCCTCAGCAACTACAAAGAACTGATCAACATTTCTTATTTCGATAAAGAAATTGATATGGAAACTGCCATCAAACAAAAAGTGGAATTTGTTGACAAAAGAAGATCGAAGGATAAATATTCTTTCGTAAATGTAACAGAAAGTCCTGATGGTAAAGAGATTATCGTAGATTATCTTACAACAGAAACTCCCAAAGAAGGTGAACCTTATGCGGAATACAACCTTGACAGATTCAAAAATTTTGATGTGAACGGGAAGAAATCATTCATCATTTTTTCCTATTCCAAAAGGCTTGAAGGAGATCTGAAATATGCTGCCAAATCTTTATCAAAAGAAAGAAACAGGTTGATGGAAGCTGCAATTACAACTGCTATTCCACCAGTGACTTACAAGCCAACAGAAGTTGATAAAAAGAAAAAATAATTTTTTACAAGTCAGAAATCATCATTAATGAATGACGAAATTTACATCAGAAGATGTATCGAGCTAGCTCAAAAAGCGCTTGGAAATACTTACCCAAATCCTTTGGTAGGATCAGTGATTATTAATAACGGTAAAATTATTGGCGAAGGTTTTCACAAAAAAGCAGGAGAACCACACGCAGAAATCAATGCGATTAATTCGATAAGAGAAGAAGACAAACATTTGATTCCTGAATCCACGATTTATGTTTCTCTGGAACCGTGTGCTCATTTTGGAAAAACACCGCCTTGCGCTTTGAAAATCGTTGAATTGGGTTTCAAAAAAGTGGTCGTTGGTGCTATGGACAGCCACGATAAAGTAAACGGAAAAGGAAAAAAAATCATTACCGATGCAGGCATTGAGGTTGTTTCCAGTGTTTTAGAAAACGAATGCAGAGAACTTAATAAACGTTTTTTTACCTATCACGAGAAGAAACGTCCGTTCATTATTTTGAAATGGGCAGAATCTGCGGATGGATTTATGGATCAGGATTTCAAACCAACTCAAATCAGTAATTCACTTTCGAAGCAATTTGTTCATCAAATGAGAAGTGAGGAACATGCAATTTTGATTGGAAAAAACACCGCACTTCACGATAATCCGAGTTTAACAGTAAGGGAAATTGAGGGTCGAAATCCTATCAGAATTCTCATCGATCACAATTTGGATATTCCGGAAAATTTCACTATTTATAATGATGAAGCGGAGACGATTATCTTTAATTCGATCAAAAATTCTGAGGACAAACATTTGAAATTCATCAAGATAGAAAAAGAGAATTCTCTCAATCAAATTTTAGAAAAATTATATGAATTGCAAATTCAGTCTGTCATTATTGAAGGCGGAAGATTTACTTTGCAGCAATTCATAGATCAGAATCTTTGGGATGAAACCATTATTTTTAAAAACCAAAATCTGAATCTCGAAAACGGAACAAAAGCACCCGATTTGAGTTTCAATCCTGAAAAAATAGAAAATATAAGGGATAATCAGGTTTTGTTTTTCAGGAATCAAAGCCTTGATTAATATCACAATTATAAAAATTACGACACAGAAAAAAATCCGTAAATTCGCAATCTTAATATTGATTTTCAAGATATGAAATCGCTATTAATAATATAAAATTAAAAAAGACAAAAAAAGGCTGGCGATTGCATAAGACTTTTGGAAAACAATAAAAATTACTTATGAAAAATCTGAGCGCCTCTACAAAAGGTTTGATTTTTTCTTTGTTGGCAATGGGACTTGCGTTCGCTATTTACTTTTTGTTTTTGGCGAAAAGGAACTATTATCTGGTGGACAATCCTACGCCGGAAACATTTTATTTCAAAATCAATAACGGCGAGGAAAATATTCTTTCCGCCGGACAATATCTGAAAGTTAACCTTAATAAAGGACAAAATAAAATTGCAGTTTTTGACCAAAACAAAAAGATGCTTTATGATTCTTCCTTTACAGTTAACAAAGTAAGAGGATTGTTAAACATTACAAATAAAGACTATTATGTCAATAATCAATATTACGGTTATGGTCTGAACAAAGATTCTCTGATTGCTGCAAAAGCCGGAATCGAGATTGACAAGAAGCATTATTTAGGCGACGTCAAAAAAATTAATAAGCTTTACACCGAAGATTTCTATTATAATCTGGATGAGGAATATGACCGCATTGTGAAAAATGTAGCAAAGGTGGAAAGTCGCTCAAAGATCTTTAGAAAGCAGGATTTTATTAATTACTACAACAATTATTACCACTTAAAGTAGATTCAAAAATTAAAGAATTAAATGATTAAAAATTAATTAATAATCATTTATCACTCATCAATTATAAAAATGGAACACAACAACGTAACACCATACAACTCAGAATACAGCAAAAAAAGTCAGGTAGAAGATATGTTTGACAATATTGCACCAAAATACGATCTTCTGAATCACGTTTTATCAATGAAAATAGATGTGCTTTGGAGAAACAAACTGGTGAATATGCTGAAAAATGATGATCCTAAATTGGTTCTGGATGTGGCAACAGGAACAGGAGATCTGGCAATTAGTGTTCAAAAAGGAACCAATGCAGAAGTTGTTGGACTTGATCTTTCTCAGCAAATGTTGAATGTTGGAATCGAGAAAATCAGAAAGCAAAATCTGGACGGAAAAATCTCTATGCAGAAAGGTGATGCGGAACAACTTCCGTTTCAGGACAATAAATTTGATGGCGTCACCGTTGCATTTGGAGTAAGAAATTTTGAAAATCTGGAAAAAGGATTATCAGAATTAAGAAGAGTTGTAAAAGAAAACAAAAGTATTTATATATTAGAGTTTTCAAAAGTGGAAGGATTTCTTGGACCATTTTATATGTTTTATTTCAAAAATATACTGCCGGCAATCGGGCGTCTGGTTTCCAAAGACAATCGTGCTTACACCTATCTTCCGGATTCTGTAAATGCATTTCCTTTCGGAGAAAAGATGAAAACCATCTTGTTGAACACAGGTTTCAAAAAAGTAGAATACACCAAATTGAGTTTAGGAATAGCCACCATTTATAAAGCTACGAAATAGAATGAAGCAGCGACTTATCAAGATTTTATCATTTGCAGTACTTATGAGCACTAATTTTAATGCTCAGACTTTTAACAATTTTTTCAGAACCAAAGACAGACCAGACAATCTTGAAGAGTTTGATTTAAAGAAATTCAGCTACGGATTTTATCTTGCTGCCAATAACTTTGATTACAAAATGGTTTTGAGTCCTATTTATGGAATGGATGGCAATCAGAATCTTGTAGAATCAAAAGCTACGTATAGTTTCGGAGCCGGATTGATTGGCAAAATGAGGCTTAATGAATTTCTTGATCTGAGAATAGAACCAGGTTTGCACTTTGTCCAGAGAGATTTAACTTTTAATACATTTGATCACATCAACGAATTGTTTCCGAGTGGCATACTGCTACCCGACGGAACTAATACTCAGGTTATAACGGATTTGAATGAGACATATACAAAGAGAATCGTAAAATCTACGTATGTCGACATTCCTATTTTGCTGGAAATACACGGCGACCGTTGGTACAATTCCCGTCCCTACGCAGCAGCAGGTATCAATTATATGATGAATCTGCAATCTAATCAAACTTCCACAGATGACAATTTATTGAATACGTTTCGCACCACCACACACAACTTTGGCTGGAGTGCTGAGATAGGGATTCAATTATACTTCAGTAGATTTAAACTAACACCGGCGATTCGCGGAACCTTCTTTACAAATAATGAATTGGTTTCCGACAAACCTGAGACGCCACCATACTGGACACCAGCAATTTCCACTATGCAGACCAGAGCTTTTATGCTGGTTCTAAAATTTGAATAAATCATATAAATCGAGCTTTTTCAAAGCTCTTTTTTTTGGATCAATTTTCTAAACAAAGCTTTCATTCTTAATTATTTTGATGATCTACTTAAAGATAAATTGCTATAAATCAAACAGAAACAAAGCCGAATTAACAAAAGAGAAATATCGTATTAAATCATCATTAATTTTTCCTATTTTTGTAAAAGTTAGAATTTAATTCTGGTAATGTTAAGCGAATTAGAAAACAACTTTTCTGTATTGGAAAAAAAGATTCTCAATCTTTATAAAAAGTTTAAGAATCTTTCGGATAAACACGCAGAAACGTCTGAGGAGCTTCAAAAATTGAGGGAAGAATACATGGAGGAGAAACGCAGAAACCAGATCTTAGCAGAAGAAAACAAAGAATTAAAACTTTATTCAGCAATATCAGGAAACGCAGAACACAACCGACTGATGAAAAATCACATCAACAGACTGGTAAAAGAAATAGATATGTGCGTTTCTGAATTACAAAACACCGGCTTATAACTATGGATTTCAGAAGAATTACTATAACCATTGCCGGACGGAACTATCCGCTGAATGTACCAGCCGCCGAGGAAGAAACCCTCAGAAAAGTTGGTAAGCAGATAGAAAGTATGATAAAGGACTTCGAAGCCAGTTTCGATGTGAGAGATAAGCAGGATGCACTCGCTATGTGCGTTTTGAAACTCGGTACCAATGCAGAAGTTTATTCTTTAAATAATGAGAAAAATATTAAAAATACAAACGAGCGCGTGACCAAAATCAATGCACTCCTTGAGCAATTGGAAAAGTAAAATTTTTCAAATTACAAGCTGCCTACAATAGTTCTAACACAAAGAAGTAAACTCAACAATTAAAAATTACCGGACGAAAGTTCATTCGATGGCGTGCTGCCTTGCGCAGATTACAGAGGATGAAAATCAGTTCAAATCGTGTTTTTATGGAGTTTACTCTATATCTGAACTGTTGTAGGTTTTTTTTATGAACTTAGTACAAAGTATTAAGATTAAAAAATTAGAAAAATTAAAAAAGATCTGAGAAGTCTTTGTACAATGTACTTTTTACTTTGTACTTTAAAGTAAATAAACTCAACATATATATAAATTTTATGGACACAATTACCATTATTATCGGTGTCGTTGCACTTATCGTAGGAGCGGTTGCAGGACTTTTCTTCGGAAAGAGTTCTTTAAATACAAAAGCACAGTACGTAGTAGAAGATGCTAAAAAGACAGCCGAAAACATTATAGAAAAAGCCAATGTACAAGCAGAAGCTGTAAGAAAGGAAAAACACCTGCAGGCCAAAGAAAAATTCCTGGAGCTGAAATCCCAGCACGATGCGGACATTCAATCCCGCGAGAGAAAAATGCAGGAGGCTGAAAAGCGTACCAAAGACAAGGAAAACAAACTGAATGACGAGCTTAGCAAAGCAGGAAAACTAGAAAAAGACCTTGAAAGACAGGTTGGCGATTACAACAAAAAACTGGAAACTCTTAAGAAAAAGCAACAGGATCTGGAAGTTGCGACAGCTCAAAAAGTAGAAATGCTGGAAAAAATATCCAATTATTCTGCAGAAGAAGCGAAATCTGAATTGATAGAATCTTTGAAAGCTGAAGCGAAAACAAAAGCATCAGCACACGTTCAAAGCATTATGGAGGAAGCTCAGCTGAATGCAAAAAGTGAAGCGAGAAAAATCGTTATCCAAACGATTCAAAGAATTGGAACAGAACAAGCGGTTGAAAATTCGGTTTCTGTTTTTAACATCGAATCTGACGAAATCAAAGGTAGAATCATCGGACGTGAAGGTAGAAACATCCGTGCTTTGGAAGCTGCAACAGGTGTAGAAATCATTGTAGATGATACGCCGGAAGCTATCCTTCTTTCCTGTTTCGATCCTGTGAGAAGAGAGATCGCGAGATTATCATTACACAGATTGGTTACAGACGGTAGAATCCACCCTGCGAGAATCGAGGAAGTGGTTGAGAAGACCAGAAAACAAATCGAGGAAGAAATTATTGAAGTTGGTAAAAGAACCATCATCGATCTTGGAATCCACGGTCTGCACCCCGAATTGGTAAAAGTGGTTGGTAGAATGAAATTCCGTTCTTCTTATGGTCAAAACTTACTACAGCACTCCAGAGAAGTTGCAAACATTGCAGCAACTATGGCAGCAGAATTAGGATTAAACGTAAAACTAGCTAAAAGAGCAGGTTTACTACACGATATCGGGAAAGTTCCTGAGCAAGAATCTGAATTGCCACATGCACTTCTTGGAATGCAGTGGGCAGAGAAATACGGCGAAAATGCAGAAGTAATCAACGCTATCGGTGCTCACCATGACGAGATCGAAATGACTTCTCTCCTATCGCCAATCATCCAGGTTGCCGATGCAATCTCCGGAGCAAGACCAGGCGCAAGAAGACAGGTTTTGGAATCTTACATCCAAAGGCTGAAAGATCTTGAAGCTGCAGCTTTGAGTTTTGACGGTGTTTCCAGCGCTTATGCAATCCAGGCTGGTAGAGAACTTAGAGTAATGGTAGAAAGTGGAAAAGTGAATGATGAGAATGCTCATCAATTATCTTATGACATCTCAGAAAAAATCCAGAATGAGTTGACTTATCCGGGACAAGTAAGAGTTACCGTAATTAGAGAAACAAGATCTGTGAATATCGCGAGATAATTAACAGTTCAATATAAAATGAAAGGCTTTCAGATTTTGGAAGCCTTTTTTATTTCAATTATTGTTAGTAATATGATTTCAACTATCTCTAAATACTCTCAATTATAATTCTTTAAAAAAATTCTAATATAGGTTGTCAGAACCTACAATAATTTTTCAAAAGTTATCAAAAACTATTTTCCTCTATCTCCTTCTTTATCCTTTCATTGATATCAATTTTGATATTGATGAAGGAAAATATCGTGGTACCAAATTCTCTGGCGTATTGGTTTGTCACGGAACCTGTGGATGATTTTTGGAAATAAGGTGCTGTTTCTTTCAATTCACTGTTGTTGCTGTCGAATTCTTTAACCCTTATCAGATGTTGGTATTTTGTCTTCAAATCAAACCAATTGATATAGTCGGCATTGAATGATACGGCATGAATTCCCAGTTTCGAATAGTAATTGATGGCACCTGCCTGTCCGTAATTGTCACCTAGAACCAAGGTGTTTTTTGGTGAAGGCATCTTTGCGTAAGTGCTGTCTACCTTTCTTGCCAACTCTTTCCAGCCCAGCATATCTGCGAAATCCTGAGGCAACCCATGGTCTTTCCCATCTTCCCAGGTCACCATACCGTACTTTTTATATTTTTCGGGATGGCTAGCGAAATAGTCCGGCGTTTTGTTCGGAAAAGCGATATTAAAAACCGGAAGAAATAAGGCGATGGCTGATAATACAATCAAAGGCTTTAAAAATTTTCCAACCTTGTTTTCTAACAACGACGAAATATAGACCGATCCGAATGCAAAGTAAATGGGATACAAACCAATGGCGTAATAATCTTTGGCTTTGAAGAAAAGGAAAATCCCGATTGTGAAGAAGAACATCCAGAAAAACAGTCTGTATTTTTTGAATTCCTGAAATCTAATCAAGGCATACAACCCGAAGATAAAAACTATAAATGTGCCGGGGAAAAATAACAATTGTGACCTGATAAAACTCCAGCGGTTGACGTTTGCAAGCTGGGTTTTAGATAGTAGTTCCATGTGATGAATGACTGGGAAGTCATTGTCATACTGCCAGATTATATTGGGAGAAATGAGTATTAACACTAATAAAACTGCAAAGTAAAGGTGCTTGTTGAGGAGGATTTTTCTTTCGGGCGTCAGCAATATTGCGGGAAGAAGACCAAAAATAAGGAAAATGATATTGTACTTGTTCAGGAAACCGATTGCGAATGTGATTGCCAGCCAGTAAAGCCACTTGGTTTTGCTGGTGTTCAAGTATTTTATGATCAGATAAAACACCATGATCCAGCAAAGGACATCCAGCGAATTTGGCTGATAAAGCATATTCAGTCTGAACAAAACCGAAAATGTGATGCAAGTTGCACCAAAGATCAATGCGAATAGATTTCCCTTCAGTTCTTCTATGGTTTTCCAGACAACATAGATTGTCAATGCGCAGAAAAGAGCAGGGAAAAACCGGATCCAAAACATAGAATTTCCTAACAGATTAATCATATAAGATATCCAAGAAGTGACTGGCGGAACGGATAAATAACCCCAAGCAAGATGGTTTGCCTGATCGAGATGGAGATATTCATCTCTCTGCAAGTCGTATTCTGATCCAATTAAAGAATATTGAATAATAAATTTGACCAAAATAAAGCACAATAGAATAATAGTTTTTTTCATAAGCTTCTTATCATAAAAAGACAACTTCAGACCGTATTGTATTACATTATGCCTTGGATAAATTTCCTATTCCACTCCTACCGAATCATCGCCTCGACCGTCTGCAACGGCATGAATCGTTTTATTATCATCTACCAGAATCATTTCTGTTCTTCCGATTTGTGGGATTCTTTGGATTTTGTAATTCATTTGTTCCAGAGATTTGATCGTAGTTTCCGGAAAATTCTTTTCTGTCATCACCAATTCCGGCAACCATTGATGATGGAATTTCGGTGCATTTACTGAAAAGTTCGCATTTTGTTTAAAATCAATCACACCCACAATTGCCTGGAAAACTGAGGTTGGAATTGTAGTTCCGCCTGGAGTTCCAACCACAATCTTTACTTTGTTGTCTTTCAAAACCAAAGTTGGCGTCATAGATGAGAGCATTCTTTTTCCGGGTTCTATTTTATTAGCTTCTCCACCAACAGCACCAAACATATTCGGGACACCTGGTTTGATTGAGAAATCGTCCATTTCATTATTCAGGAAGAATCCTGCACCGGAAACTACAGTTTTGCTTCCGTAAAGTCCGTTCAGTGTTGTGGTTACAGAAACTGCATTACCGAATTTGTCCAGGATGGAAACCTGAGTTGTTTCAGTACTTTCTTTTTGATTTGGATTGATGATATTTCCTACATCTTTACTTGGTGTCGCTAATTTTGGATTATAAGATTTCCAACGGTTTTTCAGATATTCATCGGAGATCAGCATCTGCGTTTTGTCCTGGATGAAATCCGGATCACCCATATATTCTGCTCTGTCGGCATAAGCTCTTCTTTCTGCTTCCACCATAATCTGAACCGCTTCCGTAGAATTCTGCTGGTACTTGGAAAGATCTTCGAAAGATGCCATTTTCAGCATTTGAGCAAGCAAAGTTCCACCACTTGAAGGCAAAGGCATTGAGACGATCTGATGACCTTTATAATCGAAGACCAACGGTTTTCTTTCTTTTGTTTTATAATCTTTAAGATCCTGAGATTGTACTATTCCATTTCCTAATTTCATTTCGGCAAGAATTAAATCTGCGGTTTTGCCCTGGTAGAATTCTTTCTCGCCCGATTTCTGGATTCTTTTTAGAGTTTCCGCCAATTCTTTCTGGATAAGCAAGTCTCCGATTTTCCAGTCCTGATCTTTTACGAAAACAGTTTTGTTCTTGTTGTTTTTAAGGAAATCTGCTTTGTGGGAATTCAGTAATCCCGCTTCTTGTTCTGTAATAGCAAAACCTTTTTCTGCAAGATCGATTGCTGGTTCAATTAATTTAGCAAATGGAAGTTTCGCATATTTCAAAGTTTCAAACATTCCGGAAATACTTCCCGGAACTCCGACCGCCAATCTTCCGTATTGAGAAAGATCCGTATTCGCATTTCCCTGCTTGTCCCAATACATATCGAAAGAAGCCTTGGAAGGTGCAGTTTCGCGATAATCTAAAGCGATTTTTTTTCCCTCTGAAGTTGTAGCGACCAAAAATCCACCACCACCAATATTTCCGGCTTGAGGATAAACAACGGCCAAAGCTAACTGAGTTGCAACAACTGCATCGAAAGCATTTCCGCCTTGTTTAAGGATTTTTGCTCCTGCTTCACTTGCCAATGGATGCGCAGAAACTACGACACCTTTGTTCTTCACCTTGACTTCTTTTATGATATTAATATCAGTATATTGTGCAGAAACTGTTATGGATAAAAGGAAAGCTGCGTAGAGTATTTTTTTCATTTGGATATTTATTTATTTGAACACAAAGTCCACAAAGATTTTAATTATTAATCTGTTTTAAGTTTCACAAAGGCGTAAAACTTATAAAAGATAAGCGTCTGAATATCATTCGATAATAATTTGTAATCTGTCTAGTAATCCTGCGAGATTATCTTTTGCAAATTTGGTTTTTTTGAGTTGATTTTTAATTGGATCGATGGAAAAATTAATGGCATTTTTAAGATTGGCGTTGTCTAAGATTGTTCGATCGAAAACAGCGTCTGTCAAATTTGAATGATCGAAAAATGAATTCGAAAGGTTAGCTTCTGTGAAATCTGCTTCTTTTAAGCTGCAGTTTTTGAAGCTTGTTTTTCTAATATCTAATTGATAAAATGAGGAATGATCCAATATACAATCCTCAAATTTGAAAGAGATATTGAATGAATGCGCATCCTCGAAATTAAGTCCGATCATCTTACAATTCTTGAAAACGATATCCCGAAAAGCAGTCTGATGAATCTTCGCATTGCTGAGATCACAATCTCTGAAGTCGCAATCTGAGAATTTGAAATCCGAAAGGTACTGACCCGAAAAATTCACATCTGTGAAAACACAATTGTCGTAATCTGCTTTTTCAAGTTCTGTAAAATCGGTTTTTGTAAATTTTTGTTCGGAGAAATAATTCATCTAATCTATAAAATATGAAGTGGGAATTTCTAGTTCTGGTTGCGGAATCTGCACCTGTTCAAATATTGAGAATTCAATCGTTTTGCAAAGCGTATTGAGTGCAAGATCATTCTCTTCTTCACCAAAAGGTTCGCCAATTTCCTGAATAATAGCATCCAAGGCGATAAATGTGTAGCTGATAAATAGAACAATAACCGGCATCATCCACCCTACAACATCCACCAAACCAAACGGAAGCCAGAAGCAATATAGATAAACGGTTCTGTGGAGCAAAACGCTGTAAGCAAAAGGCAAAGGTGTGTTCGCAATTCTTTCACAACCACCGACAATACTTGATAATTGATTCAGCTGATGATCTAATGAAGTCAAAACGATTGTGTCGATATTCTTTTCACTATTCTGAACATTGATCCACTCTCCCATTATATCCAGCAGAATAACGGGTTTGAATTTTTTATCTTTTACTTTATTAAAATTTTCAGGAGATAATAATTCTTGGATTTTACCATTCGCGTCTTTGTTTCTGAGTTGAAAATTAAGTGCCCAGCAAAACGCTGCAATGATTTTTATAAATTCCTGTTTTTTGATTTTGGAATTTTCAGAAGTATCATTAATTAAAGTCAAAACCTGACGCGTCAAAGATCTGGTTTCTATAACCAAAGATCCCCAAATTTTGCGGCCTTCCCAGAAACGATCGTAGCTGGCAGAGTTACAAAATCCCATAAAAATGGCCAGAGACAAACCAAGCAAAGTGAAGATTGCCGGATTGAGATGAACTTTGTAATCGTAAATAGTACCTTTGAAATAAAGAACAACCACTGAGAAAAGTGTGATGATCAATAATTGTGGAATGATCTTGAGCAGAACAGAACCTTTCCAGATAAACAGCATTTTCAACCAATTGGTTCTTTCTCTAATGATCATTGTAAAATAAATTATAAAAAGCCCTATTTTAGACCTTTCAAAAAACATATAAATTTACTGAATAGTTTGATGAAGCCGAAATTCTTAAATGGAAAATTCTAAAAAAGTTTTAATTATCACATATTATTGGCCGCCAGCTGGTGGACCGGGAGTTCAGCGTTGGTTGAAGTTTGCAAAATATCTTCCGGAATTTGGCTGGGAACCAATCATCTACACACCGGAAAATCCGAGTTATCCTTTAATGGATGAGACTTTAACGAAAGAAGTTCCGAAAGATCTGAAAATTGTAAAGACCAATATTTGGGAACCTTATCAGATTGCGGAGAAATTCAGTAAGAGTAATAAGAAATTCAAAGGCGGGCAGTTTGATGTCGGGAAGAATCAGTCTTTTGTTTCGAAGCTTTCGATTTTCATCCGAGGAAATTTTTTTATTCCGGATGCGAGGAAATTTTGGGTAAAACCTTCAATTCAATTTTTGAAAAAATATTTGGAAGAACATCATATTGATACAATTGTCACAACTGGTCCGCCACACAGTTTACATTTGATTGGGCTTGGATTAGAAAAGGAAATACCAAATCTAAAATGGATAGCAGATTTCCGCGATCCCTGGACAGAGATATCCTATTACAAACATTTGAAACTGACTTCAGGTTCCGACAGAAAACACAGACAACTTGAGAAATCGGTTTTTGAAAATGCAGATTTGACGCTTGCAACAAGTTATACGGACGCTGAAAATTTCAAAAAAAATGGAGCGAATGCTTTTTGCGTGACTAATGGTTTTGACAATAAAAACACTTCGACTCCGCTCAGTGTGACAAATGAAAATGAAGAAGTGAAATTTACTTTGAGTTATGTTGGCGTTTTGGAACAATTGAGAAATCCGGAGAATCTTTGGAAAGCTTTGCAAGAACTTTGCGGAAAAGATCAGGATTTTGCTAAGGATTTTGAATTGAAATTTGTTGGACGAGTTGATGATAAAATTCTGAATGAGATTGAGAATTCTGTTTTGAAAAATAACATTCGAAATATTGGTTATTTGGCGCACAACGAATCTGTAAAAGAAATGGAAAATTCGAATCTGCTGTTGATTACTAATTTTCCTAGTGAAAGTTCTAAAGGCATTATTCCTGGAAAATTGTTTGAATATCTGGCGACCGGAAGACAGATCATCTCATTCGGACCAAAAGATGCAGATGTTGAAACAATCCTTAATAAAACCAAAGCCGGAAAACATTTTGATTATTCGGAGAATCTAGAAATTCAGGAATTTATTTTTTCACTTTACGAAGATTGGAAAAGTGGAAAATCGATTCAGAATTCGGCGAATATTAATGAATTCAGCCGAAGAGAATTGACGAAGAAATTGGCTGAACTTCTTTCGGATCTGAAATAATGTAATTTTGTCAAAAGGTTCAACTCTGCGCAGCGCGTGAGAGATGGTAGTGGATATCCTTTTTATTTTTTTTGTCTGAAACCAAAATTCGAAAACCCAACGTTCTGAAAAAATAAAAAGATAGGAACGGGCAACGTGGCCCGAGCCTTGGGAAAGCTTTGGAGAGGGGCACGCCCAAAATATTCTGAATATTAAAATGTTGGCACAAAATTTTCTACTGACTTGGTAATTAATATTAACTATAAAAAATTATATCATGGGAAATAAAACAAATGGCCTTTTGGCATTGTTAGGAGTAGGAGCTTTGGCTTGGTGGAAATACAAAAAATCTTCTCCGGAAGATCAGCAAAAAGTAAAAGACACCATCAATAGTGCGAAGGAAAATCTGACAAAATTCGGAAACGATTTGAAAGATAAAGCCAATCAAACAGCTGAACAATTGAAAGAAAAAGCTAACGAAACAGCGGATCAGTTCAAAAATAAAGCTGAAGAAGTGAAAACAGACGTTCAGAACGCTGCACAATAAAAAATAAAAACGTCTCAGTAAAATGAGACGTTTTTTACGTAAATTATAAACTGCTTTTTAGAAAGCAGTTTTTTTTATTTTAATGATAAGCTTTTACCAACTGCTCATCATTCTTGGAAGGTAAATTCATTAGAACTATGGCGAATAATATTAATGCAATCCCAAGCCATTGAATCATAATCACTTCTTCTTTCAACAGTACAAAAGCCATTGTCACAGAAACCGGAAGTTCCAAAGACGAAATGATGCTTCCCAATCCCAAACCTGCTTTCGGGAATCCAATATTAAATAAAATCGGTGGAATGATTGTCCCAAACAACGCCAGAACAAATCCGTAAGTCCAAAAGATGGAATAATCAAATGGGCGAATGTGTTGGGTGTTTTCTGTAAAATTAAGATAGAAAGATCTCAATCCTTCGAAATGCAAGGGTCCAATTTGAGCGAAGAACAAGAACAAAAGTACGACTACCAAACCACCAGTCAACATTGTCATACTTTTTCTCAAAACCGGCAAATGCGTTGCCAAAGTGTTGGATGTGAACATTGTCATCGTAAAAGATGCTGCTGCCAGAACGCCCCAGAAGATGCCGTGCCAGTCGATTTCAACTTCCATATTGATCAGGTTTGTTGCTAAAACTGTTCCTGTCAAAACGATAATTACAGCTATTACTTTTCTAATATTTGGGAATTTTTTGGCGATGAAACTTTCTACAACCACACTGAACCAAACGGACTGCATCAACAAAACTATAGCTATTGAAACATTGATATATTGAACCGCAATGTAATAGAACAAACTTGTAAATCCCATAGAAGTTCCTGCCAACATCAGCATTCTGATCTCTTTGGAATTTGGTTTTGATAAAGGTTTTTGGGAAGTTTTAGTTTGAATTAAATTTAAAATCGATAATCCTATAAATCCTAATACAAACTGTGCCGTCGTTACTTCAGAAGTTGTAAATCCATCTTTGTAAGATAATTTCACAAACGTTGCCAGCATTCCGTAAATGCTCGCTCCGATTCCGACAAACAGGACGCCTTTTAATATATTTTTTTTCTCCATAACTATTTTTCAGCCGGCGAATTTACAATTTAAATTTTTACTGATAAATTTTGGAATAGATAAGAAATTGTCTGTAATGATATTTAAATCAAAAAAAAACCGTCTCGAAATTGCGAAACGGTTTTAAATTTTACTCTTTGATCAGCTTACTGCTATTTTTGCTGCCATCTTTATAATCGATAGTAAGAATGTAATTTCCTTTTTTGAGTTCTGACAATCTTAACTCTTTTGAAACTTCATTGATTGTTTTGATTTTTCTACCGGAGAAATCTGAAATTGATACAGACTTTATCGCTTCAGCATTATCAAAATGAATCACATCTTTGAAAGGATTTGGATAAATCTTTGTTTCTTTCTTAGTTACGTCCGAAGTTGCCAAAGTAGCTTGCGACATTACAAACTCATCCAAAATCACATTGTAGTCTCCAGACATCCATTGTCCCGAAACTCTGAATCTGAAATCTGATCCCGAAGGAACCGCACCTGGAGGAAGTGAAGTTGTGAAAGTCGTACAAGAAACAACAGAAGTCAAATTGATTGTTTGAATCGTCTGATAGTTTGTTCCGCCATCAATTGAATATTCCACTTTTAAAGTTCCATTTACCGAACCACCGCTATAGATATGTGTTTTGTACCGGAAAGAAATATCCAATTTTCCACCTGTTGAAGAAGTTGACGCATAAGTTGTGGACCCAACTATTCCGCCGTTCCAGAAATTTCTTGTTAATCCGTAAGATCCTACGCAAGGCGAAATCACAGCGCTTCTGAAAAACGAAACATTGGTAAAACCAGGATAAGTTGTATTCTCAAAACCCTGGTTTACGCTGATCTGAGCTGAGGAAAAGATTGAAGCCATTAAGCCTACAAATAATAATTTTTTTTTCATATATATGTTAAATTAAAAAGCCACCCAAAATATTTTTCGGGTGGCTAATTTATTAAAAAATTAAGAATCAGGAATATTAGTTTCCTTCTTCCATTTTTCTTTTCAATTCTGCCAATACATCGATATCACCAAGAGTTGATTTTTCTTCGTTATTAGAAGAAGATGATGTATTGTTATTATTGTTGTTAGATCTGTTAGAGTTATCTCTTACATTCTTTTTCTCTTCGTCTCTGAAGATTCCTGTGTGAGAAACCACTACTCTTTTGAATTCTTTGTTGAATTCGATCACTTTGAATTGAGCTTCGTCACCTTTTTTGATTTTAGATCCGTCTTCCTTCTCTAATAATCTTGATGGGCAGAAAGCTTCAACCTCTACGTCTTCGAACTGGATAGATGCACCTTTGTCGTGTACTTCAGTCGCTTTTCCAGCGTGTACAGTTCCTTCAGCGTATTTAGTTTCGAATTTATCCCAAGGGTTTTCAGTCAATTGTTTGTGACCTAGAGACAATCTTCTTGCTTGCGTATCCAATTCTAATACGATCACGTCTAACTTATCTCCAACTGCACAGAACTCAGATGGGTGCTTGATTTTCTTAGTCCAAGAAAGGTCTGAGATATAGATCAATCCATCGATTCCTTCTTCCAATTCTACGAATACTCCAAAGTTTGTGAAGTTTCTTACAGTTCCAACGTGTTGAGAACCTACTGGATATTTAGCTTCGATATTTTCCCAAGGATCTTTGTTCAATTGCTTGATACCTAGAGAGATTTTTCTGTCTTCTCTATCCAAAGTCAATACTTCTGCTTCTACCTCATCACCTACTTTTACGAAATCTCCTGCGCTTCTCAAGTGAGTAGACCAAGACATTTCAGAAACGTGGATCAATCCTTCTACACCTGGAGCGATCTCTACGAATGCACCATAGTCAGCAAGAACTACTACTTTTCCTTTTACTTTGTCACCAACTTTCAGGTCAGCAGAAAGAGCATCCCAAGGATGAGCTTCTAATTGCTTCATACCCAATTGGATTCTGGTTTTCTCATCATCAAAATCAAGGATAACAACTTTTACAGTTTGCCCGTCTTCCAGGATTTCAGATGGGTGGTTCACTCTAGACCAAGAAAGGTCTGTAATGTGGATCAATCCGTCAACACCTCCTAGATCTACGAATACACCGTAAGAAGTAATATTTTTAACAGTTCCTTCAAGAACCTGTCCTTTTTCTAATTGACCGATGATCTCTCTCTTCTGTCCTTCAAGATCCGCTTCGATAAGCGCTTTGTGAGATACAACTACGTTTTTGAACTCAGGGTTGATTTTCACAACTTTGAACTCCATAGTTTTACCTACAAACTGATCGTAATCTTTGATTGGTTTCACGTCGATCTGAGAACCTGGCAAGAACGCCTCGATTCCGTGAACATCAACGATCATACCTCCTTTAGTTCTGGATTTTACAAAACCGTTTACGATCTCTCCAGTTTCGTGAAGCTCGTTTACTCTATCCCAAGCTTTAAGCGTTCTAGCTTTTCTGTGAGATAATTGTAATTGTCCTGTTTTGTCCTCTCTTCTGTCAACCATTACTTCAACTTCATCGCCTACTTTGAGGCCTTGGTTGTAACGGAATTCGTTTAGAGAGATTACACCTTCAGATTTGAAGTTGATATCTACGATGGCTTCTTTATCAGTCAATCTTACAACTTTCCCGATGATCACATCGTTATCTGCAAGATTGTTAAGAGAACCGTTGTAGATTTCTTCCAATTCTTTCTTCTCGCTTCTGTCTTCTGCGTTAAGACCTGACTCGAAAGAATCCCAATCAAATTGTTCTGGTGTTACGTTTTGGTTCAATAGAACCTCTGCTGAATTTGTCTCTTTTGACATTTTCTAAAAAAATTTGTATTCCTAATTACTTCAGACTTTGGCTTTGCTGTGAATCCTGAAAAATATGGAAGATGTTAATTGTTAATGTTTTACTTCGCCCGAAAGTGCGTTCACAAAAGTGGTGCAAAATTAAGAAAAATATTTGAAATGAACAATATTTTCAAAGAAGTTGAATCTAATTATAAACGATTGATAATCAAACTAATAAAACGGAAATTTTAAGGAGCTATTTGACTCCGTCGATTGCTTTGGAGCAATTCCCGCTATCCACTATTACTCCTCGCGCCAAAGCTTTCCCCATCCCTTGCTGTGGGGTAACCGTTTCTATCGGGGCTATTTAAAATAATATTAACTAGTTTGGCCAAGAATTTCTATGACTTCAATGTGAAAGCAATTACAAATCTTTAGCAATAGAATCATACTTGCCTTTAATCTACCGTTTTCTATTTTGGAAAGTTTGCTTTGAGAGATATTAAGCTGAATCGCTAACTCTTCCTGAGACATATTTTTTTCTTCACGCAGCTTTTTTATCATAAAGCCAAGATCTTTTTCGGTCATTAGTTTTTCATTTGTGAATAACAAAATTAAAAATTATTTTTCACTAAAAACTTAAAAAACCTTAAATAATACGATTATTCCAAAATGGAATAGGAAATAAAACATTTTCCTCACAAATTTGCTAAAGGTTTTCACGAGGAAAACTTAAAAACAAACTAAAATTTTATTACAAATGAAAAAATTAGAAATTTCGCAAATGGAAAATTTGCAAGGTGGCACAGGCAGACAGTGTCTTATTGATGGGTTATTAACAGTTGGCGCTGTTATTATTGGGTCAGCAGCAGGAGGACCACTAGGGGGAATAGCTGCGGGAATTGGTGGTTTTTTTGCCGGTAACTCAAATGGATGTTTTGATAAATAAAAATTATGAAAAAAATTGAAGTAAACCAACTTGCAGATATAAATGGAGGCTCTCAAAAACCTAATTGTTTTTTTGTTGGGTTAGGATACAATCCAAATCCTTGGCAAGGTTTACCTGGCTGGGCTTTAGCGGCTTATAACTGTTGGAATTCTTAAACTTTTAAAGAGAAATTTTTGTATAGAAAAATTTTAATATCGTATGTTTTAGTAGCAACAATTTTGTTGTTAACGGATATTTATTTTAAAATATTCCCCTTATTTGCAAAAAAAATAGCTGCAGTATTTTCTATAGGAATATTTATATTTATTGTATTAGCGAGAAATAAATTTAATAAAAATTTTTAAATTTTAAACTCCATTTCTTATATTATACCGAAAAATTAAGATTATAAAAATGAAAAAGTTAGAAATTTCGCAAATGGAAAATTTGCAAGGTGGAAGTCCTAGGTATCTATAGGGGCAACTTGTTTTATATCATCTTTATAACATTTCCTAATAATTATAGAAATTATGTTGACCAAAATACTTGCAATTGATAAAAGAAATATAATAATTGTATTTTTTATGCTTTTCTCACTTACTGTTTATTTGTATGGATTTTTTTCCAATTCTTTTTATTCATTAATTGGTGTTTTAAGTTCAATTTGTATGGTGGTTAACCACTTGAATATAAATAATAATTTAAAAATATTGCATTTTGTATTTTTTGCATAATTGTATTATATTCTTTCGGTATATTTCTATATAAGATATAATTCACAATTAAACAAGAGAGGTAGAAAGCCTCTCTTGTTTTTAATTCGTAATAAAAATCCATTCTTTTACTATTTTAATTCATAAATGAAGAATTTTCTAATTTTCATTGGCATAATCTTTTGCTATCTTTTGCTCACTTTTTTAGACAAAACCTACATCTCCACAAACTCAAAAATTCTAGATTTTCTTTCTAAAGATTACCCAAGTGATGTTGTACAAAACTACATGGAAAGCCAGAAAAAATGGTGGTGGGTTTCTTACGCAGTTACGCCGTTATTGATCGGCATCAAATTTTTACTGGTTGCTTTTTGTCTTAATTTCATTAAGCTTTTTGATTTGTTAGGATTAGAAAAAGTAAAGTTTTCGGATTTTGTTTTTCTGGCTCTCATCGCAGAATTTGTTTTTGTGATTGCCGGATTTTATAAGTTTGTCAATTTTCATTGGATCGATACAGATTACACGCTGGAAGATCTGCAAACCTATTATCCTATTTCGCTTATCAATCTTCGGGAGCATATCTCTACAGAAAAATGGCTGGCTTATCCGCTACAACTTGTAAATCTTTTTGAATTGTTTTATTGGGGAATTCTGGCTTGGGGCATTTATGAACTATCCGACCAAAAAGTAAAACCTGTCAAATCTTTCGGATTGGTATCGATGACTTATGGGATTGGATTAATATTTTGGACAGGGATTGTTTGTTTCTTAATTCTTAATTCTCAGTATTGATGAAAACCAAAAAACCGCTTAAAATTTTTGCAGTTCTGATTCCCGTCCTTGCAATAGGAATTCTTTTCTATCTGTTTTCTAATTTCCAAAAGAAAAAGTCCAAAGTAGAAGCTTTAAAAAACATTCCCGCTTTTTCAGTAAAAGATATCAACGGAAATTCCGTAACCAATAATACTTTACCGCAAGGCAACAAAATCTTTGTTTACTTCAATCCAGATTGTGATTACTGTCAGGCAGAAATGGATGAGCTTTCAAAAATCAATGAAAATCATAAGAACATCAATTGGATTATGTTCACCGATAAACCATTAATTGAAATCAAAAAGTTCGCGGAAAAATATAAACTTGACAAAGCCGAAAACCTCAAGTGGTGCAATGATCCAAAATCCGAAGTGTATCTGAAATTCGCAATGACAGGAATCCCTTACTTTCTTGGTTATAATACTGAAAACAAATTAGTACACAGAAGTACAGGAGCTATAAAGATCGAAAAAGTTTTATCGGATTTTAATGAAAAATAATAAACTTATTCAAAAAACCTTTTCCCTGCAAAAAGACGAGACGGATTGCGGCGTTGGATGCCTGCAATCGTTAGTAAGATATTATGGAGGCGAAATTTCATTAGAAAAACTAAGAGAAAAAAGCGGAACTTCCAAAACCGGCACTACTCTACTCGGATTGTACCAATGTGCAAAAGAAATCGGTTTTGAAGCTGAAGGCTGCGAAGCTGACACCAATTCTTTGATAGAGCATGGCGAACCCACCATATTACACGTTGTCATAGACCAAAAATACGAACATTATGTTATCTGCTATTCTTATGATTCTCTTGGAGATTCTAAATTTTGTATTGGAGATCCTGCCAAAGGCATAGAATATTGGACAAAAGACGAACTGGAAAAAGTCTGGGTTTCAAAAACCTGCCTTACGCTTAAACCAAACGAAAATTTTCGGAAAGTTTCTCAAACCAACAAAGAAAAAATCAACTGGCTGACAAACCTTATTTCTGAGGATAAAGAAGCTGTTTTTACAATCATTTTTCTTGGCGTTATTTTCACTTTGCTTGGGATGTCTATGTCTATCTTTTCACAAAAACTGATAGATGATATTCTCCCTAAAAGAAAAATTAATATACTTTTTTTAAGTATTAGTTTTCTTGGTTTTTTACTTTTTGGAAGAGTTATTATTCAGGCATTGAGAGAACTTTACATTATTAAACAGAGCAAAGCATTCAATGAAAGAATTAATGGGAAATTTTACTCGTCTTTGATTCATCTTCCGAAATTATTTTTTGATACCCGAAAAATTGGAGATTTTGTTGCCAGACTGAATGACACGCAAAGAATCCAAAACGTCATCAAACTTTTGATTACAAATACAGCAACCGAAGTCATGTCTGTTATCATCAGCATTGGTTTTCTGTTCTATTACTCGTGGAAACTAGCTGCATTTTGCTTAGTCGTTTCGCCGGTTATTTTCTTTATGATATTCAGATTTAACAAGAAAATAATCGAGTCTCAGAAAAATGTAATGCAGGCTTACAGCAGCAACGAAGCCAATTATATTGACAGCATCAGAGGAATTGATGTTGTAAAAGGTTTTTCCAAACAGAATTTATTTTTAAAGAAGAACCAATTTATTTTCGGAAATTTTCAAAAATCAATTTTTGAATTGGGCAAGCTTAATCTCCAGATTTCTATCTATTCAGGAATTGCTTTGGTATTTGTTATGTTAGGAATTTTGAGCTTCTCTTCCTATAATGTTTTGATTAATGAAATCAAAATTGGAGAATTAATGGCCATAATAGGGATCTCCAGCTCGTTGCTTTCGGCAATTACAAATCTAGCATTGGCAAGCATTCCTATACAAGAAGCACGAGTCGCTTTTGATAGAATGTTTGAGTATTCATCTTTAGAAAAAGAAAAATCCGAAGGAGAAGAAATTACAGAATTGAATTCCATTGACATACAGAATATTAATTTTAGGTTCAACGGAAGAAGCAGATTACTAAACGACGTTTCTGTCGAACTAAAAAAAGGTAAAATCACCTGTCTTTTAGGAGAAAGTGGTAGCGGAAAAACTACATTGACAGAAATTTTACAAAAAAATTATGCTCCGGAAAACGGCAAAATTACTATTAATAAAAATTTGGATTTGAAAAACATTGCGATTGATAGTTGGAGAAATGCAGTTAGTATCGTTCCGCAAAAAATTCAGCTTTTCAATGGTAATATTCTTGAAAATATAATTCTGGATGAGAAAGTGAATGAAGAAAAATTACAGCAACTTATTTCTTTAGGTTTTGATAAGTTTATCAATTCTTTACCACAAGGTTTTATGACTTTGGTTGGAGAAGAAGGAATAAATCTTTCCGGAGGTCAGAAGCAATTATTAGGATGGATGCGCGCCTTATATCATGATCCAAAATTCCTTATCCTAGATGAACCAACTTCTTCACTTGATGAAATTAGTAGAGTTTTTATTTATAATTTGATTCAGAAATTAAAATCAGAAAAAATCATTTTCATAATCAGCCATCATTCCGAAGATGTCAGGAAAATTGCTGATGAGATTTTGATTTTGGAAAATACTCAAATTTCAAAAAAAGAATTGCAGGAATTAGTTTAAATCAAATATTTCTTTGCAATAATTGAATTCCAAAAAAATTATCTTTGCAAAATGGAATTACAACCGATTTTTGAAAAACTGCAGATTCAGGATATGAATCAAATGCAGAAATCTACATACACTGCTTCCGAAAACGAAACCGACATCATCCTGTTGTCGCCAACAGGTTCCGGAAAAACTTTGGCTTTCCTGTTTCCGGTTCTTAGAAATTTGAAAACAGATGTAAAAGGAATTCAGGCTTTAATATTGGTTCCTGCAAGAGAATTGGCTTTGCAGATCGAGCAGGTTTTCAAATCAATGGGAACAGATTTCAAAGTTTCTATTGCTTACGGTGGTCACGATAAAAAAATCGAGGTGAATAATCTGATAGAGGCACCGGCAGTTCTCATTGGAACGCCTGGAAGAATTGCTTATCATTTGAAAAACGAAAACTTCGATCCTGAAACGATCAGGACTTTGGTTTTGGACGAGTTCGACAAAGCTTTGGAACTCGGCTTCCAGGAAGATATGGAATATATCATCGGTTCTCTCACTGGTCTTTCTCAAAGAATCCTGACTTCTGCAACGGTGATGGACAACATCCCGAAATTTGTTGAACTGGACAACGAAAAGAAAATCAATTTCCTCAAAGAAAACGAGTCAAAACCAAACATCCAGCTTCGCAAAGTGATGACAACTTCAGAAGATAAACTGAACACCCTGTTCCAATTGATCTGCAAAATCGGAAACAAAAGAACCTTGATCTTCTGCAATCACCGGGATGCAGTCGATAGGATCTCTGAATTATTACGAGAAAAAGGAATCCAAAGAGAAACCTTCCACGGCGGAATGGAACAGGACGAGAGAGAACGCGCGCTTCTGAAATTCAGAAATGATTCTGCGAGAATATTAATCACAACAGATTTGGCCTCAAGAGGTTTAGACGTACCTGAAGTAGAATCCATCGTTCATTATCAATTGCCTCCAAAAGAAGACGCTTTCATCCACAGAAACGGACGTACGGCGAGAATGAATGCCAAAGGCTTTGCTTTCTTAATTATGACCGAGGACGATAATTTCCCATTCATCAAAAGCAATACACCGGAAGAAAACGTATCGGAAAGCAACCGTGTTCCTGATAGAACACCAAATCAGACAATCTACATCAGCGCAGGAAAAAAAGATAAAGTTAATAAGGTTGACATCGTAGGTTATCTTATCAAAAAGGGAGAACTCGAAAAAGATGACATTGGTTTGATCGAAGTGAAAGACACAACCTCTTATGTTGCTGTCAACCGCAAAAAAACCATCGAACTTCTTAAAAAACTAACCAACGAAAAGTTGAAAGGCAAGAAAGTAAAAATAGAAATCGCTTATTAAGATTAACTTTAATCCTTCGGCGCTGATTCAAAACTGGTGAATTTACTTATAAGTATACCCACAATAACCACCGAATAAAACTGTCCTGCAATTCCTATAAGAGACGTGACGAGCTTTGTATAATAAGCATTTGGTGTGATGTCGCCATAACCTATCGTAGTTAAGGTAATTGAACAAAAATAAACCAAATCCATAAAGGTATGTGCAGGACTGGTATAATCCAGACCTTTGAAACAATTAGGTTCCGAATACACCCAGGCTTGAAATAGAAACACAAAAACCTCAATCAATAAAAACAGACCGCACATAGAAGCGGAAATAATATCTGTATTGATGTAACTTGGTTTTATCAAAAATTTGAATAATTCTATAAATATGAAACTAAAAAAGATAACATAGCTGATATTTAAGAAAGCCATAAATTCAGGATTTCCTTTAAAAAAAGGAAGCATTATCGGAAGCGTAATCACTAAAAGCGTCAAAAAATTTTTAACAATATTCTTCATTTTTCCTTTTTCGATAAAAATACCCACACTTGCCAAGCCCAAGATTACCATATTGATGGGCCATAAAACCTCTGTGTAAAAACCAATATCAACCACGAAAACACCTATAAAAAGATGCTGCAGCAGCGCAATCAATAATATTTCATATTTATTTCGTTTCGCTAATTCATATAATTTTTTCATTCTTTTAAATTTTGTATTCTAAAATATTTACCATCAAAAATCTACCGCAAGAGACGTAGTTGCCGTAAAACTATTTTGCCTTAAATCACTATTTCGATTTATAAAAATAGGGTCTTTACTATTTAAATTCCGCACTTCAGTTCTCCAGACCAAATTGGGAAGTATATGATAATCTGCGTTTAAAGAATATCCGAAAGTTCTGAAGCCATTTTCGGTTTCCGTAGCAATTATTACTCCTTTTTTGTCCTGATAATATTCTCCACGAACCGCCATACTGAACTTTTCAGAAATAGAATATTTTGCAATCACAACTGGAGTAAACCAGGTGTTATAGTTGCTGCTTTCTTTTTGTTTTTGTTCTGCTCCAATATCAAAGCCTACCCGAACTCCAATCTTATTACTTATTTGATATATAGCATATAAATTATGGAAATAACGCATTTGACGAATGCTGTCGGCTTTGTCATTTCCAATAAACGAACTGCTGTTAATTGTCAGCTTTTCATTCGGAGTAAAAATGATTTGATGCCCAAAAGCTGGCGTGCTATTTCCGTCAGGACGTTGGATTCTTTGCCAGCCATTTAAAAATAAGCCACTCATAAACCATTTTTTGTTTTTACTGGTGTATGTTATCTTAGCCCCTGTTTCAAAATAGGGTGAATTTTCAGCAGCAATGCTCCTGGTAAGTGTCCAATTATCCTTTCCTACAGCACTTTCAAATCCGATATGAGATGGGAAAATACCTGCATCAATCCACAGATTTTTACTCTTTGAAATTTTAAAACCAACATTGGCTTCATAAATATTCTTCAGAACACCCGACTCTGCTGCGTAGTTCGCATTCATATAAGTTCCTGTAGCAAGTGCAATATTTGCTCTGATTACATCAGTTTCATAACTCGCTTTGATAAAAGCTAGATTGACATCGACTTCGTTGTTTCGGTTATGACTGTAAATGAATCCGGGTCGGGAATTATTCTCCGGGTTATTGAAATCACATTGATAGTATATCTCTGCAAAACCACTTATTTTCAGTTGTTTATCAGCAATTTCCTGAGAATAAGCTTTTCCGGTATTCAAAAAAACATAAAGAAATAGAACAGTTTTGATAATCAATATCAATAGTCTATCCTTTCTGTTTATTAATGTGGTTCTGAAATTATGATGATAATGCATACTTTCTAAAATACTAGCAGCAAAATATCAATGATTTGGCTGACTTTGAATACTTTTACAAATGAATTATTTTTTTGAGCTCTAAAATCTGAACGTTATTTGTTCCATCTGTAGATTTCCATTTTTGAAAACGTTTTTTATTTTCCATAAGGATCCAGGTTTTAGAAATATCAGAATTTTGACTTTCTATGGAGATGAACTTTCCTTCGCTCCAGCTCCATTGGAATGGTAATTTATCATCACGAGTAACTCCTAAAACGGTGTAGTTAAGATTTTTCTCTCCTTTTCCTTTTTCTTCGAACTGTATTGTTCCGATATTATATAAAGATACAGTCTGCTGACCCGGTGTTGTGGTTTCGTAACGTTGTACAGTCCAGGTTCCAACCATTCTGTGTGAACAAGAAGTCATTAATAAAATAATGACTACCATAAAAGTGTAAATTTTTGTTTTCTTAAAATAAATTCTGACCATTTTTGTTTTCTAAATATTTTTTCAATTGAAATTTGCCTCGTCTATTATTACAAGGTCACTCTTACAAAAGGTCCAAAGTTGCGCTTCTCCCTCTTGGTCGCTCCATAGTAATCATAGTTCACGGCGCCACCAATTGTAAATTGCTTATAAGAAATGCCTAACCTTCCAAAGTACTGACTGCGTGAATGTGCATCATTTTTCATATCGTGGATATAAAGTGCCTGAAAACGTGTATACAGTCGCCAGTTGTGATTCTTTGAAATTGCCGGGAAGTATTCGGCAACCAATACATTATTCGTATTGGTATTTTTATTAATACTGATTGCCGGGTTGAAAATCAAAGACCACGAAGGTTTCCTCCATCCAAACTGAAATCCTACACTCGGTATCCAGCCTAATCCAGCTACATTTGCAGCTGAAGGTCCGACTCCAATGTGTTTTCCAATCTTATAGCTGATGATATTTACTGAAGTAAAATCATTGTCTTTTGCATTTTCATTTTTATATTCTGTTGCATAATTGGTTACAGATATAAATCGAAGCTTGCCATTCGTTTGAGGAATATCCCTCGAAATTATAGCCTGGAAATAAAACCTGTCAGATCCCGGCAAAAATTCTATAGGAATGGCTGGTGGCGGTGGTGGCGGAGCAGGTGTTGCATCTTGTTCTTGTGCATTTATAGAAATGATTCCCCCAAAAATCATCAATGCAAAAAATAGTATTTTTTTCATCTTTTTTTTCGTGAAGTTTTTTTACACTAAATATTTGAATAATTTCTTAACCAAAAAGGGCATAATTACAAAGCTGACTAGCGCTACCAATGTTGCGACATTCAAAAGTACGATCAACGTAGGTGGTGTTCCCAGGAATTTCCCCAACGGCATTAGAACGTGTTGCGCAAGCGTACTTATCAATGTAAATATTACAGTCACAGCAAGAAGATATACTTTAAATCTATTAGGATGCTGTTCAGCTTTGTTTTCTTCCCAGAAGCCCATATCTTCAAAAAAGTCAACATTATTGATTTCCGCAAGGTTATTGATTACCCATTCCATCTGTTCTTTTCTGTTGGGATTATTTTCCCAAGCTTCAAGGTTTTCCTTTTTGTCGAACTGTAAGATTGTTAAAAACTCTTTTTCAGCCACTCGTCTGTTGGTTTCTACAATCTCGGTTTTAATATAGCCGTTCATTTCGGATGCTTTTACAGCCATCTTTTGCATCCAATCCAGGGTTTCCTCTTCTTTGTTTTTAAAAGGTTTAATTCTGATTACGTTTGTTATAAGCATAATTGATATTTTTTGTTTTAATTAAATAGACTTAGTGCTTTACCAATATCTTTTCCTTCATAAGGCGGAAAAACATCCAATTCCAAATCGGGATTCCCGATAAGCATTGCTTTCGTATTGCTTAATGCATCGAAGCCGGCCTTGCCATAATATTTTCCCATTCCAGCATAGCCAACACCGCCAAAAGGAAGGCTGTCTATCCAGCAATGAAGATTGGTTTGATTGACACAACCTCCACCAAATGAAACTGAATTCAGGAAATAATCAATGTTTTCTTGATTTTTACTGAAGATGTAGGCTGCAAGGGATTTGGGTTTCCTTTTAATGGTATTTGCGATTTCTTTTAAATCTGAATAAACCATTACAGGTAGTACAGGACCAAAAATTTCCTGTTGCAAAGCTGGATCTTCCCAAGTACTTGGATATAAAACAGTTGGCTCTACATATCGGGCCTTAATATCATATCTTCCTCCGATAACTACTTTTTCAGGAATGATGTAGGAAGCCACGCGTTCAGCATCGTGCTCGCTAATCATCCTTGCCAAGTCCGTACTTTGCTGTGGATCTTCGCCATACATCTTTTTGATGGAAGTTTTTAGTTTTTCAATAAATTCATCGGCAATACTTTCGTGGACATAAACATATCCCGGAGCGATACACCATTGACCTGAAATGGCATTATGCCCCCAGGCGATTCTGTCAACCGCTATATCCAAGTTTGCCGTTTCATCTACTACAGTAGGATTTTGTCCTCCCAATTCTAAAATTACAGGCGTTAGATTTTCTGCTGCAGCACGCATCACAACCTTTCCAACATTTGAACTTCCTGTAAAAAATATGAAATCAAAAGGCAACTCAAGCAAGGCTGAAATTTCTTCTCTTCCACCCGTAACGATGTTAACCGCTTCCGGCTCAAAGTATTGAGGAATCAGTTTTTGGAAAAGAGCAGCGACAGACGTAGTTGTGTTTGCAGGCTTCAAGATAACCGGATTTCCTGCAGCCAAAGCTGCAATTGCAGGATCTAGCAACAACAAAATAGGTGCATTGAAAGGTCCGATTACTAAAGTTGGACCAAATGGTTCTTTGTAAATCATACCTGAGTTTCCGGTAGCTTCCAATCCTTTCGGTATTTCTACCGGTTCAGGTGTCATCAATTTTTTCAGGTTTTCCTTGTAATATTTTACATTCCCTAGCGGAACCGTTATTTCAAATAATTGTTCAAAAGGAGGCTTGTTAAAATCAATTTTTAAAGCTTGACAAAAATCGTCCTGATTTTCTTTCAGCATTTTTTCCATTCGGTCCAGCTGGTCCATCCGCCACTCAAAAGTCTTGGTGTTGTCTGTGTAGAAAAATTCTTTCTGGGTATCCAGTAGGTTTTGATATTTATTCATAATCAATGTTTTTTTTAAAATTTTTGAAATAACTCGTTCAGTGTCTCATGAATTTCTTTGATGAAATCAACTTTATTTTTGCCTACCTCTGAAAAATGCAAAAGCATAATTGAGCTGGATGGCAATTATTACAGATATTGCCAAATAGGAATTGATGAAGCAAAGCAATGCTCCTATGAAATAGAGAGTTTGAGAATTAATAATTCTTCTTTTGATGCCATCTGATACTTCTTCTTTGTCTTCATCCGAAACAAAATTGTGCTTGGTAACATAATTCCAATTGATGTAAAGCATAATACCCAGTAAAAAAAGATTCAGCCAATAAATTCCAATTGCAAAATTATAGTTGATGTAATCTCCTAAAAAGGCAGTCGTAAAAGGCAAAACAGAAACAAACAGTAGAAAAATCAGATTGATCCAGTTCAGGTTTCGGTCACTTTTTTTAATGTATTCAAATTGAGCGGCTTGCCCCATCCAAAAGATCCCGGCCGTCATAAAGCTTAGGAAGTAAACCAGAAATTTCGGTAGCAGCCCTAAAAAAGCTAAAGCGAGTTCCTTCTCATTTCCTTCCAGTTCAGGAACTTTTATTTCCAGAACCAAAAGCGTCATTGCGACTCCAAAAACAGCATCGCTTATGGCTATAATCCTCCCTGTATCGTGTCCGGCAATTTTATTGTAGTTGCTTTTCATATGATCTGTTGTACTCAAAAACCAATAATATTTTAATCAAATCAATGTATCTTCTATCCAATTGTGCTATGATATTTTTGCAGCATACATCATTCCGCCAAACTTTGATTTTCTTTCACCAATTTTTTCGATATTTGAATATCCCATTTCGATAAATAAGAGTTTCAATTCTTCAAAAGGAATTGGATATGGTTCCCATTGATTGGCTACAGAATTATCATACTCCACAATTATCCATTTCTTAGTATTTTTGAAATAGGCTTCCAAGTGCCGGATAAGTTGTTTTTTATTTTTAATAAAATGAAAAGAATTGGCCATCAAAATCCCATCTAATAATGGCAATTCCAAAGATTCAGAAAAATCTCCTTCCTTAAAAAACAAGCGAACTTCCGAATTTTTTGCAGGAAAGCTCTGCACAGACTTGTCTACCGCATAAACCGAACTTCCTTCCTTAAGAATCTCCGCCAAGGCAAGAGTAAAAAGCCCAACTCCGCATCCTAAATCTGCCCAGATTTCCAAATTATTTTCTACAGCTGACAGAATCATTTCTTTTGCTTCAGAGATATTCATACGTTTCCATAAAAATTAATCAATATTCAAAAATAATTGACAAATATAAAATAAAAACGCATTATTAAAATATTTTTTTCTTAATAAACTGAATTATAATAAATTTTAAACATAAAATAAATACCAATAAACAAATATTGTTAAATGATTTTATAGCATTTACCAATTATGATTTGTAATACCGCAAAATGTAATGTTCATTATTTGTTTTTATTTAATTTACATAACTTTGTTTTTTACTAATTAATTGATAAATGAAACTCAATCTTCCGGACAAACTCTATTATTCTATTGGCGAAGTTGCGAAAGCATTCGACGTGAACACTTCACTTATCCGGTATTGGGAGCAGGAATTCCCTATCATCAAACCGAAGAAAAACAAGAAGGGAAACCGATACTTCACACCTTCTGATATTGAGAATCTGAAAATCATCTATCACCTTGTAAAAGAAAAAGGTTACACGCTGGACGGCGCTAGAGTTGCATTGACAACCAACTCAAAAATCTCCGAAACCATAACCATTATTGACAGATTAGAATTCATAAAAGCAGAACTTCTGAAGCTGAAAAATTCGCTTAACGACTAGTAAAAATTTTTTTTATCCTATTATTAGTTATTTGATTCATTTTATTTAACTTTGGTTAAAACACAAAGATGAATCATAAATTACCTTTCCAGATGCGGAAAAGGCAGATTTTCAGCCTCGTTATTTTCGGAATTCTTATTATTTTTTCACAATTTGCATTTTCGCTCTACAAGAAAAATCAGCATTACGAAAGACCTGTCATCACTTTTGTTTCGGAATCAAAACCAGACATTATTCTTACTGAATTTAATCCTAATGACCTTGACGCAAGCCAATGGAAAAATCTTGGTTTCTCGGAAAAGCAGGTCAAAACAATTTTAAAATATAAAAAAATAGTTGGCGGGAATTTCTCTTCCAAAGAGCAAATCAAAAAATGCTACGCAATTTCCGATGAGAAATTCCAATCTTTGGAGAAGTACATTCTGCTTCCCGAAACCAAGGCACAAGCCAAAAAGCAGAACTTTACCTATAGCAGTTTTGAAAAGAAAAAGCTGAATATCAAAGGAAAATTCAATCCTGATTTGTATTCTCAAAAAGATTGGGAAAATCTTGGTTTTTCTGAAAAACAAGCTGCTGCTATATTGAAATACAAAAATTATCTCGGCGGAAGTTTCATTAGCAAAGAAAAACTGAAAGAATGTTTTATGATCAACGATGAGCAATTTGATCAGATGTCACCTTTCTTAATATTACCAGCCAAAACACCGGAAAATCTGGCTAATAAATTTGAGAAAAAGAAAGAAAAAGAAGTCGTAAAAATCAGCCAATATTTTGATCCGAATGAATTGAATCCTGAGCAATGGCAAGCTTTGGGGTTTTCTGAAAAACAGGCGAACGTGATCGTCAATTATCGGGACAAAAATCTTCGAGGCAGTTTCAAATCTTTACAGGATATTGAAAAATGTTTTGTGATTTCTGAAGAAAAATTCCAGGAAATGAAACCTTGGATCAGATTGAAAGCTCCGGAAAAATCAAAATCGACAGAAGACAAATATGATGCTGTAGAGAAAACAGATTATGCAAAAATCAATCTTAATGAAATTAATTTCAAACAACTGAGAGAATTTGGATTTACGGAAAAAGATGCAGCAGGAATATTAGCTTTCAGGAAAAAGCTCGGTGGTTTTATTAATAAAAATCAACTGTTGGAAACTTACGAGATAGACAGAAGTCTGGGAGAAAAACTAATTTATATTGCCAAATTGGACAATTCTAGTGTTGCAAAATACTCGCTTGCAAATGCACCCGAAGATTGGCTGAAAAAACATCCATATTTCCGATTTTCTGCAGACAAAATTATATATTATAGAATCACAAACCCGGAAGATAAAAAGATTTGGAAGTTCCTGAAACTAAAACCTGAGTATAAAGAAAAAATGAGACTATACATTAATTAAAAATGTATTTAAATTAAATCAAGCTCTACAAAAATTTTATAAATAACTAAAATTAGTATAAGTTATCAAAATTGGCAAAATTTTTGAATTAGTATATTTGTGTACCAATTTAAATTATTTAATACATTTAAGTACTAATTTAACCTATTCAAAATTTATACTTATGAAAAATTATTTAAAATTACTTCTTGGACTTTTTGTCCTTTCGTTCATTGTATTCTCGTGCGACGACAATAATGATGACATGCCAGTGGAAAGCAGCAAAACCATCACAACACTTGTGAGCGAAAATGCAAATCTTTCCTTATTAAAAACAGCTGTAATAAGGGCTGGACTTGCCGAAACACTTTCCGCTAATGGGACTTTTACTGTTTTCGCTCCTACAAATGAGGCTTTTGCTTCCGCAGGATTGGGAACAGAGGCTGCAATCAATGCAGTACCGGTGGAAACCTTGAAAAACATTCTTCTTTATCACCTGTTTTCTCAAAGATATCCGGCGGCCAACATCCCGACCGGAACCACCGAACTTAGCACAGCCAGCAATTCAAAAGCTTATGTTACAAAAAACACGAAAGGTGTTTATGTCAACGGTGCAATGGTAACTACTGCGGATGTAAACGCTTCCAATGGTGTGGTACATGTGATCAACAAAGTTCTTATGCCGCCTGCAGGCAATATTGTACAGGTTGCACAAGGTAATGCTAATCTTACTTTTCTGGTTGCTGCCGTAGTGAGAGCGAGCGAAGGAAGCACCAATGTGGCATCTGTATTGTCTACTACCACCGGTTTGACTGTATTTGCTCCAACCAATCAGGCTTTCATCAATGCAGGCTTTACTTCAATAGCATCTATTCAGGCTGCTAATCCAAATACTTTGGCAGGTATCCTGACATATCACGTGATTGCAGCAAGAGTATTTTCATCCGATCTTACTGAAGGTGCAATGCCAACAACTTTAAATGGCGGAAAAGTAACTGTAACACTTTCCGGAGGTGCTAAAGTAAAAGGTAACAGCAACACAACTGCTTCCAATATCATTGCCACAGATATTATGGCAACAAATGGTGTCGTTCATTTCATAGACCAAGTTTTATTACCCTAAATTTAATAATTGATAATAAGAAAGACCTGTTGATTTATTAGCAGGTCTTTTTATTTATTAATCAAAAGTTTTGCTGGAGTCTTCCAACAAACCGTTAAGTTCAGTCATTTCTTCGATGGTTAAATCTCGCCATTTCCCGACAGGCAGATCGAGTTTGATGTTCATGATACGCACCCTTTTCAGTTTCTTTACTTCGTAATCCAGATGCTCGCACATTCTTCGGATTTGGCGGTTGAGACCCTGTGTCAATACGATCCGGAAATTCATTGTATCTATTTTTTCAACTTCACATTTTTTTGTGATAGTGTCAAGTATCGGAACACCATTTCTCATTTTATCAAGAAATTTTTCGGTAATCGGTTTGTTGACTCTCACGAAATATTCTTTCTCGTGGTTATTTCTCGCTCTAAGTATTTTGTTAACAATGTCACCATCAGATGTCAGCAGAATCAATCCTTCACTAGGCTTGTCCAATCTTCCGATTGGAAAAATACGTTTTGGATGGTTAATGTATTCTATAATATTATTCTTTTCGCGTTTTATATCCGTTGTGCACACGATTCCGACAGGTTTGTTGAAAGCAATGTAAACAAAGTCTTCATCTTTTGGTTTTCTGATTGTTTTACCATCCACGAAAATTTCATCATCATCAGAAACTTTGGTCCCCATTTCCGGAACCACGCCATTGATGGTAATTCTGCCTTCTTCCAACAGCTTATCTGCTGCTCTTCTGGAGCAAAACCCGACTTCTGATAAATATTTATTGATTCTAATTTTTTCCAATTTTAAATACTTTTATAGTCTTCGAAACTAAATTCATTTTCCAGATATTCCGGCTTTGCATCCAGCACAGAATAATCACCAATTTTTGTCCTGCGCAATTGCGTAAGATAGGCGCCAACACTAAGATCTTGACCAATGTCGTGCGCCAGACTTCTAATATAAGTTCCTTTGCTGCAGCCAACCGTAAAAGAAACGAAAGGCAAATTAATTTCTATATTATTCAGATAATGAATGGTTGTTTTTCTGGATTTCATTTCCACTTCGGTTCCTGCTCTTGCGAGATCGTAAGCGCGTTTTCCATCTACTTTCAAGGCTGAAAAAACGGGTGGTTTCTGGTCAATCTCTCCAATGAATTTTGCTAAAGTCTCTTGAATTAATTCTTCTGTAATGTGCGAATAGTCCGTTTGAAGGATTTCAGGTTTTTCTGTATCGTAAGATTCTGTCTGGACACCGATTTTTATTTCTGTCCAATATTCCTTTGGAGCATCCTGAATCTCAGGAATTCTCTTTGTGAATTTTCCGGTACAAACGATTAACAATCCTGTTGCTCTCGGATCCAAAGTTCCTGCGTGGCCAATTTTAAATTTCTTCGGTAATTCTTTGAATTCTCTTTTGAGTTTGTATTTCAACTTATTGACAGCCTGAAACGATGTCCAATCCAAAGGTTTGTCTAGTAGAAATATTTTTCCGGATTGTAATTCTTCTGCTGTCATTTTTATTTTAATTGTTAGTTTTCAGAAATCGATTCTCATTTTTAAAACAGAGAATCTTATGCAGCCCGGCTTGAGTGGAAATCCTTTTTTGCAGTTGGAAAGCAAAGGCAAAAAAGATTGACTTCGTCGAACCACTTCGCTAGGTTTGGGAACGGAAGACGGAAACAGCTGCCCAAATTATTTTATTTGAAATAATAAAAATAAATTAACAATCCAATTCCAACAACGATTCTATACCACCCCCAAGGTTTGAAACCGTATTTATTTAATAGGCTGATAAACGATTTGATTGCAATCCAAGCTACTACAAATGCTACAATGTTCCCAACTATGAAAATCAAAATATGATCCTGAGATTCCAAGATCATCTCATAACCTTTCTGAGGATTTGGAGTTTCTTTGCCCCAGGTTTTTACAAAAACAGAATAAAGCGTCACCGCAAGCATTGTAGGAACTGCAAGGAAAAATGAGAATTCTGCTGCTGCCCTTCTGGATAATCCCTGCGTCATTCCGCCAATGATGGAAGCCGCACTTCTACTCGTTCCCGGCATCATTGCCAGACACTGCCAGAAACCGATTGTCAATGCTTTTTTGATGGTGATTTCTTTCTCATCGTGGATCACAGGATTCTTGAACCAATTGTCTGCAAACAACAAAACAACTCCGCCTAAAACCAAAACTGCTGAAATAGCAATCTGGTTTCCGAGAACGGATTCGATAGCATCATCAAGAAAAAAACCAATGATCAAAGCTGGTAAAACCGCAAAAGCTAGTTTGTAATAAAACTGAAGATTGCTGAAATCAAAGAATTTTTTACCATAAGCGACCACCACAGAAAGTATTGCCCCGAATTGAATAGAAACCTGAAACATTTTAAGAAATTCGGTTTCTTCTAGTCCCATCAGACTTGCAGCAAATCCCATATGAGCTGTGGATGAAATTGGCAAATATTCGGTAAGTCCTTCTATGATTGCGATAATAATCGCTTTAATTAAATCCATTTTATTGATAAAAAAATTAAAAGACTAAAAAATTAAAAGATTCAAATTAATATTCAAATCTTTTAATCATTTAATCTTTGAGTGTAAAAATTATTTATTTCTTTTCAGTATTGCAAAAACCTGAATCACAAATCCTGCAATAACCAATATAGGTGCTAATCTGATTCTTCGGAATGAGAAAATATCTTCGTTCCAGTAATTAGGATCGAATTTTCCATCCGGCGTAGTATTGGCATCTGCTCCCATCATCAGGACAAATCCCAATACAATAAGTGCCAGCCCTATCAGCATCAATTTAAAGTTTTTGTTCCCGAAATAGAAAGCTTTCTTCTCAACAGTTTCAGTTGTTTTACCGTACTGATCTGCAGAATATTTGTTTATTTTTTTTGCCATTGTTATGAATAATATAGGTCATCCACGTTGCTTCGCAGGAATCTCCAGGTTGCAAAGATAGTACTTGCAACGGTAATGAAAATACCTGTTAGTAAAATGATGATAATCAAAAAAACGTATTGGTTGGTGTCCTGGACAAATGGTGTCCCGATCTGGCTGGTAAAGTAATACCAGAGTCCACCCAGCGCCAGAATTCCAATTAGTGAACCTATCAGTCCGAGAACAAGTGCTTCTTTTATAAAAGGCATTAATATGAATCTCCTTTTTGCCCCCACGAGCTGCATGGTTTTGATAATAAATCTTTTGGAGAATATTTTCAACCTGATTGAATTATTAATTAAGACAATTGCAACAATTAGGAATAAGATGGAAAATGCCAGAATCCAGGTTAGAATTCTATTCAGATTATTGTAAACATCAATCGTTAATTGATTGTCATTGGCGACATCTTTCACGCCATTGATAGCTTTCAGCTGTGTTACCACACCATCAATTTTTGCAGGATCAACAAATTCCGGCTTCAAAGTAACCTCTACAGAAGCTGGAAAAATATCTTCTTCAAACAGTGCGTCCGCGTCTATACCCAATTGCTTTTTTGCAATCACAGTTGCGTGCTTTTTGGAAATATACCGTGCCTGTTTCACATAATTCTGTTCTTTGATTTTTGCAAAAGTTTCTTCCTGGAACTTAAGTGTCTTTGCAGAATCACGAGGATCAAGATATTCATCAAAGTAAGCTTCTACAACCAATTGCTCCTTGATATAATCTGAATATTTCTGAGCATTGATTAATATTAATCCAAATAATCCTACAAGGAATAAAACCAGTGAAATACTGATGACCACAGTAATATTACTGGATCTGAGTCTGCTTTTATTAAAATCGTCAACTGTCTTTGGCATCAATAAAATTTTTGCTAAAATAGAAATTTTCACTTAGAAAGCAGTTCAAACCATTGTTAATAAAATCATAAAACCACATTTCAGAAGTTATTTTGATTCAGTTTTTATCAATTATGAATTTCAAATCGGCATTTTTATTGTTTAGGCAAATTACCAAATCTTAATCATGAAATTAACACGACAAGTTTCCGGAAAGAATTTTACCTATGTTGACAGCAAAAAAGAAAAACTGAGAGACAAAGAAAAAATTAATTATATCAACTCGCTGGTTATTCCACCGGCCTGGACAGATGTGGAAATCACAACTAATAAAAGCGCTAAAATACTGGCAGTAGGCCGGGATCAGAAAGGCAGAAAACAGTACATCTACAACCCGAAATTCCGGGCAAAAAAAGATGCTGATAAGTTTGACAGAATTCTACACTTTGCTGAAAATCTGGAACACATGAGACGTGTGACCGGACAACATCTCAGAAAGAAAAAAATGACACGTGAAAAAGTTCTGGCAGCAATGGTAAGACTTTTGGATTCAGCATATTTCCGTCCTGGAAGTCCAAAATATACACAGCAGAATCAAAGTTACGGATTGACGACGATCCGAAAAAAACACCTGACAATAGATGGTGACGAAATGGTTTTTTCATACAAAGGAAAATCAGGAAAATTTCAGGAAAAACACATTATCAATTCAAAATTGACAAAAGTAATTTCTGATCTGGAAGAATTACCGGGTTACAGACTTTTCAAATATTACGACAAAGATAATAATCTGATCACGGTAGAAAGTCAGGATCTGAACGATTACATCCGGGAAATAATGGGTGCTGAATTTTCCGCCAAAGATTTCCGCACCTGGGCTGGAACAATGATTGCTGCCGGAATCCTAGACGAATTGGGAATCTGCGAAGAAAAACAGCAAAAGGAACTTAAAAAACGAATCCGAAATGCCATCGTTGGTGTATCAGAAAAATTGGGAAACACGCCTTCTGTCGCACGAGATTCTTACATCGATCCCAGGATTTTTGAGCATTATAAAAATGGCCACACGGTAAACTACTTTCAGAAAGAGATCAAAAAACTTCTGAAGAAAAACGAAAATCTTTCTGAAACCGAAGTTGGCGTGTTGTATATGCTGAAATCGAAAATGAAAACTTCGCAGCCGAATGCCGAGAAAGCTAAAAGTACCGCACCGAAGCGAAGTAGAAAGGTTTCAGCTTGATAGATATTTAAAGACTTCTGATATTTTCCCGATCAAATCAGTTGGGAGCATTGCTTCTTTAGAGAATTCTTCAGCCGCAAAATCGCCTGCTTTTCCGTGAAGCCAAACACCGAAAATGCAGGCTTTTTTTATGTCATATTTTTGAGAAATCAACGATGTTAAAATCCCGGTCAGAACGTCGCCGCTGCCGCCTTTTGCCATTCCAGAATTCCCTGTGATGTTGTAGAAAACTTTTTTATCAGGCGTGATAATGGCAGTGTGATGATCCTTTAAAATGATAAATATCTGCAGTTCTTCTGCTTTTTGTTTTGCTAATTCCAGTCTTTCAAAGGAATTATCTGTTTTACCAAATAACCTTTCGAATTCCAAAGGATGCGGCGTGATCACAGAGTTTTTCGGAATCAGATTCACCTTATGATTTTCTGATAAAATATTAAGCGCGTCAGCATCCAGAACAATGGGATTTTTATAAACCTCGAGGAAATCAAATAATGCTTTTATTGTTTGTTTTTCTTTCCCTAAACCTGGTCCAATTCCATAAACGGCTTTTTCATGAATCTCAATTTTATCAATATATTTTTTGCCAGAATTGATGAACATGGCTTCGGGAACTTGTGATTGAAGAATTAAATTTCCACATTCGGGAGCGATGGTAAAAGTCAATCCGCTTCCGGTTTTTAAAGCGGACAAAGTTGACATCATGATGGCGCCAATTTTTCCATAGCTACCGCCAACCAAAATACTTTTCCCAAAAGTCCCTTTATTGCTGAATTCTTCTCTGGGATTATAAATTCCCTTGATTAACTCTTCATCAATAATGAAATAATCCGTCTCGATTTCATTTATAAAATCTTCATCTAGACCGATATTCAAAATTGTTATTTTCCCACAAAACTTCCCAGTTTCCGGATGGAGAAAACTTCTTTTGTAAAACTGAAAAGTCAATGTGAAATCTGCTTTCAAAACTGTTGAATTTTCATCAATCAATTTATCGGCAAATAATCCTGTCGGAATATCAATTGAGATCTTTGGAATGCTTTGTTGATTTAATTCTTCAATAATATCTTTGACTTTTCCGGATAACTGCATGTTCAAACCATAACCGAAAATTGCATCTATGATAATTGTTTTTTCATTTTTAATGGCTGAAAAATCAGAAAAATCCTTGACATCAATTCCCGAAATATTTTTTATTTTTTCAAAATTAATTTTCGCATCTGAAGCATATTTCTCATTTGCATCATCAATAAAAACTTCGACATCAAAACCTTTTTCATAAAGCATCCTTGCTATTGCAAAACCATCGCCCCCATTATTTCCTGTTCCGCAAAAAATCAGAAATTTCTGAGTTGATTTAAAATTAATTTCGATCCAATCCACACATGATTTAGCTGCTTTTTCCATAAGATTGATGGAAGAAATCCCTTTCTCTATGGTTGTAAGGTCGCAGTCTTTGATTTGTTTTGATGTGAGGATTTTCATATTAATCATTATAAGATATGACCAAATTTAACCAATAATAGACCACACAATATGAAAACCGAAGTGTTTTTTGATAAAAAAATTATATTTTTGTTTATAACTAACTATAAAAAATACAACTATGGGATTTGTAAAAGAATTTAGAGAATTTGCTTTTAAAGGCAATGTTGTGGATCTTGCGGTCGGTGTGATTATCGGCGGTGCATTTGGCGGAATTGTAAAATCATTGGTTGATGATGTGATCACCCCGCTTTTGCTGACACCAGCTTTGAAAGCTGCTGGCGCAGAAAACATTAAAGATTTGGCTTGGAATGGCGTAACTTATGGAAATTTTCTTTCCTCTGTTATCAGTTTCTTGGTTATTGCATTTGTTTTGTTTTGGCTGATCAAAGTTGCTAACAAAGTGAATAAAAAACCAGAAGCTGCACCAGCCGGACCTTCTTCCACAGATATTTTGCTAACGGAAATCCGCGATGAACTGAAGAAAAAACAATAATTTTCTATAAATGTAAAATGCCACTTTTCAGTGGCGTTTTTTTATTTTACAAGGTCCAATTCTATCCTGTTATTATCTTTTTTAATCTGATTTTTCAGCAACTCTTCCTGTTCCTTTGCAATTTTTGATGTATTTCCATCTTTTCCCGTCATTACAATCACTGCGCCGCCCATTTGCATTTGCTTGATTCCTTTTGTAGGATCGTTTTCGTATTCCTTCATCACTTTTTGAAATTGTTTCGAATTGACAGCAATTTCTTTTGCCTCAAAAACATTGATATCAATATTACCTGTGATATTCTTGATGCCTCTCAGTTCCATTTTATGCGACCCTGTTTTATCTTCGATTTTTACGATCAATCCCGGCAAACCCTGGAATTTGTAAGGTCCATCCTGAATTGGAATTTCTGTAGAAAACCAAGCCGTCCAATGTCTTCCGGCAAAATCAGCTTCAGCTTTCTGGGCACTCCACTCGCCTATTTTTTCTTTTTCTGATGAGATTTTCCAATTGATTTTTCGGTCTTCCGAAATGCTGTAAGCATCCATAGAAAGCCTTCTGTGAATATTGGTTTTATAATCGGGATAGGTTTTGGTAACTGAATATCTTACATCTCCTTTTCTCATATCAGATCTGACATTAATAGAGCCAGTAGCTGCTAATTGTTTCTGCAAATCTACTTTCATTGTAGAATCGGAGTTGAAAACGGTGTAACTGTAATATTTGGAGCCATCTTTTGAAGTGTCCAGAAACATCATTTCGGTTTTTACATCTGAGACATTGGTGGAATCCGGAATAAATTTATATTCGTAGATGAAACGTTTGTTTTGAGCCATTCCCAAAACTCCGAAAAGAATAAATAGTAAAAATGTTTTTTTCATAGTATAATGTAATAAAAAAGCCGGCGAACCGGCTAAATTGTTATGAATAATAGTGTTATTTTGTGATGATTCTAATGGAGTTTATATCATTCGTCTTGGTAACATTCATTGATGAAATATCATTAGGGTTAATCTTCTGAATTTCTGATCGATCTACTTTTTTACCATTGATATAAATCGTTGCATCGAATTCGTTTGATGCTAGCTTATTACTATTAAGATAGATGAATTTAGGATTATCAGATGTTGTATTAAAACTGATTTTAAGTTCTTTATTAAGCTCTTGTTGTTTCTTACGAAGCTTCTTTTGTTCCTCCAACAATTCATTCTGTTTCTTTTGAAGTTCTTTTCTTTTTTTCTCCAGCTTTTTCAACTCTTTTGGAGATAAATTTGACTTGACTGAATTAAAATCACCATCTGAAAAATTGAAGCTAAAGTTTTCAGAGAATTTTTCGAGTTTAGGAAAACTGTCACCATCGATTCCAAATGCTACAGTTCCATCCGTAAAAGCGTCTTTCCCAAAACTATCTTTAATCATTTTCTGAAAATCTGCATCGCTGTAGATTTTTCCAAAATTATCAGAAGTTTCTTTGGCTAATTTTTGAGCAAACTCGAGTCTTTTTTTGAATTCAGGAGAATCATAAACTTTTGCTACAGCTTCATTAGCACTTTTCTCTGCATCAGCAATTCTCTTTTTGAACTCAGGAGAATTGACCATTTTATCAGCTTCTGCAGCTCTTTTTTCTGCATCAGCAATTCTTTTTTTGAAGGCAGGAGAATTGACTAATTTATCAGCCGTAGCAGCACGTTTTTCTGCATCAGCTATTTTCTTTTTGAAGGCTGCTGAATTCACAAATTTGTCAGCTTCAGCAGCTTTTTTCTCTGCATCGGCAATTCTCTTTTTGAATGCCGGAGAATCGTAAAGTTTTGCAATGGCTTCTGAACTTTCTTCCAAACCTTTCAGATTTTTCTGATAGTTATCGGAACTTACGATTCTTTCCATTTGGCTGGCAAGCATTTCCATATCACTTTCTAAAGCTTTGTATTCGGGTGTTTCCTCTTTTTTAGCTTTTTTAAGCGCAGATAATTCTTTGCTTTTATCTGCCATTTTTTTACTGATTGCCGACATTTTCAAATGATCTTCCTGCAGAGCTTCGGAATAAACCTTTGTCTGTCTTTGGTGTTCCGTTGCTAAACTGTCAAACTCAGATTTTTTAGGTTTAATAGTATCTTGCTTCAGTTCATTTACCGCTATTTCTATAGCTTTATTAGTTTCTTTGATCTCTTTATTTTTCGCATTTACCATATAGGCAAACACCATAAAGAATAAAATTGGTAGCGCAAAAAGTTTGCGTGCATAGCTGTACTTGGTTTGGTTTTTTGTAAGCATTTTAAGTCTTTTTTTGAGGTTAGATGATAAAAAAGGACTCGTAACAGGAATGACCGATCCGGAGAAATGACTTTCCAAAAGCATCTGCGCAAACGCTCTCGTATCGGATTTCTTCACTGCTTTGTTGTCCGCCAAGTATTCGTGAATAAGATTGATTTCTTTGTTGATAAAATAAAACACGGGATTGAACCAGAAAACAGATTTTACAGTCTGCATCAGGAGTTTGTCCCAACTGTGTTTTTGCTGGATATGAACCATCTCGTGCTTCAAAATCTGCTGTCCGACTGCCGAATCCAACTGAATCGACTGCTTCCAGAACAGGTTTCTGAAAAATGAAAAAGGCGCATTGTTTAAGTTAGTCTGATAAAATTTTATGCCTTCAATAGTTTCGTTTGGAAACTGATTTTTAATAGACTGGATTCTTGCAATTCCTAATATTAATCTAATTAAAAGAATGATTGAAACCACTCCAATAATTGCATAAAAAACTGAATAAATAGTGAGATCATTGGTTGAGTTTTGTAATTGGTTTTGATTGAGTTGACTTAGCAACAGATACAAGTTCTGATTGGTCTCTATCGTAAAATAAGATACCTTTATCAGTGGCAGAACCAAGCTGATAATGACCGTCAGTAAAAGGTAAAAACGATTGTAATGATGAAATGTTTTATCCTTTAAGAATAATAAATAGTAAGCAAACATCACTCCTGAACACAGGAACATTTTGCCCAAATAAAACATAAAAGCTTCCATTAGTCCTTATTTTTAAGTTCATCCAACAAAAGTTCCAGATCTTTGACACTGATCTCATTTTTTTCTACCAAAAACGAAACAGCATTCGTATAAGAACCTTCGAAATAGTTTTTCACCAGACTTTTAATTGATTTTCCGCTGTAGTTTTCTTTACTTATCAAAGGAAAATATTCGTGTTGTCTGCCAAAGGTCTTGTGACTTACAAAGCCTTTTTCCATCAGAATCTTAAGAATTGTAGAAATGGTATTGGTGTGCGGTTTTGGCTCTGGAAACAATTCTAAAACGTCTTTTAGAAACCCTTTCTCTATCTGCCAAAGATACTGCATCACCTGCTCTTCTGCCTTCGTTAACTTATTCATAATCTTTACTTTTAAAAACAATCAATCTTATATCACTAAAAACTTAGTAATACAAATTTAGAATTAATATTCAATTCTACAACTATTTTTATAGTTAAAAGACGTTAAAAAGTTTAATCAATTGATTTTCAATTACAAAAACTAAAAAATTTGATTTTTAAATAAATTAGATAGATAATCTTTGCCTTGTAATGAAAAAGCTGTATCTTTGCACCGCGAGGTAGAGCAGTAGGTAGCTCGTCGGGCTCATAACCCGGAGGTCGCACGTTCGAGTCGTGTCCTCGCAACCAAACTAAGAGAATCACAGTGTGATTCTCTTTTTTTGTTATACTTTATTGACATATTTGTCTACCGTTTGAAATTTTGGTAGACGAAATTTACTTTTTTACAAAGATTCGTCTCACTATTTTTTTATTCACTTTTCACAGAAAAAATAAAAATTCCCAATTCACTTGCCTCGTAATGAAAAAGCTGTATCTTTGCACCGCGAGGTAGAGCAGTAGGTAGCTCGTCGGGCTCATAACCCGGAGGTCGCA